>CAMDCZ010000087.1 GCA_945890735.1 Bordetella parapertussis | reverse complement strand
GAATTGTCAGGGCCCACGTTTTTGATGGAGACCTCAAAAGTGGCTTTCAAGCCGCTGCCCAAATCTTCGCTGCCCTTGAAGGACAGATAGTTGTAATTTGCAAGGGTGGAAGCCACTTCATTCACACTTTGATTCCCGTTCACAATAGCTCCCAAGAGAGGATGGGAGGGGTTGGTGTGGGTGGTTGTCCGCTGGATAGCCTGGTCGACCATGCCGCTGATTTTGATGTCCGCCAGAGCCGATGACATGCTGCAGAAAGTTGCTGTGGCCAATGCGGTGTATGTGAATAGCTTGTTCATGGTTGGCTCCTTGCTGTTTTATCTGATTTATATGGGTGATAGCTTAATCCTGAGCTAAATACTTATGTAACAAGTGAAATCCCTAGTGTGTTGAAAATCAAACAAAAGACAGACAACAAAAAACCCCACCTTGTTGCCAAGGTGGGGTTTCAGACTTTTGAATCTTTAACTGACTTGCGTCAGCTTTGGATTAGAAGTTGTGGATCAAGCCCAAACCGGTAGAAGTAGTGGCACGTGTAGTACCAGACACTTTGCTTGTACCGTTTTGCAAGTATGCAGTTGTACGCTTGCTCAAAGCGTATTTGGCCAACAGGCGCATACCAGTTTCTTTTTGCTCAGTTGTATCTGCTGCGGTACGGCTAGCGCTGCTAGAGGCGATGCCAATGGAGGCTGCACCGAAAGGAATGCTTACGCCATAGATGCTTGAAGATGCTTTTTGGTCAGCATCGCCGCCTGATTTGCCAGAAGTGGTACCAAAGTACAGCTTGGCCATGCCCAAGTCGTAGGTCACTGCCAAAGCATTTGAGGTGCCGGTTGAGCCAGCAGTGATGTCTTCTGTCACGGATGCAGTCACACCAGCAGCTGGGTTTGTACCAACGTTGCTAGATGTCGCCCATTTAGACAAAGAACCAGCTGTGCTGCTAGTTTTGCCACGCGCACCAGCGTACTGGATGTTCAACGCGCCAATGCCATAGGACAACAAGTAGGCAGTTGCGTTACCAGCACCTTTGCCTGTTGCGTCACCACCAGCAACTGATGCAACAGTCACACCCAAACCTTGCACCATGGTGGGCAATGTGTAGATGATGGCATCGTTGGTACCGCCAACCAAAGGACCGTGAACGTTGCCAGCGCCTGTGCCCCAGCCAGAAGCGTCAGCCATGTTGGCTGTGTACCAAGTTGTGCCGTAGTCTGATGCGAATTGCACGTTACCGAATGCACCCTTAATGCCGACATTTGACATGTCGTTCAGGACAGATGAACCTGGATAAGCTGTACCACCAGCTGTGATGTCAGGCTGAAAGCGAATGTTGGCATAAGCTGTCATGCCGTCGCCCAAATCTTCTGAAATAGCAAATGTGATTTGATCTTGCCCAATGGCGTTTTGACCCAGATTAGTGCTAGAAGTTTTTGCGCCTGCAGCGGTAGTAACTGCATTGCGGTTGTAAGCTTTGTCAATAAAGCCACTGATTTTGACTTCGGCGAAAGCAGCTGAAGTAGCTGCAACGGCTGCGAGTGCAACGAGGGTTAGCTCACTTAGACTTGAGCTGCAGCCAGTAAGCCTATGAATTTAAATGATTTCTATACTATTCATTTGAAAAGCATTCATTTGGTATGGTTATGTACTATGAAATTCACTAAAAGTAATTTGTTTAATGTTGCTAAATTTGTCGAATACGATAGTTTTATCGTATACATTTGGATGCACGATCTTTTTTTTTATAAAGATCTCTAAATGGCAAGGGCCTGCATGAATCCGTTGAATTCTCAGGAATACACCGCATCGAATGACTTGTTTTTTCAAGCACCCCGTGTGAGAAATGCGCCTATCAAGTCAAGCATGACCACGGTGCCTGGCTTGCCCAAAAAACTCAAGATATTTCGAATTGCAGGCAGCAAATATTGGCAATTGCGGCTCTACAGCGCAGGCAAGTACATCACCCAAAGCCTCAAAACCACAGACAAGGACGAGGCACTGGTCAAGGCGGAGGAGCTATTCAATGCGCTGTTGACCTCCGGCAGGTATGTCGATCGCTTGAATCAAACGCAGCTGCAAACACAAACACTGGGCGCCGATCGCTTGCATGACTTGATACAGGAGATCCTTCACGCTGAACTTGAAAAAGTCAGCCGCGATGAAATCAAGCATGCGTCATTTGTGATGGCCAAAATCCGATTGGAAGGCCTGGTCTTTGATTTTTTCAAAGACATGCCCTTGAAAGATATCAATGCGCAAGCACTGGAAAACTTCGTCAGCTTTTTGACGCAAAAGCAATTTTCTTCAGCCACGATTCAAGGCTATATCGCGCAAGCGCGCAAATTGCTGCGTTTGTTGCACCGAAACCATTTGATTCCAAGCATTCCAGCGTTTCCGCCACTGAAATCACAAATCAATCCGCGCGGGGGATTCACGCTGACGGAATACAAGCGGCTACTGCAAACAGCACGCCACTTGCAGTCGATGACCTTCACCGATTGGGGCGAGGGCAAACGCCCATGGATCAGGCGTGCCTACCATCAGATGCCGCCCGAAATGTATTGGTTGATTCGCTTTATGGTCTATACCTTCGTGCGCCCGGGCGATATCAGACAAATCAAAAACAAACACATTGAATTGATCCGCAACAACTTCAGCTATCTGAGGCTCAACTTGCCTGAGGTCAAGCGCCATAAATCGGCCACGGTCAGTCTGCCTCGCGCGGTGCTAACTTACCAACAAATTTTGGCGTATCAAACAGCGCGTGGTTATGGCAAGCCGAACGATTACGTTTTTTTCCCAGAACTCGCCAACCGACGGTTGGTGTTAGATGTGATTGGCTGGGGATTTAACTGGATTTTGAAAACACTCGACCTCAAGCAAGGCCCCCATGGCACCGATCGGAGCTTTTACAGTCTTCGACACACCGCCATAACGTTTCGGTTGATTTACGGCGGCAACATCGACTTGCTGACCTTGGCTCGCAATGCCAGAACCTCGGTGGAAATGATCGAGAAATTTTATGCTTCCACCTTGTCAGCAGAAATGAACATCCAATTGCTGCACAGCAAGCGCAGGTCTTGAATCTCCGGTCTCTCCCCACCATGAATCGCGCTTGATAGACAAGAGCAAGCCTGTCACCATTTCAGCGTTCACTGCATCACACCATCCATTGAAAGCATGATTCAAAAATCAATTTCCATCTGGAGATTGACCCATGCCCACCATCAGCAGCTTTTATGGCATCCTTATTCGTATGTATTTCAACGACCACGAGCCAGCACACTTTCATGTAAAACCACTTATGGCCATTACGCCTCTGCATTGAAAGCTCACCATGGAACCAGATGTTGTCCAAGTTCAAGCCCTGTCTCCGTTGACCTTACAGGTAACCTTTGCCGATGGCACGGCAGGGGTGGTGCGGTTCGAGGAAAGCCATTTGACGGGGGTAT
>CAMDCZ010000086.1 GCA_945890735.1 Bordetella parapertussis | reverse complement strand
ACTTCGCGGCGGTGCGCCAGGAACACGACGATCAGGTCTTTGAGGTTGCACAAACGCGGCTGGCCGTCGATCAACGCCACCATGTTCATGCCAAAGGTGTCTTGCAGCTGGGTTTGCTTGTAGAGGTTGTTCAACACCACTTCTGGCACCGCGCCGCGCTTGAGCTCGATCACCAAGCGCATGCCCGATTTGTCAGATTCGTCCTGGATGTGGCTGATGTCTTCGATTTTCTTTTCGTGCACCAACTCGGCCATGCGCTCTTGCAAGGTCTTTTTGTTGACCTGGTAGGGCAGCTCGTCGACGATGATGGCTTGGCGCTGACCACGGTCGATGTCCTCGAAATGGCATTTGGCACGCATCACCACTCGGCCTCGACCGGTGCGGTAGCCCTCTTTCACGCCGCTGATGCCGTAAATGATGCCGGCGGTGGGGAAGTCGGGCGCTGGCACGATGTCCATCAGGTCGTCGATGGAGGCGTCCGGATGGCGCAACATGTGCAAACACGCGTCCACCACCTCGTTGAGGTTGTGCGGCGGGATGTTGGTGGCCATGCCGACCGCGATACCGGCCGAGCCATTGACCAGCAAATTGGGGAATTTGGCAGGCAAGACCAGCGGCTCTTTTTCGCTGCCATCGTAGTTGGGGCCGAAATTGACGGTCTCCTTGTCCAGGTCGTCCAACAATTCGTGGGCGATCTTGGCCAAGCGAATCTCGGTGTAACGCATCGCCGCCGCGTTGTCGCCGTCGACCGAGCCGAAGTTGCCCTGGCCGTCGACCAGCATGTGGCGCAAGGAGAAGTCTTGCGCCATGCGAACAATGGTGTCGTAAACCGCGCTGTCGCCGTGGGGGTGGTATTTACCGATCACGTCACCCACGATACGGGCGGACTTCTTATAAGGTCGGTTCCAGTCGTTGTTGAGCTCGTGCATCGCAAACAGCACGCGGCGGTGCACAGGCTTCAAGCCATCCCGGGCGTCGGGGAGGGCGCGTCCCACAATCACGCTCATGGCGTAATCGAGGTAGCTGCGGCGCATCTCCTCCTCTAGACTGGTTGGGAGGGTTTCTTTGGCAAACTGGGTCATGGAGACGGTCCATTCAGGACGGGTAAACCGCTCATTTTAGGGGGTAAGCTCATGTCACATGGCTGATTTATCCATGTGCCATAATGAGAAGGTAGTAGGGGGTTACCCACCCCCGGCAAGTTCGATAACCGATTGAAATGTTGCCATCTTTTTCAAAGAAGGAAATTCATGAAAAACATTAAAAACCTCACAATGGCCTTGTCTTTAACGGGCTTTGCCGCCATCAGCGCCGCTGGTGAAATCAATAACTGGGTTTCTTCCTCCGGTGAAGTCTGGAAAAACAGCCATGGCGAATGCTGGCGTAACAGCTCTTGGACCCCCGCCACTGCCGCCCCAGGCTGCGACGGTGCGATTGTGGAACAGCCCAAAGCAGCACCCGCACCCGCACCTGCGCCAGCCCCTGCCCCTGCCCCCAAAGCAGAAGCACCCGCACCCGCACCCGCACCTGCGCCCGCTCCAGCCCCCGCGCCTGTGGCCACTTCCTCCAAAGTGACTTATGCTGCTGACACTTTCTTTGATTTCGACAAATCTGTGTTGAAACCAGATGGCAAAGCCAAGTTGAATGACTTGGTTGACAAAATCAAGGCGATCAACCTGGAAGTCATCATCGCTGTCGGCCACACCGACGCCGTGGGCTCTGACGCTTACAACCAAAAACTGTCGATGCGCCGTTCACAAGCGGTCAAGGCTTATTTGGTCAGCAAAGGTGTGGACAAAACCCGCATCTACACCGAAGGCAAAGGCGAGAAGCAGCCCGTGGCTGACAACAAGACCAAAGAAGGTCGCGCCAAAAACCGCCGCGTGGAAATCGAAGTGGTCGGTGCCCGCAAGAACTGATCAGCTTTCAAGCTTGTTCAAACCCCGCTGCGGCGGTGTTTATTGCGCCTGCATATTGTTAATTTCCGGCATTTTGCCGTACACTTTGATCCCCACGTAGGAGCCCTCGATGTCTGAATCTGCTGCAACCCTGACCCCCAAGCCCAAAGCCGCCTCTGCCCGTTTGGAGGCGCGAATCAGCGCAGATTTGCAACTCAGCATCAAACGCGCCGCCGAATTGCAAGGCCGCACCATCACCGACTTTGTGGTGGCGGCGGTGCAAGAGGCGGCCAGCAAAGCCATTGAACAGGCCGAGGTGATGCGTTTGTCGGTGTCGGCCCAAGAGGCCTTTGCCCAGGCACTGATGGCACCCCCGCCACCCAATGCCGCCTTGAAACGCGCCTTTGCCAAGCAAGCCAGGTTGATGGGTCAGTGACCAGCCCCACTTTTTCGGTGGGCCTGTTGTCTGTGGGCCTGGACCGAAGCCCATTTCGAAGCGGCGCTCAAGCGCTGGATCAGTATTTTCAGCAGCAAGTGGGGCAGGACCTGCGCCGCCGCATCACCTCTTGTTTTGTGGCCACCAGCACGGCCCATGGGCAGTTGGCGGGTTTCTACACCCTGGCCTCGTCCAGCATTCCCCTGAATGATTTACCGCCAGCCCTGCTGAAAAAATTACCGCGCTACCCGCAGGTGCCGGTGGTGCGCATGGGCCGATTGGCCGTGGATTTGGCGTTCAAAGGGCAGGGCTTGGGGGCCGCCCTTTTGGCCGATGCGTTGCAACGCTGTTGCCAGGCTGACATTGCGGCGTTTGCTTTGGTGGTGGACGCCAAAGACCCACATGCAGCGGCTTTTTATGCCCACCATGGTTTCCTCGCCTTGCCCGATCAGCCGCTTTGCTTGTTCTTGCCCTTGGCCACCGCGCGGTCATTGTTGGCTTAGGCAATTCACCGACAATGCCTACATGAACACCAATGTCGACCCCGCCGAACTGGCGAAATTCTCCGAACTGGCCCACCGCTGGTGGGACACCCACAGCGAGTTTCGGCCGCTGCACCAAATCAACCCGCTGCGCCTGGATTGGATTCAAGGCTTTGTGCCCCTGAAAGACAAGCAGGTGCTTGACGTGGGCTGCGGCGGCGGCATTTTGAGTGACGCCATGGCCCGTGCCGGTGCGCATGTCACCGGCATCGACCTGGCCACCAAGTCTTTGAAAGTGGCGCAGTTGCATGCGCTGGAAACCCAAACCCCAAACGTGAGCTACCGCGAGGTGAGCGCCGAGGATTTGGCTCTTGAAAAACCCGCCAGCTTTGACGTGGTGACCTGCATGGAGATGCTCGAGCACGTGCCCGACCCAGCGTCCATCGTGCAGGCCTGCGCCACGCTGGTCAAGCCCGGCGGCTGGGTGTTTTTCTCGACACTGAACCGCAACCCCAAGTCGTTTTTGTTTGCCATCTTGGGCGCGGAATACGTGCTGAATTTGCTGCCCAAAGGCACCCATGAATATGCCAAATTCATCAAGCCCAGCGAATTGGCCAACCATTGCCGCGCCGCTGGCCTGGATTTGCAAGCCAGCAAAGGCCTGCAGTACAACCCGCTCACGCGGCGATATTGGTTGGATGGGAATACCAGTGTGAATTACATGATCGGCACTCAAAAAGCTGCTTGATTGCCAGTGTGCTCGTTCAACCTAGTTCGCCCATGACCACGATTGCCTTGCCCCAAGCCATCCTGTTT
>CAMDCZ010000085.1 GCA_945890735.1 Bordetella parapertussis | reverse complement strand
CTCACCGCAGCGTTGGCTTTGTCTGTTTTGACGGCTGCAGCACCGGCTTGGAGCCAAGCCAAAGCCTTTGCCACCAACGAAGGTGCGGGTTCTTTTTCTGTCATTGACATTGCGACCGACACGGTGCTCAACACCTTTGAAACCGGTGGCAAGCCCCGCGGTATCGCGGTTTGCAAGGGCAGCACCAAGCTCTTCATTTCAGAGCAAAACCAAGAAGAGCTGTGGCAAGTTGACCCCAACACAGGCAAGATTGAAAAACGCGTGAAGTTGGGCGAGTCGCCAGAGGCCGTTTACTGTTCACCCAAAGGCGACTTACTGGGCGTGGCCAATGAAGGCAACAACAGCATCAGTTTCATCCATGTCAAAAGCTTCAAGCTGGCTTTTTCCGTCCCAGTCAGCGGTAAAAACCCCGAGCACGGTGTCTTCAGTCCGGACGGCAAGTTGATGCTGGTGTCAGCCGAAGAAGCCGACCAGGTGGACATTTTGGATTTGGTCAAGCGCAAACAAGTGGGCTCCATCAAGGTTGGTCAGCGTCCGCGTGGCATCGCCTTCACACCCGATGGCGCCAAGGCTTTTGTGGCGGTTGAAAGCGACAGCTTGCTGGTCGCCATTGACATGAAAGAGCGCAAGGTGCTGGGTCAGCAAGCGGTGGGTAAGCGCACCTCAGGTGTCGCTGTCTCCCCCGATGGTGCATTTGTCTATGCCACCAACGGCGGCGACGCCAATGTTTCCGTGGTGCGCACCGACAATTTCGAATGGGTCGAGAACATTGCCATTGGACAACGCCCCTGGAACATGGCTTTCAGCCCTGACGGCACCAAGCTTTACGTGGCCTCTGGTCGCAGCCATGCCGTCAGTGTGGTTGATATCGCCACGCGCAAGATGGTGAAAGAAATCCCAACCGGCAAACTGCCCTGGGGCGTGGTTACCCAATGACCCAAGCGCGCTATGACCGCATGATGGTGGTCTTGCACTGGGTGTTGGCTTTGGGCTTGATCAGTCAGTTGGTTTTGGGTTTGTGGATGGAGGGTATTCCCAAGGAGCCCCCCGGTGAGCGAGCCTCTTGGTTCAACTTACACAAGTCGATTGGCATCGTTTTGGGTTTCATCATTTTGTGGCGCATGGGTTGGCGGGTCACGCATTCTGTGCCCATGGCTTTGCCCAACACCCCTGACTGGCAGCAAAGCTTGGCCAAGCTCAACCATGGCCTGATGTATGTGTTCATGCTGGCGCTGCCCTTGAGCGGTTTTTTGGGCTCGAGTTTTTCTCAGTACCCAGTGAAATTTTTTGGTTATCCTCTGCCGCGCTTATGGCAACCATTTCCAGATGGCAAAGAGGTGATGAGCGAAGTGCATGAATGGTCTGCTTTGGCATTGATGGGCTTGCTGGCGGTTCACCTCTTGGCGGTCTGCTGGCACACCCTGGTCAAGAAGGACGGCTTGTTGAACCGGATGCGCTAAATCACCTTGAAATGGTGCGTGCCATCGCGCTTGAGTTGTTCGACCAATCCATACTCCCAGTCGAGGTATGCCTGCATGGCTTGTGCTGGGTTGTTGGTGCCTTCATAGGGGCGACGGTAGCGGTCGATGCGCGGGCTGGCCAGATAGGACTCACCTTGCTGGGTACTGAAGCCTTGTGCCATCCAAGCAGCGTTCCCGCCTGGGAGCCACAGCACTTCCACCCCCGGGCGAACCAGTGGTTTGAGTTCTGCCACGGCATAGCGTGAAGCCAGTCCATCTGCGCAGGTGAGCACATAGCGGTTGGCTTTGTGCACCCTGGTGAAGTCTTGCGCCAATTGCGAACGCAGTAGCCACCACGCGCCTGGTATGTGTTTTTTGACATAGGTGGCGCTGTCACCGACATCGATCACCATGCTCAGGTTGCTGCGGTTAGCCAACCATTCTTTCAAAGTGGCGGGGTCCACCTCGGGTACCGGCTCCAAGGTGTCTGCAGGCGTTTGCACTGCTGGGGAGGTGTCTTGCAGGTCACTGGCTTGAATGTCTTTCAAGACCGATGCTTCCCAGCCCATTTGAACCAACCAAGAAGCGGTCATCGAGGCGCGCACGCCATCATCGTCATACAAAACCACACGTGCACCGCGAACACCCACATGGTGATCGGTTTCTTGCACCAATTGCCCCCCCGGTGCGCTGAGTGCACCGGGCAGGTGTCCCAAGGCATATTCCTCAGGTGTGCGCACATCAAACACATAGGTATTGCGGCTTGGGTCACTCAGCCATTCACGCAAAGTGCCCCGGTCGATCCGCTGAACACCAGCCCGGAAAAGCAAGGCCAAAGCAGTAGCGGCAGACTTGCTGCGGTCTGCTTCATTGATGTCGCCAAACCGTTTGTCAGCCTTTTGCTCGAGTTCCAGTCCAGCCAAGGTCCAACCGATGGTGCCATTGCGCAAAGCGCAAACGGGGTTGGGTATGCCTGCATTGATCAGCGATTGCGCGCCAATGATGCTGCGTGTGCGTCCGGCGCAGTTGACCACGATGCGGGTGGTGGCACTCGGCGCCAGGGATCTCGCACGCAGCACCAATTCGCCACCGGGTACGCTGATCGCGCCAGGAATGCTCATGGTTTGGTACTCATCAAACCTTCGCGCATCCAGCACCACCATGTCGGCGTCGCGGTCTATCAATGCCTTGACCTCGTGCGCTGAAAACGAGGGGGTTTTGCGTTGGGCTTCCACCAACTCGCCAAAGGCTTTGCTGGGCACATTGACATCGCGAAAGAGCTCGCCACCGCCGGCCGCCCATCCAGCCAAACCATTGAGCAAGATACTGACTTGGCTGTAGCCCAGTCGGATGAAGACGGGCGCGGCTCGCACAGCCAAGCCTTCACCGTTGTCGACCAAAACAACCGGGGTGTCCAAACGCGGTATGCGTCGCCACACGTCAGCTTCAATACGCCCATAGGGCAGGTTGATGGCAAACAGCGGGTGGCTTTGTGCAAACGGGTCTTCTTCACGTACATCAACCAAGGCGATTTCTTGGCGCTGCAGCAAGGCCTCTCGCACTTGTTGGTAGGTGGTCACGCCATAAGGATGGTCTGGGGCAGCCGAAGCGACTTCAGGCAAGGGCACCACCGGGGCGGTAGCTGCGGTAGGCGGGGGAGGGACGGCGGGCGCTAAAGGGGGGGAAGGCGGGGAAGGCGGGGAAGGGCGGGCAGGCATCTGACGCGCTGGTTCGCCAAGCATCGTGGTGTTGCTATAGCCGGACACAAAAACAGCGCGGCTGCCGTCATCGCGGTAACTGTTGCGCTCAATCTTGCCAATGTTGCCGCCGTAGACGTGGATGCTGATCGAGACTTGGTCATGCAGTGCGTTCCAAACTTTATGCACATCGCCAATGCGAGGCGACACAGCCTCAATGTCACCGGGCAGCATGTCTATTTGAAAACCTGCGGGCACCCAACGCCCGTCAGACATTCGGCTGTAGGGTTGGCATGATTCAGAACCGCGCAGCATGCCAACCAGGCCCCAGACGGTATGGTCATGGATCGGGGTCGATTGTCCAGGCCCCCAAACAAAACTCACGACCGAAAAACGGTCTTGAGGATCTGCGTAAAGCAGGTATTGCTGGTAGTGCTGGGGATGTGGCTGCGCGCAGTCAGGATGCAACCAATCATCATTGTGCAA
>CAMDCZ010000084.1 GCA_945890735.1 Bordetella parapertussis | reverse complement strand
TGGGCATGGGCTTGCAGGTTCAGGCCAATGCGCAGATCGTCACCCCCCACCAAGCCACTGGGCGGATGCACCAAGATGTTGTGGCACACCGCATCGCCTTCAGGGTAGAGGCTTTTCAGAATCCGCAGCGGGCCTTCATGCAGATGGCGGGCGACGCAACGCTGGTCTTCAACGCTGTAATCCACATCGAGTTTGGCCAGCCATGCCATTCAGCGTCTCATTCCAACAATTTGAAGCCCACGGCGCAGACAAATCCCACCAGGGTGGAGAAGCCCGCCAGGTTGGGCGAGGACAAATGGGCGGCTTCGGGCAACATGGCCGAGCCAATCATGGTCAGCATGGCCCCTGCGGCAATGCCTTCCACCACGATCATCGCACTGTGCGGAATCGACTCACCCACATAGGCGCCAAAGGCCGCACCCAAAGCGCAAATCACGGTCAGCACCGACCACAACATGATGATTTTGAAATGGGTGAATCCCTGGTGTTTCATGTTGACACTGGCAGACAAGGCCTCAGGAAAATTGGCCAAGAACAAAGCGCCCACCAAGGTCAGGGGCATCACTTCCATGAACGTCAAAGGCACACCCGCAGCGGTTTTGGCCGCCACCAGCGACAGCATGACCGTGCCAATCACAAAGCTCTCAGGAATCACATCCAGCAAATTGCCCAGCCAAATCGCCATACCGGCATTGTTGTGTTCGTCTTTCATGCTGCTCAGGTCGGTGGCCGTGGGCAGGGTGGTGCCGTTGCTGCGCAATGCTTGAATCGCCAAGTCAGCCCATTCTTGCTTCGCATGGGTGGCTTCGTCGACTTGATGTCGGTTTTCCGCAATGCGTTGGCTGGCCAACTCGCGCACCGAGGCTGCGAACTCGGGGTGTTTGCGGGCAAACGCCTCGTACTGCGATTGGTGCAAGACCAACAACTCGGCTGGGCCATGTTCGGCCACAGCGATGGTGCTGTGCGCTTGGTGGGCCAAGAACGAGACCTCGCCAACCAGGTCGCCACGGTCGGCAGCGTGGCCTGTGCCGTCGCTGTGCGACAAACGCAAGCTGCCCTTGCGCACGATGTAGAGCTCGTTGGAGGCGTCGCCGATGTTGAACAAGGTTTCGCCTTCAACCAAAAATTTGGGGTGCAGCAACTTGATCAGCTCCTGCATCAAAGCCGGTGACATGCTGTTGAAAAACGAAGAACTGCCAATCGACTGGATCAGCTCGACTTGTTGTTGGTGTTTGTTCTTCGTGTGCTGGGCCAGCACATAAGCGCCTTTGCGCAAATAGCCGCCGTGGGCACTCAGGAGTTGGTCGAGCAGCAGAAATACCAAACCGCCGCCCATCATGCCCAGCAACATCGCCACCATGTGACCCATTTCAGCACTTCGTTGGGACGGCTCGGCATGGGACAGGGCTTGCACCGTGGGCGCCACCAGTTCAATGGCCAGCGCGGAGATGAGGGCGCCAGCACCAAAACCGGCCATGGCTCCCACGGTGTTGTTCGACATCGGCGTGGTGATCCCAACCATCGCCCCCAATACCATCGAACCTGCTGCAATCGCGCCCAACAGGGCGGCCCACAGAATCAATGTCGTGCTCATGTCGTTCATGGCTGTCTCCGGTGGGGTCAATGACCTGGTGCTGGGTGAACCATGTTCTGGTTGGCGCGTCTATGGTCAGCTACGCAAATAAGCGGGCAATTTCGCGCCACACTTGTGGCAGTGAACAGCTGACGCCAGGTGACCCTCGGTCAAGCATTCATGGCAACTGCGGGTGGTCACATGGTCTGACAAATGGTCCCCCCGGTAGTGCAGGGCCATCTCGGCCGTCACAATGCCGGTGGGCACCGCCAAGGTGCCCCAACCAATCAACATCAAGACCGATGCGACGAACCGCCCCAAGTCGGTTTTGGCAGTGATGTCACCAAAACCCACCGTGGTCACCGTGGTGATGGCCCAGTAAATCGAGGTAGGAATGCTGGTGAAGCCATTGTTCGGCCCCTCAATCACATACATCAAACTGCCAACGATGATCACCAGCAGCATCACAAAGGACAGGAAAACCATGATTTTTCGGCGGCTGTCACCCAAGGCCAGCACCAGCCATTGGTATTCAGCCACATAGCCGGGCATCTTCAGCACCCTGAAGATGCGCAACAAGCGCATCACCCGCACGTCCATCAGTGCATAAAGCTCAGGAAAAAACAACGCCAAGTAGGTGGGCAACAAAGCCAGCAAATCGATCACACCAAAAAAACTGCGCGCATAAATCCACGGCCTCGGATGGCACAGCAGGCGAATCACATACTCAGCGGTGAACAAAATGGTGAAGAACCATTCAGCCACTAAAAAAGGTGTGCGAAACCCATTGTGCAGACCTTGAACGCTGTCAGCCATCACCACCAAAACACTCAAGAAAATACACCAGATCAAGGCAATGTCAAACCGCCGGCCCCACAGCGTATCGGCTTCAAAAATGATCGTGTAGGCGTGGAGCCGCCAGCCAGTCAGGGGGGTGCTTGAGGAAATTGTTTGCATGTGAATGGTTGGGGTGATGAAAAAGGGCAAGCCCGAAGCTTGCCCACAAAAGGCCTGGGATGGATCGGATCAGTCGATGATCTTGGAGTTAAACATGGTGCCATCCAAATCCAATGGGTGGTCCATGTCTTGGATGATCATCAACAAGCCTTGGAACACAAAGATCACCAGCAGTTGGACAAACAAGCCGGTGATACCAGGTGTGGCCATCATGACCAGCACAAAATAGAGATTGGCCAGCAAAGCCAACCAGCCATAAAAAGCCGCGGGGAAGGTGATTTGGGTGGTGGTCAGCAGACCCGACACCCGTTGCACCAGCACCGCATGAAACGGCACATCCATGCTCGGGCGGGATTTGACGACAGCGCGAACTTGGCTGAGGAAGGTGTCTGCGCTGCTTCTCATGGCGTCGTAGGACAGTTTGCTCTTGACAAAGCTGGCCATGTCCCGGCGGAACGTGCCAAAAATGGCGTTGCGCTGTTCGGGGGTGATGTTTTCAAACACGTCCTTGAAGTCACGCTCAAAATTGTCCACTGCATCCATGGTGGTCCTGTGCATTTCGGTGATCACATCGCGCTTGCGGTTGACCACACCAAAGGTGATCGCCAGTGCAATGCCCATGACAGAGCCGACTGCGGTGACCGCCAGCAACAAAATGGGGCGCTCCACGTATTGGTAGATATTGAGTTGCAGGGTTTTGTCCACCGAGCTCACCAACACCCGCAAACCCAAGTGGGCAGCCATGTTGCCAAACACCAAGCTGAAGACGGAAATGCCCAAAATCTCGGTCAGCAAACTGCTCATGCGCAGCAACTGCAGGACCCGCAAAAGCCGGAACAAACGCAGCAAACCCAGAATCTCCAGGTGTTGCTCTGGCATCAACCCCCAGTAGGCCATCACCACCAAGGCGGACGGCACAATGGCCAAGAAATCAAATACCAGCAAGATGAAATTTTTGGCGTCTGTCAGGGGCTGGGTCGCGACACGCAGCAAAAAATCGATGGAAAACACCACCAAGAAACACAGCTCGAACCACATCACCCAGGATTGGCTGTGGTGGAAGGCCTGCGGCAACTCCAAACTGAAAAACAAAAACAGCACCGACACCACAATCGTGAACAGCACCAATGACAAGTACTGTTTGCCCAGGCGGGTGGTGGGGTGTTGCAATTCGTCCCTTAAGCTGATTGACATGGCTAACTCCTTGGAAGTGAAAGTTATTTGGCAGGG
>CAMDCZ010000083.1 GCA_945890735.1 Bordetella parapertussis | reverse complement strand
TCAATGCCAACCATCAACCAATTGGTGCGTCAAGGACGCGAGGTCGAAAAGACCAAGTCCAAGAGCCCCGCGATGCAAAATTCGCCCCAACGCCGTGGCGTTTGCACACGCGTTTATACGACCACACCTAAAAAACCAAACTCTGCCTTGCGTAAGGTTGCCAAGGTTCGTTTGACCAATGGCTTTGAGGTTATTTCCTACATTGGCGGCGAAGGCCACAACCTGCAAGAGCACTCTGTGGTGCTGGTGCGTGGTGGCCGTGTGAAAGATTTGCCTGGTGTGCGTTACCACATCGTGCGCGGATCACTTGACTTGCAGGGCGTCAAAGACCGCAAGCAATCCCGTTCCAAATACGGCGCCAAGCGCCCCAAGAAAGCCTGATTCACCTCAGGTGTTGTGCAAGCTCTGGCTGGGCTTGCGCAACCAAGACCCGTTAGAGCGAACCTGTTGTTCGCGCGGGTCGAGTAAGTGGAGGTCTTGATGGCCTTCGCGGGTGTGCCCAGCACATCCAACTGAAACACAAAGGAAGCAACATGCCACGTCGTCGCGAAGTCCCGAAACGGGAAATACTGCCTGATCCCAAATACGGCAACATCGAACTCTCTAAATTCATGAACGTGGTGATGGAAAGCGGCAAAAAAGCTGTCGCCGAACGCATCATCTACGGCGCCTTGGAGCAAATCCAGGCCAAATCTGGCAAAGACCCTTTGGAGCTCTTCAGCCACGCCATCAACAACGTCAAGCCCATGGTCGAGGTGAAATCCCGCCGCGTCGGTGGTGCCAATTACCAAGTGCCGGTTGAAGTGCGTCCCGTCCGTCGTTTGGCTTTGTCCATGCGTTGGATCAAAGAGGCGGCCCGCAAGCGTGGTGAGAAATCCATGGCTTTGCGCTTGGCCAACGAGTTGCTCGAAGCGGCTGAAGGCCGTGGCGGCGCCATGAAAAAGCGTGACGAAGTTCACCGCATGGCTGAAGCCAACAAGGCCTTCTCACACTTCCGCTTCTAAGAGCGCCCGCCAGGCGGGTCTCTTGTTTGGCTGGGGTTGTCGTTGCGCTGTCACGTATTTTTCGCACGAACACCTTAGACTGAGACCTGCTCGCTACCCACCACAAGTGGTGTAGCGATTTTTTGTTTTTAATTGAATTCCCAAGAGGTTGATCCATGGCACGCAAGACTCCTATCGAGCGCTATCGCAATATCGGTATTTCTGCCCACATCGATGCAGGCAAAACCACCACGACCGAACGCATTCTTTTCTACACCGGCGTGAACCACAAAATCGGTGAAGTGCATGATGGCGCGGCCACCATGGACTGGATGGAGCAAGAACAAGAGCGTGGCATCACGATCACTTCTGCGGCCACCACCTGCTTCTGGAAAGGCATGGACAACTCCTTCCCCGAGCACCGCATCAACATCATTGACACCCCTGGGCACGTGGACTTCACCATCGAAGTCGAGCGTTCCATGCGCGTGCTCGACGGCGCTTGCATGGTGTATTGCGCGGTCGGTGGTGTGCAGCCCCAGTCGGAAACGGTTTGGCGCCAAGCCAACAAATACAAAGTGCCCCGTTTGGCCTTTGTCAACAAAATGGACCGAACCGGCGCCAATTTCTTCAAGGTCTATGACCAAATGAAATTGCGCCTGAAAGCCAACCCCATCCCTATCGTGATCCCCATCGGCGCCGAAGAAAACTTCCGTGGCGTGGTTGACCTGCGCAAAATGAAGGCCATCATTTGGGATGAAGCTTCTCAAGGCATGAAGTTCAACTTTGAAGAGATCCCGGCTGAATTGCTGGCAGAAGCCAAAAAATGGCGCGAAGGCATGGTTGAAGCCGCTGCCGAAGCCTCAGAAGAGTTGATGAACAAATACCTTGAAGAAGGTGATTTGACCGAAGCAGAAATTACCCATGGCTTGCGTTTGCGCACCATCGCCAGTGAAATCCAGCCCATGATGTGCGGCACCGCTTTCAAGAACAAAGGCGTGCAGCGCATGTTGGACGCGGTCATCGAATTGATGCCTTCGCCCATCGACATTCCACCTGTGGGCGGTACCGATGACGATGAAAAAGAAGTTTTCCGCAAGGCAGACGACAACGAAAAATTCTCATCCCTCGCCTTCAAACTGATGACCGACCCGTTCGTGGGCCAGCTCACCTTCGTGCGTGTGTACTCCGGCGTCTTGAAAAAGGGCGACACGGTTTACAACCCGATCAAAGGCAAGAAAGAGCGCATCGGCCGTATTGTGCAAATGCACGCCAACAACCGTGAAGAAGTCGACGAAATTTGCGCTGGCGACATCGCTGCTTGCGTGGGCTTGAAAGACGTGACCACCGGTGAAACTTTGTGCGATCCCGACAACATCGTGATGCTCGAGCGCATGGTCTTCCCTGAGCCCGTGATTGCGCAGGCTGTCGAACCCAAAACCAAGGCTGACCAAGAAAAAATGGGCATTGCCCTGCAACGCTTGGCCGCTGAAGATCCCTCTTTCCGCGTCAAAACCGACGAAGAATCTGGTCAGACCATCATTGCAGGCATGGGCGAATTGCACCTCGAGATCATCGTTGACCGCATGAAGCGTGAGTTCGGCGTGGAAGCCAACGTGGGCAAACCCCAAGTGGCCTACCGTGAAACCATTCGCAAAACCATCGAAGACAGCGAAGGCAAGTTCGTTCGCCAGTCCGGTGGTAAGGGCCAGTACGGTCACGTGGTCTTCAAGATCGAACCCAATGAAGCCGGTAAAGGCTTTGAGTTTGTCGATGCGATCAAGGGTGGTGTGGTTCCCCGTGAATACATCCCTGCCGTGGAAAAAGGCGTGATCGAAGCCTTGACCGCTGGTGTGCTCGCTGGCTACCCCGTGGTGGATGTGAAAGTCACCTTGCACTTCGGTTCTTACCACGATGTCGACTCGTCTGAAATGGCGTTCAAGATGGCGGCCATCTTTGGTTTCAAAGAAGGCTGTAAAAAAGCCAGCCCCGTCATCCTCGAGCCCATGATGGCCGTGGAAGTCGAAACCCCTGAAGACTACGCCGGTAACGTGATGGGCGATTTGTCCTCACGCCGTGGCATGGTGCAGGGCATGGAAGACATGGTTGGTGGCGGCAAAGCCATCAAGGCCGAGGTGCCCCTGTCCGAGATGTTTGGCTACTCCACCACTTTGCGTTCCATGTCCCAAGGCCGTGCAACCTACTCGATGGAATTCAAGCACTACACCGAAGCACCACGCAACGTCGCTGAAGCGATCGTGGCAGCCCGGGCGAAATAATTCGACTGTCTGCGACGGCGCGCCGCTTTGTCACCCGTGCAAAGCGAACCAGCAGCACCGTGCAGACGTAAAACCAAACACGGGCATTGTTCTTTGGAGATTTGAAAATGGCAAAAGGCAAGTTTGAGCGGACCAAACCGCACGTGAACGTGGGCACGATTGGTCACGTTGACCATGGCAAGACGACGCTGACGGCGGCGATCACGACGATTTTGTCGGCTAAGTTTGGTGGTGAGGCCAAGGCCTATGACCAAATTGACGCGGCCCCAGAAGAGAAGGCGCGCGGTATCACGATCAACACGGCGCACGTGGAGTATGAGACGGCTAACCGTCACTACGCGCACGTGGACTGTCCTGGTCACGCTGACTATGTGAAGAACATGATCACGGGTGCGGCGCAGATGGATGGTGCGATTTTGGTGTGTTCGGCCGCTGACGGCCCGATGCCCCAGACGCGTGAACACATTTTGTTGGCGCGCCAAGTGGGTGTGCCTTACATCATTGTGTTTTTGAACAAGTGCGACATGGTTGACGATGCGGAGTTGCTCGAGCTCGTTGAGATGGAAGTGCGCGAGTTGCTCGACAAGTACGATTTCCCTGGTGACAACACCCCGATCATCCATGGTTCAGCCAAGCTGGCCATCGAGGGCGACAAGGGCGAGTTGGGAGAGGGTGCGATTTTGAAGCTGGCCGAGGCTTTGGACAGCTACATTCCCACGCCTGAGCGTGCGGTCGATGGCGCGTTTTTGATGCCTGTGGAGGATGTGTTCTCGATCTCTGGCCGCGGCACGGTGGTGACGGGTCGTGTTGAGCGCGGCATCATCAAGGTGGGCGAAGAGATTGAAATCGTGGGCATTGTGGACACCGTCAAGACCACCTGTACTGGTGTGGAGATGTTTCGCAAGCTGCTGGACCAAGGCCAAGCGGGTGACAACGTGGGTATTTTGTTGCGCGGCACCAAGCGCGAAGACGTGCAGCGCGGCCAGGTGCTGTGCAAGCCCGGTTCGGTCAAGCCGCACACGCATTTCACGGCTGAGATTTATGTGTTGAGCAAGGACGAGGGTGGACGCCACACGCCTTTCTTCAACAACTACCGTCCTCAGTTTTACTTCCGCACGACCGACGTGACCGGGGCGATCGAGTTGCCAGAAGGCAAAGAGATGGTGATGCCTGGCGACAACGTGTCGATCACGGTGAAGTTGATCCACCCGATTGCGATGGAAGAAGGTTTGCGCTTCGCGAT
>CAMDCZ010000082.1 GCA_945890735.1 Bordetella parapertussis | reverse complement strand
CCGTGTTGCACGATGAACGCCCTCACCTGTTGCGCCTCTTGCAACTCACCTTGCGTGCAAGTGTGGTGTTGCAAGCCGTGCTCGAGGTCGCTGGCACGGGTCGGGTCGAAGTACAGCCCTCGCTTGTCCAATACCAAAGACATGGGTGGTATCAAGTCCGAGCCCAAACCCACCGATCGCACGAAGCCGTCTTCCACCCGCCAACAGTTAGAGAGGGCTTGGAGGGATGCATTTGCCGTGCTGGATTCATGGCCCCACACCAGCGCTTGGTCTCCGTCTTGCAGTGGCGCATCAAACGCCAGCAGCGTGGGGTGCAATCCAAAAAACGAACGCATGTGCGCTTGCTTCCAACCACGCAAACCGTGAAACACCAAGCGTTGGTTCAGTTGTGGACCATGCCAAGCACGCGCCGTTTGTTGTTGCAAAGCCAGCCACGGCAGCACGTCTGTGATGTCACCCAGCTGGTGGGTGATGGGATTGATGTAACGCGCATAGTGCACATAGGCTGCGGCAAACAACTCGGGCACGCTGCGGGTTCGGGTGCGTCGGTGTGCCGCAGGTGAAGATGGGCAACGGTCATCGGTGGCGCCCCAGCCTGCGTACCAAGGCAACCCGAAACACACCACCGGTTTGTCCATCAACAAGGCTTCAAAGCCCAAGGTGGAACTGACCACATACACCCGGTCCATGTGGGCCAGCAGTTGCAGGGGGTTGACCAAGTCGCGCAGCATCACCACGCGAGGGTGCGGCGGCACATGGGTGAGGTAGCCGCGTTTGCTGCCCGCGCTGGTTTCCGGATGGGTCTTGAGGAAGATGGTGGCGTCGGGGTGCTCGTCCAAGGCGGCTTGCAACATCGCTTGAAACGTCTGCGCGTTGGCCGCGCCATAGACCACGCTCAGGTCGCCAAAGGTTTGGTCCACCACTAACACGGCTTGGCAAGGCGGCTCTTTGGCGCTGGGTTGATGGCCCGCAGTGTGTTCACGCTGCTGTGCGTGGTGTTGGCGCAGCAAACCCGCTGCCAAGGGCGGCGCGTGGTTGTACTTGCTGAGTTGGTGTTGCAACAGGCTGTGTAAAGCCTGGTCTTGCGCGGGCAGCACCCGAGAGCTGTTGAGCAAGGTTTCGAGGTGGCTGGGACGGGTGCAGTCGTAATGCACGCCTTCATGGTCCAGCACCAAGGACAAGGCGGGTTGTGCTGCGCCGGGTTGGTATGAGCGCAGGAACCCATCTTCGAGATGGATGACCGATTGACCCTTGAATGCCGCGAGCAAGTGCGCCCACTTGGCGCTGCGTTTGCGGCCCCACGCGGCGGTGGTGTGGGGGATGGCGAGGAGGGTTTTCAGGATGGCGGGTATGTTTGCATTGACGTCATAATTGATCATGAATCAAGCAAGATATCTGACATGAGAGGAGTAGCGCATATGAACTCAATTATTACCATCGATCCTCATATTTGTCATGGGAAACCGTGTATCAGAGGACTGCGCTATCCCGTTGAAACCGTTCTGGAATGGTTGGCTGGTGGAATGTCTGTTGAAGAAATCTTGTCTGATTACGAAGACTTGAATCGTGAAGACATTCTGGCGGTTCTTTCTTATGCCGCACGTTTGGCCCATGTCAACCGTTTTGAACAACTTGCCGCATGAAGTTTTTAGTTGACGCCCAGTTGCCAAGAAATGTATGCAAATGGCTAAGTGAACTGGGGCATGATGCTTCCCACACACTTGATCTGCCTCTGAAAAATAAAACGCCAGATATTCAGATCATCGACATCGCAGAAAGAGAGGGGCGCGTCGTTGTCACCAAAGACCATGATTTTGTCCAAAGCTATTTGATCTTTGGTAAACCCAAATTGCTATTGATAAGTACTGGGAATATTTCAAACCTTGAGCTAGAAAAGATTTTCAAATCTAATCTACAAATGATTACAAATACATTTGAACAACACGGATACGCTGAGTTGACATCTCAACTTCTGATTGTTCACAACTAGACAGTTCGTAACTTCAAACCAAGCTCACCCATACCCCCTTGGGTTGTTTTTCTGCCAGTTCCAGTGGTCTTGGCACATGGTGCTGAGGGTTAAAACAAGTCAGAGTGAGAGCCTGTCGCCTCAAGCCGCAAAATACCGAGGCCATCTTCGCTGTCTAACTTCTTGTAAATCAATACCCAATCAGGTTGGATATGGCAATCTCTATAACCTGAAAATTGACCTGCTAATGCATGGTCGTGGAATTTGACTGGAAGAGGCTGATCATTGATTAACATCAAAATCACCGTCTTTATTTGCGCTTCGCTTTTCCCACGCCGAATCATTAACTTCAATTGTTTTCGAAAACCACCAGTGCTTTCGATGTGCCGCATTACTTTCCAATGTCTTTGAATAATTCGTCAATAGAGGTCACACGTTCATAGGATTTTTCTGAGTCGGGTGCCAACAACGCCTTGGTTGTTTTTTCATTGGGTGTGTACTCAATTGGAAACGGCAGTGCGTGGGTCTTGCGAATTTGCCTGAAAAAAAGTCTCACGGCTTGGGCAGGCTTGATGCCCATTTCTTCAAGGATTGCAAAGGTCTCAGCCTTTTCTTTTTCATCGATGCGAAATTGGTACATGGATGAATGGCTCATGGTGTTTTGCTCCTGGTGGGTTTTGTAGGGGCATTGTAGTGACAATGTGCTGACGATCAACTTGTGGCTGTTCTGCCCCTTCACCCATGCCCCCTCGGGGGTTTTTCTACCAGTTCCAGTGGTCTTGGCACATGGTGCTGAGGTCGCGCTGGGCGGTCCAGCCCTGGTGCTGTTGGGCCAAGCTGGGGGCGGCGTAATAAGACGCCACGTCCCCGGGGCGACGTGCGGCCATGTGGCAGGCAATGCGCTGACCGCTGGCGGCTTCAAATGCACGGACTACGTCGAGCACACTGTAGCCAGTGCCTGTGCCCAAGTTGACCTCGATGCACTGTGGCGCAGCCAAGGCCGACAGCGCTTTGACATGGCCTTGGGCCAAATCCACCACGTGAATGTAGTCGCGAACACCGGTGCCATCGGGGTTGGGTAGTCGTTGCCCCAAATCTGCAACTGGGGGCGCAGGCCAACCGCCACTTGCGCCACAAAGGGCATCAAGTTGTTAGGCACGCCTTGCGGGTCGGCGCGGTGCAGATCGCGCAGCATGTCTTCAATGAACAACTTGCTGCGCCCATAGGGATTGGTGGCCGACAACGGATGCGTTTCAGCAATGGGCAAATGCTGAGGTTCTCCATACACCGTGGCTCAAGAGCTGAACACCAGCGTTCGGACGTCACAGTTTTGAGATCTATTGAGCCCTCGGTCGCATCGAACTCGACCAGGGTGTTATGCGCCTTTGGCGCGAGAACTAAACCCTTGGCGGGGTTTTCATAGCTTGCTGCTCTAGCATGGCTTGCCAACACCGAGCGATGGCAGAAGGGGGAACCCTGAATGTTTCGGGAACCAAAAATGGCCGCATCGCGCTGAGGGCCGAAGGCATGACAGGCTTGGCTCGTTGCTTTTGACAGGCTTGGTGCCAATCAAACCAAGCCTCTCGGTATTCCACACGGGATCGAAATGCCTGGGCTTGGATGGCTCCAACGACGGGGTCGTTCATGAGTGAATCAGTGCGCATAGAGCCGATGGTGAGTGGTTCGGGCAGGTGAACCACCGCCCTCTTGCCGTAAACCAGTCGAATACGTTCAAACAATTCTGTATCTGCGGCTACTCGGGGTACATCCCAACCACCAAGCGCTTTGAAAGCGTCTGTTCGAAGCATGAGCGAGGAATGGTTGATGGACAACAAGGGCCAAAACCGCCGCACCGCGCCTGGAAATATGCGCAGTTCTTCATCAACTCGAAACCAATTGGATATGACCGCAACCTTGCTGGGATGTTTGGTAAAAACTTGCAGTTTCCGCTCTATGAAATTGGGGGCGGCCAAGTCATCGGCATCATGACAAACCAAGTATTGACCCTTTGCAAATAGCAGCATGAGCGATTTGGCTGCATAGGTACCAATGTTTTGGGGTAAGTTGAACAGGGTGATTCTAGAGTCTTGTGTGGCAAGGGATTGCAAATGCGCCAAAGTGTCGTCGGTGCTGGCGTCGTTGGCCACCAATATTTGCAAATGGCGGTGTGTTTGGTTCAACAAGGACTGCAAAGACTGGCGTACCAAAGAACTGACGTTGTAAGCAGTGACGAAGATGGTGACAAGCGGGCCCTGCCTTGTTTCAAGTTGCAACTTTGACAACGGTAGTTTGAAAGCAAGCTGAATGGGCGAATCAGCTTGCCATTGAATGGAAGAACCGCCAGTGATTTTCAACAAGGCATTCACAGAGGAAACGCGGTCTTGAGCAGTGAGTGCTTTGCGGTTGTCCCACAATGTTTGAAATACAGTGTTCGGTTGATTGAAAATGGGTTGTGTGAGATCTATGGACGGTATGCCACCAACCAACTCAAAGGCCATTCGCAAGTGATTGCGTGGGCTAGGTGGGCCCAATAACTCACGTACTAACTCGGGCTGAGTTCTGCCTAGATATTTGGCCAGGCGGAATTTTAAAAAAGGTAATGGGAATGTGGTTTTCAACAAGTGTGCAAATTTATGTGCTTTATCCGTATGAGACAAAACGCCATGTGCTGCAGCCTTGGCATAAGTGAACCAAGGATTAATGGCGTATAAAAAGAAAGGAAGATTTGATTCCGCCACTTTGAGCAATCGACCATTTCTGAATTTTTTGTACAGTGAAAAATGACTTAGCAAACCAATATTTTTCATATCACACCTGCGCACCATATATATATAGGAGTATTCAAGTTCGAAGCGCAACGCGCTTGAGCGATTGATGAAACACCTCAGCGGGTGTTTTGAATCCCAATCTTTTTCTTGGTCTGTTATTCAATCTGTTTTGAATCATTCTAATTTCCTCATCGCTGACTGTGGACATGGCTCGTTTCTTTGGAACGTATTGGCGAAGCAACCCGTTCAAGTTTTCATTGCTACCCCGTTCCCA
>CAMDCZ010000081.1 GCA_945890735.1 Bordetella parapertussis | reverse complement strand
CCAGGGGCAACCTCGCCAAAGCCTCGGCCTCAGGCAAGGCCTCTACGCCCTTCAATACCCGACGCATTTGTTTGCTGCGGGTATCGGCGCGGTCCAGGGTGTCCGCGGCTTTTTGCACCTGCTCACGCACCTTGGCCACCCACTCGCCGTAACGATCAAACTCGGTCTTGACTGCGCCCAAGACCTTCCAAACCTCGGAGGCCTGCTTCTCCAAAGCCAGGGTGCGAAAGCCCATGTGCAAACTGTTCAAAATGGCCAGCAAGGTCGTGGGACCGGCCAGCGTGACCCGGTAATCGCGCTGCAAGGTGTCCATCAAGCCAGGGCGGCGCAGCACCTCGGCATACAGGCCTTCAACCGGCAAAAACAAAATCGCAAAGTCAGTGGTGTGAGGCGGTGCCAAATAACTTTCGGCAATGCTTTTGGCTTCGTTGCGGATGCGCACCTCCATGGCCTTGGCCGCGGCTTCGGCGCCCAGCACATCGGCGCGGTCTTGTGCGTCCAGCAGGCGTTCATAGTCTTCGCGCGGGAACTTGGCGTCAATCGGCAGCCACACCGTGCTGCCGTCGTCGCTGCGCCCCGGCAGCTTGATGGCAAAGTCCACTCGCTGGTTGCTGCGTGGTTTGGTTTCGACTTGCTTGCCGTACTGCTCGATGGTGAGGACTTGCTCGAGCAAAGCTTCGAGTTGTACCTCACCAAAAATGCCACGGGTTTTGACATTGTTCAAGACCCGCTGCAAATCACCCACGCCTTGCGCCAAGGTTTTCATGTGGCCCAGGCCTTGGTGCACTTGCTCTAGTCGTTCGGCCACCTGCTTGAAGCTCTCGCTCAAGCGTGCTTCCAGGGTGGTTTGCAGTTTTTCATCCACGGTTTTGCGCATCTCATCGAGCTTGGCGACGTTGGTTTGCTGCATGTGTTGCAACTGCTGATCCAGGGTTTCGCGCACCTCGGCCATGCGGCGGGTGTTGCCCTCTCCCAGCGCTAACAACTGGCTGTTCATGTTGGCTTGCATCAGGGCCAACTGCTCGGTCAAGGTCTGCTGAAACTGGGTCAGGGTTTGCGACATTTCCTGGCGGTCGTTGCGCGAAGCCTCGCTGATGTCATAGCGCAATTCCCTGGACATGCGCTCGATCTTTTCTTCCAGGTGCGCGAGTTGATTTGTCTGCTCAGGCTTGGCCGCCATGCGACGCATGAGGAACATGGCCACGGCAAACAACACGGCCATGCTGCCAACAACGAGCCAATTGCTTTCCATGTTCATGTCAACACTTCTGGGTTGAGTGGGTTCAAGACTTTCCCCTCGTTGAAAAAAGAAATCAGGTTGTTCGCAGCCAGCATCGCCATGCCCAAGCGGGTGGCGCGGGTTGAGCTGGCGATGTGCGGGGTGAGCACAACGTTGCTGCACTGGAGCAACGCGGGATGCACCTTGGGTTCACCCTCAAACACATCCAAACCTGCGGCGGCAATCTGTCCGCTTTGCAAGGCCTTCGCCAAGGCGACGTCATCCACGATCCCGCCTCGCGCAATGTTGACCAAGGTGGCGGTGGGCTTCATCAACGCCAGCTCTGCCGCGCCAATGGTGTGGTGCGCTTCTTTGGCATACGGCACCACCAAAACCACATGGTCGGCTTGGGCAAGCAACTCGGCCTTGCTGACATAACTGGCTTTGCAATCGGCTTCATGCTCGGCGCTCAAGCGGCTTCGGTTGTGGTAGAGCACATTCATGCCAAAGCCATGCGCTGCACGGCGGGCAATTGCTCGGCCAATCCGACCCATGCCGATGATGCCCAAGGTGCTGCCATGCACCTCTGCGCCGCAAAAAAAGTCCAAACGCCATTTGTCCCAATCGCCTCGGCGAATGTGGTTCTCGCCCTCAGTGATGCGCCGTGCCGTGGCCATCAGCAAGGCAAAGCCAAAGTCGGCTGTGGTTTCGGTCAGGACATCGGGGGCATGGGTGGCCACCACCTTGTGGCGGGTCATGGCAGGCACATCAAAATTGTTGTAGCCCACGCTCAGGTTGGCGCAGATACGCAACTGGGGGCAGGCACTCAGCACCTGTTCGTTCACTGGCTCAATGCCCATGGTGAGCGCCCCATCGTGTTGGCTGAGGCGTGTTACCCATTCGTCCATGGACCAAACTTGGTCGGCTTGGTTGTCGGTCACTTCAACATGCGAGGCGAGGTGCGACAGGACTTCGGGGTAGACATGGCGTGTGACGATGATCTTGGGCTTGGTCATGGTCTTGAGTGACTGAGGGTGGGTTGAACAATGTACGCCATGATGATGTCAGGGCTGTGCGATTTCAAACACCTGGCGCAAATAGGTCAGGTAGTTGGTGTCTTCGCACATGTTTTTCGAGGGCGTATCAGACAGCTTGGCCACGGGTTGTCCGTTGCACTGGACCATCTTGATCACGATTTGCAGCGGCTCGTAGCCCAGGTCATTGGTCAGGTTGGTGCCAATGCCAAACGCCAATTGGCAGCGCCCCTCAAAGCGTTTGTAGAGCTCGATGGTGCGCGGCACGGTCAGGCCGTCACTGAAAATCAGGGTTTTGGTGAGCGGGTCGACCCGGTTGTTTTTGTAGTGCTCGATCATGCGCTCGCCCCAAGTGAACGGGTCGCCGCTGTCGTGGCGGGCGCCATCGAACAGCTTGCAAAAATACATGTCGAAGTCGCGCAAAAAAGGCTCAATGCCGTAGACGTCGCTCAAGGCGATCCCCAAGTCGCCACGGTATTCCCGCGCCCAGGTTTCAAAGCCAAACACTTGGCTGTCACGCAGCCTGGGGCCCAGCGCTTGGCAGGCTTGCAAATACTCATGCGCCATGGTGCCCAATGGGGTCAGACCCAGGCTGTTGGCAAACAGCACGTTGCTGGTGCCAGTGAGTCGCCCACTGGGGATGGTGCCCAAGCCTTGCATCAAGGTCTGCAGCACTTCTTGGTGCCAGGCTTTGGAGAAGCGGCGGCGGCTGCCATAGTCGGCGATTTTGAGTTCTTTGAGCTGGGCGTCGTTGATCAACTCGATCTTGGTGGCCAAACGGCGTCGGCCTTCCTCAAAGTCGGGCACCGGGCAGGTGCGGCGGAAATATACCTCGTTGACGATGGCCAAGACGGGAATCTCGAACAAGATGGTGTGCAACCAAGGGCCTTTGATTTGGATGTCGATCTCGCCATTGGGCAAGCCTTGCACCGTGATGTATTTTTCGTTGAGCTTGAACAGGCCCAGGAAATCCACGAAATCGCTTTTCATGAAGCGCATGCCTCGGATCACCGCCAGCTCTGCCTCGCTGAAATGCAGTTGGCACAGGCCGTGGATTTCGCTGCGTATCTCATCCACATACTGAGCCAGTTGCACGCCAGGGTTGCGGCACTTGAACTTGTAGGCCACCTGCGCACCCGGGAACTGGTGCAACACCGCCTGCATCATGGTGAACTTGTACAGATCGGTGTCGAGCAAGCTGTTGATGATCATGGGGTGCTTTGTTCAGGCCAACCACTGGGTGAAGGACTCGACGCTTTCACGCGGTGTGCGAAAGGTGTTGACGATGTCGGTTGGGTCGGCGTAGCCCAGCGCCATGCCGCAGACCAAGAGCTCGTTGTCGCCTGCCCCGATGTGCGGCATGATGATCTTGGCAAAGCCGTTCCAGGCCGCTTGCGGGCAGGTGTGCAAGCCTTTGGCGCGGGCAGCCAGCATGATGGTTTGCAAGAACATGCCGTAGTCGACCAAGGAGCCACGGCCCATCACCCGGTCCAAGGTGAACATCAGGCCCACGGGTGCATCAAAGAACTTGTAATTGCGTTGGTGCTGCAAATGCATCTTGTCTTTGTCGGCTTTGCCAATGCCGAGCAAGCCGTAGAGGCTCCAACCGTTTTCGCGGCGGCGGTCGATGAAGGGGCTGACCCATTTTTCAGGGTAGTAGTCATAGGGCTCGCGGTACTCTGCGGCTTTGTCGGGGTTGGCGCGGATCTCATCGTGCGCGGCACACACCTGGCTGACCAAACTGTCGCGGCTGGCACCTTGCAAGACATAGACCTTCCAAGGCTGGGTGTTGGTGCCCGAGGGCGAACGCGCCGCCATCGCCAAAATCGCTTCGATCACTTCTTTGGCAACGGCTTGCTGGGTGAAAGCCCTGGCCGACATGCGGGTATCAATGGCTTGCTCTACGGTCAACGCGATGCTCATGTCAGGCTTTCTAAAACGGTTGTCAAAGCAGTGGGCAAGGCGCTCACCGGGCGACGGCTGTCGCGGTCCACATACACATGCACAAAATGCCCATGCGCGGCGGTGAGCGCTGCGCCTTGGGCAAACAAACCCACTTCGTAACGTACGCTGCTCGACCCCATCCGCGCCACGCGGATGCCCGCTTCAACGGTTTGTGGGAAAGCCAGCGGCGCGAAATAGTTGCAATGGGTCTCCACCACCAAGCCAATGGTTTGGCCGCCGTGGATGTCCAGCGCCCCTTGTTCGATCAGGTGGGCGTTGACCGCGGTGTCAAACCACAGGTAATACACCACGTTGTTGACATGGCCGTACACATCGTTGTCAGACCAGCGGGTGCTGATAGACCGAAAGGTGCGAAAGTGATCGCGGCTCAGCGCTTGAGCGCGGGGTTGTGCAGAAGTCATGGCGGGTCATTTTGCCAGTCTTGCCAAGTGGCATGCGCCAGGGCAAAACTGTTGATCTGCACCTGTACTGTGTCAGCCAAGTCACGGCCATACCCACCTGCCATCGCCATGGCCAAAGGAATGCGTCTGGCTTTGGCCCATGCCAACACCATCTGGTCGCGTTGGCGCAAGCCCTCAAAGCTCAGGTGCAGGCGTCCCAAGCGGTCGCCTTCGTGGGGATCAGCACCCGCCAAATAAAAAACCAGGTCTGGCGCACAGCGGTTTTGCAACTCATGCAAGGCGCGGCTCAAGGCTTCAAGGTAGGTCTCGTCGGTGCACCCATCGGGCAAGGCCACGTCCAAATCGCTGGCCGCTTTGCGAAATGGAAAATTTTTCTCGCCGTGCATGGACAAAGTGAACACCGACTTGTCATGCGCAAAAATGTCTGCCGTGCCATTGCCTTGGTGCACATCCAAGTCCACCACCGCCACTTGCAGCACGCGGGTATGGTGCCTGGCCCATTCGGCCTGCAT
>CAMDCZ010000080.1 GCA_945890735.1 Bordetella parapertussis | reverse complement strand
GAGCCTGAGTTGATCTTTGCCTTGGCCAAGCGCAACAACGTGCGACTGAACTACCCCAGTGTGGAGGCTTTGCGCGAAGCCTATGCCTTCACCGATTTGCAGAGTTTTTTGGACATCTACTACGCCGGCGCCAGTGTTTTGCAACAACCGCAAGATTTCTACGACATGGCCTGGGCTTACTTTCTGCGAGCCAAGGCGGACAACGTGGTGCATGCGGAAATATTCTTTGACCCGCAAACCCACACCGCCCGCCAAGTGGCTATGCGCACCGTGATCACCGGCTTGCACCGCGCTTGCGTGGACGCACAAACCAAGCTGGGCATCAGCTCGTCACTGATATTGTGTTTTCTGCGGCATTTGTCCGAGGACGAGGCTTTCGCGACCTTCGAGGAAGCGTTCCCGTTTCGGGACATGTTCATTGGCGTGGGGCTCGATTCCAGCGAGCTTGGCCACCCACCCGAAAAGTTTGAACGGGTGTTCAAGCGTGCTGCGCAACTCGGCTTCAAGTGCGTGGCCCACGCAGGCGAAGAAGGCCCGCCTGCCTATGTTTGGAGCGCCTTGGATGTGCTGCACGCCCAGCGCATCGACCATGGCGTGCAAGCGAGCAAGGACGAAGCCTTGATGGCACGCTTGGCCCAAGAGCGTGTCCCGCTCACGGTGTGTCCCTTGTCCAACCAAAAGCTGTGCGTGTTCCCTGATTTGGCAGACCACAACCTCGGGCAGATGCTCGACCGTGGTTTGTGCGTCATGCTCAATTCAGACGACCCGGCTTACTTTGGCGGCTACCTGAACGAAAACTTCTTGCAAACCTTCGCGGCCTTGTCGCTCAACGCCACGCATGCCTACCAATTGGCCAGCAACAGCTTTGAAGCCAGCTTCGTGCCCGAGGCGCAAAAGCAGGCCTGGCAAGCGCAGTTGGATGCCTGTTTCATGCAGTTTGGGGCTTGACCCCAGCCCTTGCCCGGGATGCGCTTTGCTAGCATGGCCCCATGGATGATCTTTTGTTGGTCGGCGGTGGCATCGGTGGGCTCGCCGCGGCGTTGGCCTTGGGTCAGCAAGGCACGGCCACTGAGCTGCTGGAGCAGTCCGAGGTATTCATGGAAGTGGGTGCGGGCATTGGCTTAGGCCCCAACGCCTTGCGTCGCTTGCACAGCTGGGGTCTTCACGCGGCTTTGCAAAAGCGTGGTTTCATCCCCTCACAGCTGCAGGTGCGCGATGCCGCCGATGGTCGGCAGTTGGGTCAACTGGCCATGGCCGACAACTTTGAGCGCCGCTATGGCGCGCCTTACATGACCATCCACCGGGCTGATTTGCACCAGGTCTTGTTGGATGCCGTGCAGGCCCAAGGCTTGGCCCAGTTGCACCTGTCACACCAGGTGCTGCAAATACAAGACCATGCGCAAGGTGTGCAACTCATGGTGCGTCAACCCGGGCAAGCCTTGTCCTCTTGGCAAGCCGCTGCCGTGGTCGGCACCGATGGTGTCGGCAGCCTGGTCAGGCAAGCGGTCTGGGGCGCACAGGGTGGCCGTGCCACGCGGCACTGGGCCTACCGCTGCCTCATTCCCCGCCACGGCATGCCTGCTGTGGCGTCAGCCGATGACATGGGTTTGTGGCTCGGCCCAGGTTTGCACGTGGTGCATTACCCGGTCCGAGGCGGTGAGTGGCTGAACCTGGTGGTGCTGCTCGAGTCCCACGACCCCGTCGAGGAGCCCGGTTGGGACCACCACCGCAGCCCCGAGCAAACCAGCGCGGATTTGGCAAGGGCTTTGCGCGGCACCTGCAGTGGCTTGCAAGACCTGGTGGGCATGGGCGCGCAATGGCGGGCTTGGGCTTTGTTGGACCGCGATCCCTTGCAAAGCCCCAACGAGATGGCGCGGGGCAGGGTGGCGCTGTTGGGGGACGCGGCGCACCCGATGCTGCCTTACCTGGCGCAAGGGGCGGGCATGGCGATCGAAGATGCACACAGCCTGGCCGCGCATTGGCCGCAAGCGCATCGCACGCAGGCCCAGCGTTTACAGGCTTATGCGCAAGACCGTTGGCCTCGGGTGGCGCGGGTGCAGTCCCGGGCGCGGCGAAACGCGCAACTCTTTCACGCCACTGGCGCCATGGCCTGGGCACGTGACCTGGGGATGAAACTCGGTGGCGCCATGGTGATGGACATGCCCTGGCTTTATGGGCACTAGCGCTGTCGGTCGGGCAAGCCCCTGCTCACAGACGACCCAGCAGCAGCAACTCCATCAGGGCTTTTTGCACATGCAAGCGGTTTTCGGCTTCGTCCCAGACCACCGATTGCGGGCCATCGATCACCGCGGCTTGCACTTCTTCGCCACGGTGCGCCGGTAGGCAGTGCATGAACAACGCATCGGGCTTGGCCGCGGCCATCATGCGTTCATCCACACACCAAGCGGCAAAGGCATGGCGACGCGCTTCGTTTTCCGCCTCGAAGCCCATGCTGGTCCAGACATCGGTGGTCACCAAATCTGCGCCCTGGCAGGCTTGTAACGGGTCTGAAAACACTTTGTGGCTGTTCGGGTTTTTCACGCCCGCCACCGCTTGGTTGACCTCGTAGCCGCTGGGGGTGCTGACATGCACCGTGAAGCCCAGCAAATCAGCGGCTTGCAACCAGGTGTTGGCCATGTTGTTGCCGTCGCCCACCCAGGCCACCACCTTGCCCTTCAAACACGCCAAGGGTTGGTGCACATCGCCCCGGTGTTCGATGAAGGTCAACAGGTCGGCCAGGATTTGGCAAGGGTGAAATTCATTGGTCAAGCCGTTGATGACAGGCACTCGTGAATTGGCTGCGAAGCGTTCGATCTTGGTTTGCTCATAGGTGCGGATCATCACCAGGTCGACCATGCGGCTGATCACCTTGGCGCTGTCTTCGATCGGTTCGGCGCGGCCCAACTGCGAGTCACCGGTGGTCAGGTGAACCACTGCGCCACCCATTTGGTACATGCCCGCTTCAAAGCTGATGCGGGTGCGGGTCGAGGCTTTTTCAAAAATCATGGCCAGGGTGCGGTCGGTCAGCGGTTGGTGTTTTTCATAGGCCTTGAATTTGGCCTTGATCAAGGCCGCCCGGCTGAACAAATAGCCGTAGTCATCCGCCGTCAAATCCGTGAATTGCAAATAGTGCTTCAGGGGCTGGCGCATGTCAGTCCTTTGGGGTGTTCAAAAACTGTTTCACCAGCGGCACCAAGATGGCCACCACTTCGTCGGCTTCCAGCTCGGTCATGATGAGGGCGGGCAGCAAGCGGATCACGCTGTCAGCGGTCACGCTGATCAGCAAACCGGCAGCCAAGGCCTGCCCCATCAGCGGGCCGCAGGGGCGGTCGAGTTCGATGCCGATCATCAGGCCTTGGCCGCGAATCTGTTTCACACCCGCCATGCCTTTGAATTCACGCTCAAAAGCGGCTTTGAAATGCAGGCCGACGCGGTGTGCGTTTTCCAACAAACCGTCTTCTTGCATGATGCGCAGGGTTTCCACACCGGCTCGCATGGCCAAGGGGTTGCCGCCAAAGGTGGTGCCGTGGTTGCCGGGTTGGAAGATGCCAGCGGCCTTGGGGCCAGCCACCACCGCACCGATCGGCACGCCAGAGCCCAGGCCTTTGGCCAAGGGCATCACATCGGGCAGGATGCCTGCCCATTGGTGGGCAAACCATTTGCCGGTGCGACCGATGCCGCATTGCACCTCGTCAATCATCAGCAACCAGTCTTGGTCGTCGCACAAGGCGCGGACATCGCGCAGGTAGTCGGCTCGCATCGGGTGAACACCGCCTTCGCCCTGGATGGTCTCGAAAAACACCGCCACCACGTTCGGGTTGCCTTCGGTGGCTTTTTTCAAGGCAGCGATGTCATTGAGTGGCACCCGGATGAAACCCTCGACCAGCGGGCCAAAGCCTTTTTGGATTTTCTCGTTGCCCGTGGCGCTGAGCGTGGCGATGGAGCGACCATGGAAGGCGCGTTCGTAGACCACGATTTCGGGCCGTTCAATGCCCTTGTCATGACCAAATTTGCGGGCCATCTTGAGCGCGGCTTCATTGGCCTCCAAACCGGAGTTGCAAAAGAACGCATTGCGCAAGCCCGAGAGGGTCACCAGCTTGTCCGCCAACTGCTGCTGCAAAGGGATGTGGTAATAGTTGCAGCTGTGCATGATCTTGCCCACTTGGTCTTGCAGGGCAGGGGTGAGCTTGGGGTGGGCATGCCCCAGGGTGTTCACCGCGATGCCAGACAAGGCATCCAGGTACTGCCTGCCAGCGGTGTCCCACACATGCACACCACGGCCATGCGACACCGTCATCGGCAAACGGCCATAGGTGTTCATCAGATGGGCAGCGGGATCGTGGGCGGCAGACATGGGCAATCCTTGGGCGATAAAACGAAATCGGCTCTGCAGCCTGGCGGACTGGAGCCGAAATCCAGATTCTAGGGGCATGGCGTGTCAGAAGCTTGAAACCCCTGGGCCCTAGAATGATTTGGTGCAGAGCAACAAATCCACCGAAATCATCATCTTGGGCGTGACCCAGGCAGGACAGCCCTTTCGCCCCAGCGACTGGTCCGAACGCTTGGCCGGGGTCATGAGCAGCATCCGCCCAGGTGGGGCGGTTCCTGGGGACCGGTTGAGTTATTCGCCTTGGTGCATTCCCAACACCGTGAACGGCCAAAAGTGCGTGATCATCCATACCGACATTCGCGAAGCCAATGTCATGGCCTGGGACTTCTTGATGGGTTTCGCCAAAGACAACCAACTGCAGATCATCGAGCCCGGGCAAGACTGAGCCGCCCATGAAAAAACCGCCCCGAAGGGCGGTTTCTCATTTTTTCTTTGCCAACAGCGCACCGGTTTCAAACGGCAGCCTGCGGTCAGCAGGCTGGGCTGGTTGCCTGAATCGTCAGGCGGCGAGGGCCAGGGTTTTCACCTTGGCGGCCAGGCGGCTCTTGTCGCGAGCAGCCTTGTTTTTGTGGAAGATTTTCTTGTCGGCAATGATGTCCACCACGGACTGCATCTTGCCAAACAGTTCAGCGGCTTTGGTTTTGTCGCCAGCTTGAACGGCTTTTTCAACGTTTTTCACCGCGGTGCGGTATTTGGAGCGCAACGAGCTGTTGGCTTCGTTCAGTTTGACGTCTTGGCGGGCGCGTTTGCGGCCCGACGCCAGGCGTGGGTTCTTTTTCTTGGGTTTGGCTGAGGCCATGGA
>CAMDCZ010000079.1 GCA_945890735.1 Bordetella parapertussis | reverse complement strand
ATTCGCTTTGCGGGCAAACCGGTCCAGATTCGCAACCCACAACAAGCCCGCCAACTCGGCATCAGCATGGTGTTTCAGCATTTCAGTCTGTTTGACACCCTGAGCGTGGCACAAAATGTCTGGTTGGGCTTGGACAAAGCACTGTCTTTGGCCGAGGTCACCCAGCGCATCCGCGACAAAGCCGCGATTTACGGCCTGGACATCGAGCCCGAGCGTCCAGTCCACACCTTGAGCGTGGGTGAAATGCAGCGGGTCGAGATCATCCGCGCTTTGCTCTGCGAACCCCGCTTACTGATCCTGGACGAGCCCACCTCGGTGCTCACACCCCAGGCGGTGGATAAGCTGTTCACGGTGTTGCGCCAGTTGGTGGCCGAGGGTTGCAGCATTTTGTACATCAGCCACAAGCTGCATGAAATCCGCGCCTTGTGCACCCATTGCACCGTGTTGCGCAGTGGCCGTGTCAGTGGCGAATGCATCCCCAGCGAAGAAACCAATGCCTCGCTCAGCCAGATGATGATTGGCAGCGAACCGCCCGCCTTGGTTTTGAAAGCCAGTCAGCCCGGGCCAGTGGTGTTGGATGTGCAGCAACTCAGCTTGCCGCGCCAGGACCCCTTTGGCATGCACCTGTCGCCCATGGATTTGCAGGTGCGTCAGGGCGAAATCGTCGGCATTGCCGGTGTGTCGGGCAACGGCCAGCGCGAATTGCTGTATGCCTTGAGCGGCGAGGACACCCGTGCCCCGGCCAACAGCATCCGTTTGCTTGGGCAGGCTGTGGGTAACCAAGGGCCCCACAAGCGCCGCGAGATGGGTTTGCATTTCGTGCCCGACGAGCGTTTGGGCCGTGGCGCGGTGCCCAGCCTGAGCCTGGCGCACAACCTGTTGCTCACCCGCGATGACGCGATCCGCCCGAGTGGTTGGATCGACATGAAGGCGCTGCAAAACCAGGCCCAGGCCATCATCGCTCGCTACCAAGTCAAGGCGGGTGGGCCACATGCCACCGCGCAATCGCTATCGGGTGGCAATCTGCAAAAGTTCATCGTTGGCCGCGAGATCGATGCCGCGCCCAAACTGCTGATCGTCTCGCAACCGACCTGGGGCGTCGATGTCGGCGCGTCTGCCCAAATCCGCGCCGCCTTGCTGGCCTTGCGCGATGCGGGGTGCGCGGTCTTGGTGGTCAGTGAAGAGCTCGATGAATTGTTTGAGTTGTCAGACCGCATGCATGTGATGGCGCAGGGCCGCTTGTCGCCCTCGGTGTCGCGCGACAAAGCCACCGTGGCACTGATCGGCAGTTGGATGAGCGGTTTATGGGATCAGCCAGAAGAGACGGTGCAATGACATGTTGAAACTCGAAGCAAGGGCCCAGCCCTCTGACTTTTGGCGCATCGCCTCTCCCTTGTTGGCCTTGGTGGTGACCGTGGTGATCGGCGTGATTTTGTTCATTGCTTTGGGCAAAGACCCGGTCAAGGGCTTGCAGGTGTTTTTCTGGGAACCGATCCGCAGCGGCTACGCCTTGGGTGAACTGGTGGTCAAGGCCACGCCCTTGTTGTTGATCGCGCTGGGCTTGGCCTTGTGCTTTCGCTCCAATGTCTGGAACATCGGCGCCGAAGGCCAGTATGTGATGGGCGCGGTGTTTGCCGCCGGCATGGCCTTGACGGCTGACAAAACCAGCAGCGCCTTCATGGTGATCCCGGTCTTGCTCGCTGGTGTGCTCGGTGGCATGTGCTGGGCAGGCATCACCGCTTGGTTGCGCGACCGCTTCCATGCCAACGAAATCTTGGTCAGCCTGATGCTGGTGTATGTCGCCATCATGGTCTTGGGCTACTTGGTCTATGGCCCCTGGAAAGACCCCCAAGGCTACAACTTTCCCCAAACCAAAACCTTTGAAGCCGCTACCCAGGTGCCCCGTTTGTTCAAAGGTTCGCGGGTCAACATCGGCATCATCCTGGCCTTGTTGGGCGTGCTCGTGATGTGGGTGTTTTTGTTCCGCACCCGCGCGGGCTGGGCGCAGCAAATCGGAGGCTTGGCCCCGCAAGCCGCACGCTACGCCGGGTTCTCGTCGCGCCGGGCGGTGTGGTTGGCTTTGTTGGTCTCGGGCGGCGCGGCCGGTTTGGCGGGTGCCTTGGAAGTTGCCGGCCCGATCGGACAACTCACCCCGTATGTGCCCGTGGGCTATGGTTTCGCCGCGATCATCGTCGCCTTTGTCGGCCGCTTACACCCGGTGGGCATGGTGTTTTCAGCGCTGTTGATGAGCATGTTCTACATCGGCGGCGAGTTGGCGCAGTCACGCTTGGGGCTGCCCAAGTCCTTGACGGGTGTCTTCCAGGGCTTGCTGTTGTTCAGCTTGTTGGCCTGTGACGTGTTGATGAATTACCGGTTGCGCTGGCAGCCCAAACGCGCGGAGGTGGCGTGATGGAAACCTATGCCTTGTTGTTTGCCGCCATGCTGAGCGCAGGAACGGTGTTGGCCATTGCCGCCCTGGGTTTGTTGCTCAATGAAAAAGCGGGCGTGGTCAACCTGGGCGCCGAGGGCATGATGCTGTGCGCCGCCATCGCTGGTTATGCCACTGTGGTGCACACCGGCAGCGATGTCTTGGGCTTCTTGGCTGGGATGGGCGCTGGCGCAGTACTGGCTTTGATTTTCGGTGCCTTGGTGATTGGCCTCAACACCAACCAGTACGCCACGGGCTTGGCGCTGAGCTTGTTTGGTGTGGGCTTTTCGGCTTTCGTTGGCACGGGCTATGTCAAAGCCACTTTGCCTGAGCGCATGAAATTCGAGGTGCCCTGGTTGGCTGACGTACCGCTGTTGGGCCCGGCCTTGTTCAAGCAACACCCCATGGTGTATTTGGTGATCCTGTTCACCATCGCCTTGATCTGGTTTTTGGAGCGCAGCCGCGCTGGCTTGGTGTTGCGGGCGGTGGGCGAATCGCCCCAGTCGGCCCATGCCTTGGGCTACTCGGTGCGCGGCATTCGTTTGGCGGCGGTGGTCACGGGGGGCGCTTTGTGCGGCTTGGCTGGCGCCTACATTTCCGTGATTTACACCCCACTGTGGGTGGAAGGCATGATCGCGGGCAAGGGTTGGATCGCACTGGCACTGACCACCTTTGCCACTTGGCGTCCGGCCAGGGTGCTGCTGGGTGCCTATCTGTTCGGTGGCGTGACGATGCTGCAATTTCACCTGCAAGCCACGGGCATGGAGGTGCCCAGCCAGTTCTTGAGCATGTTGCCCTATGTCGCCACCATCGTGGTGTTGGCCCTGATTTCCCGCAATCCGCAGTGGATTCGGGTGAACATGCCGGCATCCTTGGGCAAGCCCTTCTACACATGAGCAGGCTGCTCGGGGCTGTTTTCAAAACAGTCATAATCGCATGTGCCTTTTCAGACACTCCTCAATCTAAGGAAAATCCATGACTGACTTTCACAAACGCACCTGGTTCCGTGCTGCCGCCGTGAGCCTGGTGGCTGCCGCCCTCGTGGTCGGCTGCGGTAAAAAAGAAGAACCGCAACCAGCGCCCGTGGCTGAAGCCCCCAAACCCGAGCCCTTGAAAATCGCTTTCGCCTATGTGGGCCCTGTGGGCGACGGCGGTTGGACTTTTGCGCACGACAACGCGCGTAAAGCCTTGGAAGCCGAGTTCGGCGACAAGATCAAAACCAGTTTCACCGAGAACGTGTCTGAGTCTGCTGACGCAGAGCGCAATTTCCGTGACATGGTGTCCCAAGGCAACAAGCTGATTTTCGGCACCACCTTTGGCTACATGGACCCGATGCTCAAAGTCGCTGCTGACAGCAAGGACGTGAAATTCGAACACGCCACCGGCTACAAACAAGCCGACAACATGCGCACCTACGACAGCCGCACCTACGAAGGCGCTTACATGGCTGGTGTGATCGCCGGCAAGATGACCAAGTCCAACACCCTGGGTGTGGTGGCATCGATTCCCATCCCTGAAGTGGTCCGCAACATCAACTCTTTCACCATGGGCGCCCAGTCGGTCAACCCCAAGGTGAAGACCAAAGTGGTCTGGGTCAATGAATGGTTCAACCCACCCAAAGAAACCGAAGCAGCGACATCGCTGATCAACAGCGGTGCGGACGTGTTGTTCCAAAACACCGACTCTCCTGCTGTGTTGAAAACAGCCGAAGAAAAAGGCAAGCGCGCCTTCGGTTGGGACTCTGACATGACCGCCTACGGTCCGAAAGCCCACTTGGGTTCGGCCATCATCAACTGGGCGCCTTACTACATCCAAACCACCCGTGAAGCCTTGGAAGGCAAATGGGTTGGTGGCACGGGCGTGTGGTGGGGTGTGAAAGAAGGCGCGATCGACATGGTCTCGATTGCCGAAGACGTGCCTGCTGACACCAAAGCCAAGGTCGATGAAATCAAAGCGGGTTTGAAAGACGGCAGCTTTGCGATCTGGAAAGGCCCCTTGGTCGACAACACCGGCAAAACGTTGTTGAAGAAGGACGAAGTCGCTGACGACAAATTCTTGAGTGGCGTGAACTTCTATGTCAAAGGCGTGGAAGGTAAAGTGCCCGGCAGCAAGTGATGTTGGCTGGTCTTACCCTGAAAGGCTGCCCCCGGGCAGCCTTTTTTTGCTTTCGACCTGGCTGGCTGGCCGGGTTGCTGGCGAGCTTGTCTTTGGCCTCGCAGGCCAATGGCTTGCCCGACCCGGCATTGACCCCCGGCACGGTCGACCCGGCAGTGACCCAACACAACATCCAAAACACCGTGTGTGTGCGTGGCTACACCAGCACGGTTCGTCCCGACAAACGGGTCACCAACCGTTTAAAGCGTGAGCAAATCAAGCAGTATGGCTATGCCGACCGCAACCCACAAAACTACGAGCAGGACCATTTGATTCCGCTCAACATCGGTGGCAACCCCAGCGATCCACGCAACATGTGGCCCCAGCCGCGCGACGCGCAATGGGGTGCTGAAGAAAAAAACGACCTCGAATTCGTGGTCTACCGCATGGTTTGCAATGGTGATATTCCACTGGCAGAGGCGCAAAAACGCATCGCCCGCAATTGGGTCGAGGCCTACCAAGCTTGGGTACCCTCCCACCGCCACTACCTGCCCCGAGGTCGACGTGCACCCGAGTGAACAACTGCATTGGCATCCGGTTTGCAATGCCGCCCAAGTGACGGATGCGCCGCTGTCAGTGCATCTCTTGAGCCAAGCGCTTGTGCTGTGGCGCGACACCCAAGGCAAGCCCCACGCCCTGCATGACCAATGCCCCCACCGAGGCGCACAGTTGTCCTTGGGTCGGGTTTGTGAAGGGGCCTTGCAGTGCCCCTACCACGGTTGGACATTCGACGGCGCAGGCCAATGCATCCGCTTGCCTGCCATGCCCACCTTCAAGCCAGGTGCTGCCCAACAAGCCAAGGCCCTGGCGGTGCA
>CAMDCZ010000078.1 GCA_945890735.1 Bordetella parapertussis | reverse complement strand
GAGGTCAAAGAACTGGCCTACCACGACTACCTCACGCAAGAACTGCCGCAACACGAACTGTTGGGCGAGATGGTCAGCGGGCAAATGCTGTACTACCCCACGGTCACCCGTGAGCCGTTTCGCAACCAGGGCCGCATCAACGATTTGATCGAGAGCGGCAAGCTCACCACCGACCTGGGCCTGCCTGCGCTCAACCCTGAAACCGACCGGGTCATGCTGTGTGGCAGCCCGCAGATGCTGAAAAGCCTGAAAACCCTGCTGGAAGAACGCCACTTCAAAGAGGGCAACACCACCACCCCCGGCGACTTCGTGGTGGAGCGGGCGTTTGTGGAGCAGTGACCCTGCTTGCAGTCCGAATGTCTTGAGGCCGCATGGGTATCGATATGGACTAACGGCCTTGCAAATACACCCAGTTACAGATGGATGCGCAACATCAATGTCATGGGGTGAGATGGTGCCGCCTTGAAGCCGTAATATTCATAAAACTGACGTGCTTGATCATGAAGGGCATGGACCAGCAAGGCGCGTACACCCGCATTTTGGGAGATGAGCACGCAACGTTCAACCGCGTCTCGGAGCAATGCCGCACCCAGTTTCATGCCTTGTGCGCGAACATCAACCGCTAAACGCGCTAGAACCATCACTGGCAGAGGGTCGGGCATGTTTTGGCGGATGGACCGGGTGGATTCCTGGTGTGTCACGGCCCCGGCTGCCAAAGCGTAATAACCCATGACTTGATAGTCATCGTCAGCCACCACAAACGTTCGACTAGCACCACTGACATTGTTGGCAAGCGCTCGGCGCTTGAGCCAATCATCTAAAACAGATTCGCCACAAGCAAACGAATGGACGTGGTGATCTTGGGTCAGCAGAACGGGATGGTTCAGATTCATGTGCCCGTTTTCCAAGGCGCTTTGACAGCCAGCAGGCGAGCAAGTCCCTCGTTAGGCTGGATGGGGGCTTCAAGCAGCGCTGTGAATTCTTGAAATTTGGCATCGTCCAATTTGAAAAACACTTGATCGAGCAAGACTGCTTGCGCCTTGTCGCAGGCCGCTTCCAACATGAAGTCAGAGCGGTTTTTGTTCAACAGCATCGCGGCTTGGTCAATCAAGTCACGCTGCTCAGGATGTGCCCGCAGATTGATGGCGGCGTCACGCATGGTTAACTCCCGATGTATGTACATTAGATATACACATCATAAATCAACGCATGTCGAGCGTCAAAGTTTGGCCAGCAGGGGGTTTCACGCTCAACTTTACCGATCTGACATTCGCTCAACTGACCGCAAGATCATTCAAACCCGCTCAATCACCAACGCAATCCCCTGCCCCACGCCAATGCACATGGTGCAAAGCGCATAGCGCCCGCCGGTGGCGTGCAGACGGTTGATGGCGGTGGTGGCCAGGCGGGCACCGGAAGCACCCAGCGGATGACCCAGGGCAATCGCGCCGCCCCAGGCGTTCACACGGGCGTCGTCATCTTTCAGGCCCAGCATGCGCAGCACTGCCAAGCCTTGCGCGGCGAACGCTTCGTTGAGTTCAATCACATCCATCTGATCCAACGTCAAACCGGTCTGGGCCAACACTTTTTGGGTGGCGGGCGCGGGGCCAATGCCCATGACGCGGGGAGCCACGCCGGCGGTGGCCATGCCCACCACACGGGCTTGGGGTGTGAGGCCATGTTTGGCGGCATCCGCCTCGCTGGCCAAGAGCAGTGCACAAGCACCATCGTTCACGCCAGAGGCATTGCCCGCGGTCACGGTGCCGTCGGGGCGGACCACGCCTTTGAGTTTGGCCAACGCTTCCAGGCTGGTAGCGCGGGGGTGCTCGTCGGTGTCCACCAGCAGCGGGTCGCCTTTTTTCTGGGGAATGGTGACCGGGCAGATTTCACGCGCCAAGTGACCGGCTTGGATGGCCGCCACGGCCCGCAGTTGGCTGTTCATGGCCATCAGGTCTTGGGCTTCACGTTCAATCTTGAAGTCGGCGGCCACGTTCTCGGCCGTCTCAGGCATCGAGTCCACGCCGTACTTGTCTTTCATCAGCTTGTTCACAAAGCGCCAGCCAATGGTGGTGTCATGAACCGCGTTGGCACGGCTGAAGGCGGTTTCGGCTTTGGGCATGACAAAGGGCGCACGGCTCATGCTCTCCACGCCGCCTGCAATCATCAGTCCCGCCTCGCCCGACTTGATGGCGCGTGCCGCCGTGCCCACTGCATCCAAGCCAGAGCCGCACAGCCGGTTGATCGTGGCGCCCGGCACATCCAGCGGCAACCCGGCCAACAAGCTGCTCATGTGGGCCACGTTGCGGTTGTCCTCACCGGCTTGGTTGGCGCAGCCATACAGCACATCGGTCACCGCTGCCCAGTCGACATGTGGGTTGCGGGTCATCAGGGCTTTGAGGGGAATGGCGCCCAAGTCGTCGGTGCGCACGCTGCTCAAGGCGCCGCCATAGCGACCAAAAGGGGTGCGGATCGCGTCACATATATAAGCGTGGGTCATGAATTTCTCTTGATTGACAATAGGCAGCTATGTTCAGCCCTTCTCAGGACGATGTCCGCCGTTTCTTCTGCCAAGTCTATGCCAAGCTGCAAAGCCAAAGCCTGGTCGACCCGCTCGAGACCTTGGCAGGTCAGTGGGTCGCGGAGCACCCCGAATACCACGCCGATTTAGCGGACGAAACACATGCCTTGGCGCAGCAATTCACCGGCGAAGATGGCCAAAGCAACCCTTTTCTGCACTTGTCCATGCATTTGTCCATCAGCGAACAGTGCTCGATCGACCAACCTCGCGGCATTCGTCAAGCCGTCGAGCTGTTGACCACCAAACGGGAAGACCTGCACGCCGTTCACCACGAGGTGATGGAATGCCTGGGAACGATGCTGTGGGAAAGCCAGCGAAGCGGCCGCCCGCCCGATGGCCAAGCCTATATTGATGCGGTACAGCGACGCGCCACCCGAGACTGAGTCCATGTCAACGCCCACAAAAAAGCCCGCTTGACGCGGGCTTTGGGCTTGAACCGCAATGATTTCAGCGGAATTTCGGCTGGGAAATGGTTTTGAGTTCGCCGGGTTGTTGCGCGATGTAGGCGGAGATTTCTTTCAACTCGGCCAAGGTGAATTGCTTGGCAATGCCACCCATCACACCGTTGTTGCGGCCCCAAGTAGCTTGGTTTTCAACCTTGTAAGACTTGAGTGCGATGTACAGGTAGTCTTTGTATTGACCAGCAATTTTCGGGTAGCCAGGCACCATGGGCTTGTTGTAGTTGGCACCATGGCAGGATGCACAAGCGCCCTTGGCGAGCAATTCAGCGACTTTGCCTTTGGGCTCGGCCGCTTTTTCAGGCAGGGTGGCGGCTGGGTCTTTGCCATGCGATTCATAGTAAGCAGCGATGTCAGCCATGTCTTTGGCGGACAAAGGAGCGGCAATGCTGCGCATGGTGGGATGCTTGCGGTCGCCTTTTTGGTAAGCGGTCAAGGCAGACACAATGTAGCCAGCGCTTTGGCCAGAAATCATGGGGACTTTGTAGACCTCGGGGAAAGAAGCTTGGTAGCCCTTGATGCCGTGGCAACCAATGCACAATGCAATTTTGGATTCGCCAGCTTTGGCGTCACCTGCCTCTTGGGCATGCACAAAAGAGGTCGCGCAAGCGACAAACAAAACCAAGGCTGACGTGAATAACTTGTTCATTTTGGACAGACAATCTTAGGGAAACTCCAAACATTATATCGACGCGGTTTGTAAGCCCCGTGTTGGAAAACAGCAAAGGCCGGTTCCATGAAATTCGCAGGTACAGACAATTACGTAGCCACCCAGGACCTGATGCTGGCGGTCAATGCCGCCATCACCTTGAAGCGCCCTTTGTTGGTCAAGGGCGAACCAGGCACGGGTAAAACCATGCTGGCCGAGGAAGTCGCTCAGTCTTTGGGCATGCCGCTGCTGCAGTGGCACGTCAAATCCACCACCAAAGCCCAGCAAGGCCTGTATGAATACGACGCAGTGAGTCGTCTGCGCGACAGCCAAATGTCCGACCTGGACGGCGGCGAACGGGTCAAAAACATTGAAAACTACATCGTCAAAGGGGTTTTATGGCAGGCCTTCACCGCCACCGAACCCGTGGCCCTGCTGATCGATGAGATCGATAAGGCTGACATCGAGTTCCCCAACGACTTGCTGCGTGAACTCGACCGCATGGAGTTTTATTGCTATGAAACGCGTGAGCTGATCAAGGCCAAAACCCGCCCGCTGGTGTTCATCACCTCGAACAACGAAAAAGAGCTGCCCGACGCGTTTTTGCGCCGCTGTTTTTTCCACTACATCAAGTTCCCCGAAGCCGACACCATGCGTCAAATCATTGACGTGCACTTCCCCCATCTGAAAAAAGACCTGTTGGCCGCTGCCCTGAAAACCTTCTACGACGTGCGTGGCTTGCCCGGCTTGAAGAAAAAGCCCTCCACCTCCGAGCTGCTGGATTGGCTCAAACTCTTGGTGGCCGAAGACATCCCGCTGGCCGCCCTGCAAACCCAGGACGACAAAGTGGCTGTGCCGCCATTGGTGGGTGCGCTGCTGAAAAACGAGCAAGATGTGACCCTGTTTGAAAAACTGGTGTTCATGCAAAGCCGCAACCGTTAAAGCCCAGCCATGCTGATTGACTTCTTCTACACCTTGCGTGCCGCCAAACTGCCGGTGTCGGTCAAGGAATACCTGACGCTCTTGGAAGCCCTGCAAGCCAATGTGGTCGGGCCGCAAAGCGACGCCAGCAGCATGGACGACTTCTACCATCTCAGCCGCATGATTTTGGTCAAGGACGAAAAGCATTTCGACAAATTTGACAAAGCCTTTGGCGCTTATTTCAAAGGCGTGGAGATGCTCACCGATTTCACCGCCGATGTGCCCCTGGAGTGGCTCAAGAAAACCCTGGAAAACGAACTCACGCCCGAACAAAAAGCCGCGATTGAAAAAATGGGCTGGGACGAGTTGATGGAAACACTCAAAAAACGCCTGGAAGAACAAAAAGAACGGCACCAAGGTGGCAACAAATGGATCGGCACGGGCGGCACCTCGCCATTTGGCAACGGTGGCTACAACCCCCAAGGCATTCGCATGGGCGGCAAAGGCGGCAACAAAAGCGCCATCAAAGTTTGGGAGCAACGCGCTTATCAAGACTATGACGACGGGGTCGAGTTGGGCACCCGCAACATCAAAGTGGCGCTGCGCCGCCTCAGGCGTTTTGCCCGCGAAGGCGCCGAAGACGAGTTCGATTTGGACAACACCATCCGCAGCACCGCCGCCAACGCCGGTTACCTGGACATCAAGATGCGCCCCGAGCGCCACAACAATGTCAAGGTCTTGCTGCTGATGGACGTGGGCGGCACCATGGATGAGCATGTGTCGCGGGTGGAGGAGCTGTTTTCAGCGGTCAAGGGCGAGTTCAAGCACTTGGAGTTTTTCTACTTCCACAACTGTGTCTACGACTTTTTGTGGAAGAACAACCGCCGCCGCTTTGCTGAAAAATTCGACACCTGGGACGTGATCCGCAAGTACAACAAAGACCACAAGCTGATTTTTGTGGGTGA
>CAMDCZ010000077.1 GCA_945890735.1 Bordetella parapertussis | reverse complement strand
CTGATCAAACCCAATCAAGTTGGCACGGTGAGTGAGACGATGGCCGCATTGCAAACCGCCAAACAGCATCAGTTGGACAGCATCATCTCAGCACGATCGGGTGAAACCGAAGACGTGAGCATCGTGCACCTGGCGGTTGGCTGGGGCGTGCCGCAACTCAAGGTGGGCAGTTTTTCTCGCTCAGAGCGCATGGCGAAATGGAACGAAGGCTTGCGCATTGAGGCGTCTTTGGGACGCAGCGGCACTTACCCCGCTGAGCATTTGTTCCGTTGGTTGTGACGGGGTTGGCCCAGGGCCACCCGTTGCTGGCGTTGCGCAAGTTGCTCAAGCGGACAATGGCATCAACGCAATCCCATGCAATTGGCGTAGTACGTCGTCGTGGCAGGCCAATCGGAAAACATGCCGATGACGCCCGCCTCTTTGACCAGCACATCCAAGGCTTGGTAAATATCGCCTTCACCCTTGACCACCGAGTTGACGGTTTGGTAGTACCAACCGCCACGGTCGATGGCCATGACGCCTGAGCGTTCCAGCGACCAGGCAATGGTTTTCAAACCAGCCTGCTGGATGTCTTTGGCATAACTGGAAGCCACCATGCGACCCGCTTTGACATCGAGCAACGCAAACAAGGGGGGCGCCACGATTTGGATACCTTGCGCCTTATAGGCCTGGAGTTGCAACAAACTGGGCAGGTGGTTGGGGGATACTGCCGACTCCAAATACACCGCCTGCTGACCAAACAGGGGCTCCTGGTGAACCCAGTACAAGACATCGGCTTGGTGGAAGGACTGGGGAAACACTTGGCTGGGTGAGACAGCTGCGGCCTTGTACTCGTCAATGAGTTTTTGTGCATAGTCTTGCTGCGTGAAACCGTCAAACGGCATGGGCACCACGGCCTCTTTGAGTTCAGGCGTCATCTTCACCCCCAAACGTTGAAACAGTTGAATGCTGTCTTGGTGGCTCATCAAGGTACCACTGCCTGGCCCGCTGTACAGATCGGTTCGCCATGGTGCAGTGCCTTTGACGAAAGCCTCGGGCGTCAAGGCTTGGGGGTTGAATGCATCCATCTTGCCGCGCAAGGTTTTGAACTCGGCCAGGGTGATGTCACTGGTGCGGCACTCGGCGGTGGCGGGGGTTTGGGAAGACGGATCAAAGGGCTTGAATGGCTGCGTACATTTGGCTGCCAAGGGCGTGAGCAATATATTGGTGGTGGTGTGCAAATCGTTTTGGGCATGACGGCAAACCAATTGCTTGTCTTTCGTGAAGGTCACATCGCACTCGACCATCCCCGCGCCCATGCGCACCGCCGCTTCATACGATTCCAAGGTGTGCTCGGGGAACATCAGCGCGGCACCCCGATGACCAATGGAGAAATCCCGCTTCTCGAATGGCCCATTGCCACAGGATGCCAATTGCGTTTTAAGCGCAGAGTCGGGCATCTGCGACACCAAAAAATACGGGCGTGGGCCCAATTGCACGTTGATGGCAGGTGAGGTTGGCTGCGCGTGGCCTACTGGGGCAAGGGCCATAGCGAGTGCGGTCAACAGACAGCGCGAAAGCAATGATGTGTTCATGGGTTCAATTCTTTGCAGGGCGGCCGGTGCAAACGGCTTGTGTCCACTGCCCTTCTGGGCTTTCCGTGGTGATCGAAACCGCGAATTGACCATTCGGTGCTTGCGCCACCAAAATGCCGTGCTCGGGCATCCCTTTGGCAGAAGCTGCTTTGTCAGCCACCGACCAAACATCGTTCAAGTCGCTCACCACGCCTGCCAGGTGCTGAGACAACACCGGTTGGATACCTGGCTTCAAGCGAACCACATGCACATGTAAATGGTGCTGTGTGCGTTTGTGAAGTGAATTCACCGCCAAGCCAATGGACGGCCCCTCTAGCCGAGCGGCAGCCACGTCCCAGGCAAAACGCCAAATACCCTCTGGGCGCAGGGGATCTTCAACGCCCGAAACAGGCGATTTGGGCATCACCAAGCCATGCACAAAGTCGCTGGGACAACCGCACATTTTGATGTCTCGGATGGCCACAAACAGCTCGTTTTCCGCCCAGACTTCAGTGCTTTTTTGGCAGACAGGCTCGGCATGGCAAGCGCTGTCCGTTCGGGGTGAAAAACAGCTTGTGCAGTAATGGGGTTGCGAGGTGTTGACACACATGTCAACGATTTTCCAAAGGGCATTGCCGTTGGCCATGGCGTCCCGCGCGGTGCCGATCCACAAGCAGGTCATGAACAGCATCAGAAAAAACATGGAGGCTCTTTGAATCATGGTGTGGTGTGGGTGGTCAATGGGGCAATTGAATTATCATGGGCCAGACAGATGTCAGTGCCGTGAACGTTAAAGGACCTACACCATGCGTGTTGACCCATCGAATGCCAGAGCCCAGGTTCAAGCCGCCAAACCCAAAGCCGCTGAACGCAAGCCCAAACCTGAGCGCCAGCCAGCGGCAGAACAAGTGGCGCGGCCAGAAACGGCCAAACCGCCCCAACAGGCTGCCAAAAACAACCGCATCGACGTGCGCGCTTGAGCTGGCTTTTCCGCCTCTTTTTTCTGTTGATCGCCGGTGCGGTTCTGCTGCTGGTTTTTCTGATCTCGCTGTTGGGTTTGGCCCTGAGCATGGTGCGCTGGTTGTTCACCGGGCAAAAACCACAAATCGCCGTGGTGTTTCAGACTTACCGCCAATGGCAGCAGCAAGCGGCGCAACAGATGCGCCAAAGTCGCCGGCCTGAGGATGTGATCGAAGCCGAAGTGCGCGAGGTGCCGACCAGCCAGCCCCGACCTCCTCAAATCGACGATAAACGGTGATCTTTGTACGTCTCGCGCAACTTGGTTTTGAGTAACTTGCCCGTGGCCGTGTGCGGCAATGCATCGACAAACAAGATGTCATCCGGCAACCACCATTTGGCAATGCGCGAGGCCAAATGCGTCAGCAGTTCATCTGCTGTGACCGATGTGCCTGTCCTGCGAACCACCAACATCAATGGGCGTTCTTGCCAGGTCGGGTGAGCCACGCCAATGACCGCTGCTTCTGCCACGTCGGGGTGGGAATGGGCACACAACTCCACATCGATCGAAGAGATCCATTCTCCGCCTGACTTGATCACGTCTTTGGCGCGGTCCACCAACTGGACAAAGCCATCAGAGTCGATCGTGGCGACATCGCCCGTGGGAAAGTAGCCCTCTGCGTCCAAGACCTGCCCGCCTTCGCTCTTGAAATAGCCGCTGGTGATCCAAGGGCCGCGCACATGCAAATGGCCAAACGCCACGCCATCCCAGGGCAGCGACTCGCCGTGTTCACCGACGATCTTCAAATCCACGCCCCACACCCCCCTGCCCTGCTTGAGCTTGACCTTGACCAACTCTTCAGCAGGCGTGTGGGCGTGCTTGGGCAAGAGTTTGCTGATCACGCCGATGGGACTGGTTTCGGTCATGCCCCAGCCTTGCACGACTTCTGCGCCAAACTGTTGTTCGAATCGCTCGAGCATGGCGCGTGACACCGCCGAGCCACCAATGCCCACGCGCTTGACGCCCAATGTTTTGGGATCGAGTTCGGGGTGTTTGTCGAGGTACTGGAACAACATCAACCAGACCGTGGGCACACCTTGCGAGAAGGTGACCCGCTCTTGTTTCATCAGATTGAAAATACTTTCGCCGTCCAAATGGGGACCGGGCAAGACCAGCTTAGCCCCCACCATAGCCGCCGCATAGGGCGCACCCCAGGCGTTGGCGTGGAACATGGGCACGATCAACAAAAGGGTCTCGGCTGAGCTGATGCCAAAGGTGTCAGGCGCCAGCTCCATCAAGGTGTGCAGCACGGTGGACCGGTGCGAATACAGCACGCCCTTGGGGTTGCCCGTGGTGCCCGAGGTGTAACAAAGCGATGACGCACTGCGCTCATCCAACTCGGGCCAGGTGTAGTCGGTACTTTGCGCGGCCATGAGTTCGTCAAAGCAAAGCACATGCGGCAGCTTCATGGGGGGCATGTGCGCCCGGTCGGTCATCGCTACGAAATGCTTGACGGTTTTGAGCAAGGGCGCGAGCTGGTCCACCAGGGGCGCAAAACCAAGGTCGAAAAACAGCACCTGGTCTTCGGCGTGGTTGATGATGTAGTCGATTTGCTCGGAAAACAAACGCGGGTTGACCGTGTGCAACACCGCACCACTGCCGGACACCCCGAAGTAAAGCGCCAGATGCCGAAAGGAGTTCCAGGCCAAGGTGCCCACACGGTCGCCTGGCTTGACGCCCAGCACCGCCATGGCGTTGGCTGCTTGACGAGACAAATCACGGATGCCGTGCCAATCGGTGCGGTGCTCGTGTCCTTCGGGCAAGCGCGAGACGATCTCGGTTGCAGGGTGAAAGGTGGCCGCGTGTTCCACCAAAGAGGAAATCAACAGCGGTCGGTCTTGCATCAATCCCAGCATGGCCAACTCCTTGATGGAAACGACAGACGCCTCAGAGGCGTTCGATGATGGTCACGTTGGCCATGCCGCCGCCTTCACACATGGTTTGCAAACCATAGCGCTTGCCGCGCTGCGTCAGTGCATGGATCAAGGTGGTCATCAGCTTGGTGCCCGATGCGCCCAGGGGGTGACCCAATGCAATCGCACCACCGTGCACATTCAAACGCTCGGGGTCGGCGCCCAGCGCTTTCAACCAAGCCAACGGCACAGACGCAAAAGCCTCGTTGACCTCGAACAAATCGATGTCATCGATCTTCATGCCCGCTTTTTTCAAAGCGCGTTCGGTGGCAGGGATGGGGGCTTCGAGCATGATGACCGGGTCATGGCCGATCATGGTCATGTGGTGAATGCGCGCCAAAGGTTTGACGCCCAGGGCTTTCAAGCCGCGCTCATTGACCACCATCACGCCGGTGGCGCCATCGCAAATTTGGCTGGCATTGGCCGCGGTGATCACGCCACCTTCTTGCAGCAACTTGACCGCGCCAATGCTCTCCAAGCTGGCGTCAGCGCGGATGCCTTCGTCGGCGGTGTGCATCTCGCCAGTGGGCTGGCCCTCGGGGTTGAGGATCGCCACAGGCAGGATTTCGTTTTTGAAAGCGCCGGCTTGGGTGGCCGCGGCGGCACGTTGGTGGCTGAGCAAGGCGTAGCTGTCGAGTTCGTGTTTGCTCAGGCCGTATTTCTTGGCCATCATCTCGGCGCCGACAAACTGGCTGAACACCTGGTCGTGGTAGCGCTGGTTGATCTTGGGGCTTTGGTAGAAACCCATGTTGGCTTTTTGCGCCAGCACGGTGGTGCTGAACATGGGCACGCGGGTCATGGACTCGACACCGGCGGCGATCACCACATCCATGCTGCCCGACATCACGGCTTGTGCGGCAAAGTGAATCGCTTGTTGGGACGAACCGCATTGGCGGTCGATGGAGGTGCCGGGCACCGACTCGGGCAACTTGGAGGCCAACACCGCATTGCGTGCCACATTGGTCGACTGCTCGCCGATTTGGCTCACGCAACCCATGAACACGTCTTCGATCAAGGCCGGGTCTGCGCCCGTGCGGTCAACCAGGTCGTTCAATACCTGGGCCGCCAGATCCACGGGATGCCAGCCCGACAAACGACCGCCGCGACGGCCTCCAGCGGTTCGGGT
>CAMDCZ010000076.1 GCA_945890735.1 Bordetella parapertussis | reverse complement strand
AAGTTCTTTGCGGGCATGGCATCGCGAGATCGAAGCCATATTGCAGGCCAACTAGGCGCGTGTGACGGTGAAATTCTGAAATCCTGGCTTCGCATGTTTAATTTTGTGAGGAATGTATCTGCTCATCATGCAAGGCTTTGGAACAGGCGAAATATAGCAACAGCTGAACTGCCACCTGTTGATAGATGCAGGTGGTTGATACCGCTACATCAGCAACCAGATTCACGCAGCAAGCTGTATGGTGCCTTTAGCTGCATTGCACTCATGCTGCGAACGATCTCACCAGGATCAACCTGGTTGTCGGAAGTGAAGCACCACATGGCAGGTTTCCCCCAGTCTGAATTGGTTTCCATCAAGGCAGCCGGGTTTCAAATGGATTGGCAAGATGAGCCATTGTGGAAATAAACAACCATAAATTGAATAATTTTTGATTCTTTTTGTGCTTGATAATGATATTTTGTATTAATTAGTTATATTTGGCTCAATTTCAACAAAGTGTGCACTTTGGTAGCACAAGATACCGAGCCAAGCATGAGCCAACCGTTCTTCAACGCCCCCAGCCCCGCCGCCCAAAAACTAGAAACGCTTCGCCAGTTGTTTCCACAAGCCGTTGAAGTGGACGACCTGGGTCGCATCCGCGTCAATCCAGCGGCCATCCAACTGGCTCTAGACCCGGCCAACCCTGCCGGTGTGCGGGTCGAGGAAGACGGCTACGAACTGCGCTGGGTGGGCAAGCGCGAGGCCTACCACCAGGCCTTTGTGCCCACCGACAAAATTCTGTCGGCTGCACATAGCCAACGCCAAAACTGGGACAGCACCGGCAACCTGCTGATCAAGGGCGACAACCTCGACGCCTTGAAGCTGCTGCGGCAAAGCTACTTTGGCAAGGTCAAGCTCATCTATATAGACCCGCCCTACAACACCCAAAGCGAGCAGTTCATTTACCGCGACGACTTCAGCACCAACCAAACCGAAGTGCTGAGCCGCTTGGGGTACAGCGCCGAGAACATCGACTACATCAAGAACATCTACGGCGCCCGCACCCACAGCGGCTGGCTGAGCTTCATGTACCCGCGCCTCTTGCTGGCGCGGGACCTGCTGCGTGAGGACGGGGTGATTTTCATTTCCATCGACGACAACGAACAGGCGCAGCTGAAGTTGTTGTGTGATGAGGTGTTTGGGCAGGAAGCCCACGTGGCCACCATCCCATGGAAAAAACGCTCGGCTAAAAGCGATGTGCCATTTGGGGTGTCGCAAGATTTCGAGTGGGTATTGGCCTATGGCAAACCGGATTTTTTAGCCGGTCAGGCACACGAGCGCAGCTATTTTGAGACGCCCGATTTTCCCAACGACCGTTGGCGATTGGCCGATTTGACCAAACAAACCACAGCGCAAGAGCGCCCCAATTCGGCCTTTCCTTTGGTCAATCCCAAAGACGGGAAAACCTATCCATTCAATCCCAAACGGGTGTGGGCCGTGACACAAGAAACATGGCCTGAGTATTTGAAGAAAGGAAAAATCGTTTTCCCAGGCGACTACGATTTTTTGCGCATTCAAACACCGGCCTTTCGCGTGTTTGAAAGCGAAGACAAAACCAAAGCACTGAAAAAACATGGCAGTGAAACCGCACTTAAAACGCTGTCTACCCAATTGCCAAAAACCGTGGGCATGAGTGAGCACGGCAACAAAGATTTTGATGCGCTGTTCAATGCGCGTTATTTCAGTTTTCCCAAACCGGTGGCTTTGATTTCCCACGTGCTCGAAGCAGCCACACACGACGACGACCTCATCCTCGACTTCTTCGCAGGCAGCGGCACCACCGCCGAAGCCGTGATGCGCCTGAATGCGGAGGATGGCGGCAACCGCCAATTCATCTTGGTGCAAATTCCCCAGCCGATTGATCCCGTCAAGCAAAAAGAAGCGCACGACTTTGTCACCAAAACCTTGAAGCGCCCCGAAGCCACGATTTTTGAGATCACCGCCGAGCGGATTCGCCGTGCTGGTGCGCAGTTGCAAAACGCGCAAGCCGCCAAACGCAAAGCCCAAGGCGAACTCTTGGCCGACGACACGCCGCCACTGGACACCGGTTTTCGGGTGTTTGAGTTGGTGGACGACCCGCTGGGGCTGGTGCACAGCCAAGCGCTTAAGGACGCCCGTCAAGACCAGGTGCAGCAATTGCAACAACGCATGGGCTCACCCCAGCCCAACGACATGGAACGGGTGCTGTCCAACCTGCTGCTGGCCGAGGGCTTGCCGCTGACCACCCGCATCCACACCCTGGTGCCTGAAACGTTGTTTGTGGCTGAAGACGTGGCCCTGTTGCTGCAAGCCCTGCCGCTGGAGGAGTTGCAACAACACTTGCACAGCCTGCAAGCTGACAGAGCCTTGCACTATCTGACGGTGTATGCCCCCTGGTTGAAAGACGACAACCTGTTGTTGGGCCTGGACACGCTGATGGAGCAGCTGGGTTTGGGCAAAGACAAGCTGCGTTTGCGGGGGTAAGGCCATGGCCGCTCAATTTCAATACAGCCGCCTGGCACACCAAGTCCAAGCCGTGCAAAGCCTGGCGCAGGTGTTTGAAAACATTCCCTTCCAGCCTGCGTTTCACGCCCAAGCCAACCCTTTGTTTGATCTGGAGAGTTGCCAAGCGCAGTTGCAAGCCAATATCGATGCGGTGCGCCAAGCCAACGGCGTGACCCACGGGCCGGTGGAAGTCCAACCCAACAACCCTTTGGGTTTGCCGCTGGACATCATGATGGAAACCGGTACTGGCAAAACCTTCACGTTCATTGAAACCATCCACCTGCTGCACCAGCGCCACGGCCTGTCCAAGTTCATTGTGCTGGTGCCCAGCAATGCCATTCGCCAGGGAACACTCAGCAGCTTGCGCACCACTGCCGAGTTTTTTGCCAAGGAATACAACAACCAAAAAATAGCGGTCTACAACTACTCCGACAAAACCATTGGCGGCTTTTTGCACGCCGCCAACAAAGGCATTGCCGTGATGGTGTCCACCTACCAGTCGTTCACGGGTGAAAACCGCATCATGAACCAGCGCGGGGTGGAGGCCAATTTGTTTGGTCACGCCAAAAGCTATATGGAGGCCTTGGCAGCCTTGAGCCCGGTGCTGATCATTGACGAGCCGCACCGTTTTGAAGGGACGCAAACCCAAACCTATCTGGCCAAGTTCAAACCCTTGCTGACCTTGCGCTTTGGGGCTACTTTTCGCAACGACGAATACCGCAACCTGATTTACACCTTGGACAGCGTGAATGCGTTTCGCCAACGCTTGGTCAAAGGCATCACGGTGGATACCGTGGGCGTGGGCGCCCAAGACAGCCAAGTGCTGTGTTTGCGTGAAGTCAACGGAACAGGTGCTGATCGCACCGCCAAGGTGGCCTTCAAAACCATTAACGGTAAAAACAAAACCGTCAGCCTGCAAAAAAAGGACAACCTGGGCGAGAAAACCAAATTGCCCTACTTGAATGGCCATGTGGTGGAGAACATCACCAAACAAGAGCTGTTGTTCACCAATGGGTTTGCGCTGCCCCTGCAAGCGCCGCAAGCCCTGGGCATGCTGGCCGAGGACATGCAGTCGGCCATCATCGGGCTCACCATTGCCAACCACTTTGAGAGAGAAGAAGACTTGTTCAAAAAAGGCATCAAGTCGCTCACTTTGTTTTTCATTGATTCTGTGGGCAAGTACATGCCGCAAGGGCAGCAGCCCACACCAGTGCGCACCCTGTTTGAACAGCACTACCGGGTGCACTTGGAAAGCATGCTGGCCAAGCCCGAACTGGACCCGGGGTACCGGACCTACTTGCAGCGCACCGCCCACGACATTGGCCAGGTACACAAGGGCTACTTTGCGGCTTCCCACAGCGACAAAGCCCAAGATGAAGCCATTGGCCTGATCTTGAAAGAGAAAGAAAAGTTGCTGTCCTTTGACACTGACTTGCGCTTTATTTTTTCCATGTGGGCACTGCAAGAGGGTTGGGACAACCCGAATGTCTTCACTCTTTGCAAGCTGGCACCAAGTTCCTCGAAGATCACCAAGTTGCAACAAATTGGCCGGGGCTTGCGCTTGGCAGTCAACAAACGGCTTGAGCGCATCACCCATGATGAGCCTGAGTTCGACACCATCAACGACTTGACTGTGGTGGTCCCCGCCAACGAGGCTGATTTTGTGGAAGCCATTCAAAACGAGATAGCCGCCCACAGCTTAGGCACCCAAGATGGCAGCTTTGATGCCCAATGGCTGGTGAACGAAAAAGCTGCACCCAATACGCAAGTGGCAGGCAGGTTGTTGGACAAACTGGCCGAATGGCGTGTGGTGCTTTTAGACGATGACAGCGGTAAAGCCAAATGCGTGATGCCGCCTGCTGAATTTCACCGCCTGCAAGCACAACTGCACACGGCGCTGGACAAGGTAAGGGGCAACACACCACAACACACCTCACAGTTGATGCGCTGGCTGAATGACCTCATAACCGGTGTCAGCCGGGCCAAACGTAAAGACAGCCGTCCGCCCACCCACTTAAAGGTGAATGCCCAGCGTTTTCATCATTTCAAAGCACTGTGGGATCAACTCAACCGGCAGACGCGAATGCGTTTTGAGTTGAACCAGCAAGAATTGATAGCACATGTGTTGGTAAGTATTACGGCTAACTTTGATCTGCTCCCGCTGACTTTCAGTGTCACGCGGCAAAGAGGGGTTCAGGATTTGGACAAGCAAAGCCGCACCGAAACACTCGATAGCGACTACAAGATCCGCAGCCCCAATTACTTCAGTTTGGGCGGATTTATCCGAGCGTTGGCTAACCAAACACGACTGTCATACAACACCGTGGCCGAAATACTGCGGCAGATGCCGCAAGAGAAGTTCAAGCAGATTGCCGCCAACGAGAACCGCGCTTTATCTCAATTGACTCAACTGATCAAACGCTGCATTTATGAGTTGTTGATTCAAACCGTGAGCTACGAATTACTAGAAATGAGGGTTCAGACGGCCCTCACCGACTGCACCGGTCAATTGCTTGAAACCATTCCAGTCAGCCTGTGTGGCAACGAGTTACACAGCATCCACAACCAAACCGTGCAGGCCTTGTCGCTCTACGCTGATCCGATCATGCCGGTGGACAGTGGAATTGAACGCGAGACGGTGGATGAATCCCAAGTTGACAGCGTGACCGTGTTTGCCAAATTGCCACGGATCGGTCTGGATACCCCATTGGGTAAGTACAACCCCGACTTTGGTTATGCGGTGCACCGACAAGGCGACACCAAAGCCCTTTACCTGGTGGTGGAAACCAAGGGCTACGACAACAGGTCAGACATCGAGGAGCAAGAACGTTTCAAGATTGAAAGCGCCAAGCGTTTTTTTGAAGCGTTGAAGCAAGCGGGTGTACCGGTTGAATTCAAGACCAAGATAAATGGTGAAAGCCTTAGCAGCTTGGTTGCAAGCATTTTGCAAACGTGAAATTCAGTAATCCACCCTTCACGCCTTCAAAAGGTGCCGGCCATTAAAGACCCAAGTGACCCTTTAGCACCCCCAACACCTCAGCCAATGCCAACTTGCTGGCCTCGGTGTCACGCCGATGTTGGTATTCCACCAAGCTGTCTTTGAGGCCTTTGTCACCGATGGTCACACGGTGGGGCACGCCGATCAGCTCCCAATCGGCAAACATGGCGCCGGGGCGCTCGCCTCGGTCGTCCAAGATCACGTCCACACCTGAAGCCATCAGATCGGCGTAGAGCTGCTCGGCAGCGGTTTTGACCTCGGCGCTGCGGTCCATGCCGATCGGGCAAATCACCACGGTGAACGGCGCCAAAGCGTCAGGCCAGATGATGCCCTTGGCGTCATGGTTTTGCTCAATGGCAGCGGC
>CAMDCZ010000075.1 GCA_945890735.1 Bordetella parapertussis | reverse complement strand
TGAAAAAGGTCTGGCTGCAGTGGCGCAGCCAAGTGTGGGGCATGCCTGCAGTGGCACCGCGCATTTGGGCCATGTAAGCAAGGTATCAGATCGAGACGAGCTTTCTGATGCCTTTGTCTTTCATTTCAGAACCTGGTCCTTGCGCAATCACTTCACCGCGCTCCATCACCAAATACTGATCAGCCAATTCTTCCGCAAAGTCATAGTACTGCTCACACAACAAAATCGCCATGTCGCCACGCTGAGCCAATTGTTGAATCACGCGACCAATGTCTTTGATGATGCTGGGTTGGATGCCCTCGGTGGGCTCATCCAAAACCAACAACTTGGGCTTGCCAGCCAATGCACGTGCAATGGCCAACTGCTGTTGCTGTCCGCCAGACAAATCACCACCGCGCCGCTGCCGCATTTGGTCCAAGATGGGAAACAAGGCGAACAACTCTGGCGGAATCTCCGCAGAAGCGGGCTGGGTGGCCAATCCCATGCGCAGGTTGTCTTCCACCGTCAAGCGGTTGAAGATGTCGCGGCCTTGGGGCACATAGCCAATGCCGGCACGGGCTCGCTCGTAGGGCGTGGCATGGGTGATCGTGTGGCCTGCAAAGCTGATAAGGCCTTGGCGTACCGGCACCAAGCCCATCAGGGATTTCAACAAGGTGGTTTTGCCTACGCCGTTTCGGCCCAACAAGACCGTGATTTGCCCGGCTTGCGCAGTCAAGCTGACATCACGCAAGATATGCGAGCCGCCGTAGTACTGGTGAATGTGTTCCATGGCCAACATGATCAGCGCCCCAAGTAAACGTCAATGACGCGTTCGTCTGCTTGCACCACATCCAAGCTGCCTTGCGCCAACACCGCGCCGTCGCACAAGACCGTGACGATGTCGGCAATTTGGCGAATGAAAGCCATGTCGTGCTCCACCACCATCAAGGAATGCTTGCCCTTCAAGCGCAAGAACAATTCGGCGGTGCGCTCGGTTTCTTGGTCGGTCATGCCAGCCACCGGTTCATCCAGCAGCAACAACTTCGGGTCTTGCATCAGCAACATGCCGATCTCCAGCCACTGCTTTTGCCCATGGCTCAGGTTGCCAGCCTGGCGGGACAAGTCGTTTTCCAAATCGATGGTGTGCAGCACCTCGATCAAGCGGTCGGTTTGCTCGCCGTTCAGCTTGAAAAACATGGAGGACGCCACGCCCTTGTGGGTTTTCAACGCCAATTCCAGGTTGTCAAACACACTCAGGTGTTCAAACACGGTGGGTTTTTGAAACTTGCGCCCGATCCCCATTTGGGCAATGTCGGGCTCGCTGTGGCGCAGCAAGTCGATGGTGCTGCCAAAGAAGACCGTGCCTGAATCCGGCTTGGTCTTGCCCGTGATGATGTCCATCATGGTGGTTTTGCCAGCGCCATTGGGCCCGATGATGCAGCGCAGCTCGCCCACACCGATATCCAAGGACAGGTTGTTGATGGCTTTGAAGCCATCGAAGCTCACGTTGACATCTTCCAAATACAAAATCCGTCCATGCGCCAAGTCGAGTTCGCCGGGCGTGTGGACCCGCGAAAAAGCAGCCCTGCGTCCACCCGACGCCGGTGTCTGCACTTGCCTGAATTGGTAAGCATCCAAACGGCGGGCGTTGTCTTGCATCAAGTCTGGGGTCATGGTGCAGTGCCAGACTTTTGCCACTTGCCGCGGATGGTTTTCACCATGCCGACCAAGCCTTGTGGCATGTACAAGGTGACCGCGATGAACAGTGCACCCAAGACATACAACCAATATTCAGGCGCGACCACGGTCAGCCAGCTTTTGGCGCCGTTGACCATGAAAGCACCCACGATCGGTCCGATCAAGCTGCCACGTCCACCCACAGCGGCCCAGATGGCGATCTCGATCGAATTCGCGGGGCTCATCTCGCTGGGGTTGATGATGCCCACCTGCGGCACATACAACGCCCCTGCCACCCCGCACATGACCGCCGAAATCACCCAGATACTGAGCTTGTAAGGCAGCGGTGAATAGCCGGAAAACATCACCCGGCTTTCAGCGTCGCGGATGGCTTGCAAGACGCGGCCGTATTTGCTTTGCACCAACCAGCGTGCACCCAAGAAGAAACCCAGCAAACACCAAGCGCTCAGCACAAACAAGACCATGCGCATGGAGGGAGTGGCCAAGGGCATGCCCAAAATGCGTTTGAAATCGGTGAAGCCGTTGTTTCCGCCAAAGCCGGTTTCGTTGCGAAAGAACAAGAGCATGAAGGCAAAGGTCATGGCCTGGGTGATGATCGAGAAGTACACGCCTTTGATGCGTGAGCGAAACGCGAAATAACCAAACACCAGGGCCAAGACACCAGGAGCCAACACCACCAACAACAAGGTGGCGACAAAGCTGTCGCTGAAGTACCAATGCCAGGGCAAGGTTTGCCAGTCCAGGAACACCATGAAGTCGGGCAACTCGGATTTGTAGTTGCCGTCCAAGCCAATTTGACGCATCAGGTACATGCCCATGGCATACCCACCCAACGCGAAAAACAAGCCGTGGCCAAGTGACAAGATGCCGGTGTAACCCCAAATCAAGTCCATGGCCAAGGCGCAAATGGCAAAGCACATGATCTTGCCCACCAGTGAGATGGCGAAGTCACTCAGGTGCAAAGGGTGGCTGGCCGGCAGCGCCACATTCAGCACTGGCGCCAACACGGTCAAGAGGATCAACACCAGCGCAAACACGGTCCATCCCTTTGAGGAGAGCAAACGCGGCGCAGCAGGCATGTCAAGCTTGTGCATCTCAGGCCTCCGCACTTCTGCCCTTCATCGCAAACAAACCCTGTGGTCGCTTTTGGATGAAGATGATGATGAACACCAAGACGGCGATTTTGGCCAGCACTGCCCCGGTCCAGCCCTCGAGCCATTTGTTGAGCACGCCCAGTCCCAGCGCGGCGTAGACCGTGCCAGCCAATTGACCCACACCGCCCAAGACCACCACCATGAAGGCGTCCACGATGTAGCCTTGACCGAGGTCGGGACCGACATTGCCAATCTGGCTCAGGGCGCAACCGGCCAAGCCAGCGATGCCCGAACCCAGTGCAAATGCATAAGTGTCAATGCGAGCGGTGTTGACCCCCATGCACGAGGCCATGGCGCGGTTTTGCGTGACGCCCCGCACAAACAACCCCAAGCGGGTTTGGCTGATCAGCCATGCCACACCCGCCAACACCAACAGGGCAAACAACACGATCAGCAAACGGTTCCAAGGCAGGCTGAGATTGGCCAATACCTGGATGCCACCACTCATCCAAGCGGGGTTTTCCACCGCCACGTTTTGGGCGCCAAACATGCTGCGAACGGTTTGCATCAAGATCAAACTGATGCCCCAAGTGGCCAACAAGGTTTCCAAGGGGCGGCCGTACAAATGCCGCAACACGGTCCGCTCGACCACGGCACCCACCAAGGCAGCTGACAAGAAGGCCGTGGGAATGGCCAGCAACAGGTAATGGTCAAACAGGTCTGGTGCATGGCTTCGCACACTGGCTTGCACCACAAAGGTGGCGTAGGCACCCACCATCATCAATTCACCATGGGCCATGTTGATCACACCCATCAAGCCATAGGTGATGGCCAAGCCCAGCGCGACCAGCAACAAAATCGAGCCCAGGCTGATACCTGTGAACAAGGCCCCCAAGCGCTCGCCCCACACCAGCGCCGCTTGGATGTCGGCCAAGGAGGCGACGAGTTGGGCTTTCACGCCCGGGTCTGTTTCCAGCTTGAGTTGTTGGTTGAGCAACAACTGGGTGTTGGGGGTTTGGCTGTCTGCCAGTGCGCGGGCCGCTGCCAAGCGCACTTTGGCGTCTGGGTTGCTGATGTCAATCGCTGCTTTGGCCAGTTGCAACCGCTTGGCAATGTCTGGGGACTTTTCGGCTGTCAAGGCCTTGTCGAGCAAAGGCCATTTGCTGGCATCGGGCTCAGACACCAAGGACTGCGCGGCCTTCATACGCACACCCTCATCCGGGCTGAGCAACTGCAAAGCCGCCAATGCCGAATCCACTTCACCGCGCATGCGGTTGTTGCTCACCAGGCCTTCTGCGCCTTCGGGCAGAGCCACTGGCTGACCCGTCACAGGGTCCACACTTTTTCCATCGCGCACCACGATCACTTGTTCGCCCGCCACCATCACCGCATCGTCGGCCATGGCTTGCAGGAAAAACGCTGTTTGTGCATCGGCTTGCGCCAAGGTGGTCTGCAAGGCAAGCACCCGCGCATCTGTGTCCCCCAGGGACATGTCTCTGACCTGCTGCGTTGTCAGCGCGTGGGTGGAGACAGTCCACATCCATCCGCAAAGCAACCCAGCCACCAACCCCATCCGTTTCATACCGATTCTTTGTGTGTGTTTCCAAAAACAGGGGAGCAGCTCAGCTGCTGTCCCCTGTGTATGTCGCCTCAAAAACAATTACTTCTTGACTGGTTCATCAGGCTTTTTGTCGTTGCCAACGATGTAAGGGCTCCAAGGCTTGGCTTTCACAGGACCAGGGGTTTTCCAAACCACGTTGAACTGACCGTCGGCCTTGATCTCACCGATGAACACCGACTTGTGCAAGTGGTGGTTTTTCTCATCCATCTTGCTGACAATCCCGCTGGGCGCCTTGAACGTTTGACCGGCCATGGCAGCAATGACCTTGTCGACATCGGTGGACTTGGCTTTCTCTACCGCTTGCTTCCACATGTGAATGCCAATGTAGGTGGCTTCCATCGGATCATTGGTCAAAGGCTTGTCTTTGTGACCTGCAATGCCCTTGGCTTTGGCGTAGTCAGACCACTTTTTGATGAACGCGTCATTGGTGGGGTTCTTGATGGATTGGAAATAGTTCCAAGCGGCCAAGTGACCGACCAACGGTTTGGTGTCGACGCCGCGCAGTTCTTCTTCACCCACAGAGAAAGCCACCACAGGCACGTCTTTGGCTTTCAAGCCAGCATTGCCCAGCTCTTTGTAGAAAGGCACATTGGAGTCACCGTTGATGGTGGACACCACGGCTGTTTTGCCGCCGGTGGAGAATTTCTTGATGTCAGCCACGATGGTTTGGTAGTCAGCGTGGCCAAAGGGGGTGTATTTCTCGTCAATGTCAGACGCTTTCACGCCTTTGCTGATCAGGTAAGCGCGCAAAATTTTGTTGGTGGTGCGGGGGTAGACATAGTCAGTGCCCAGCAAAACCCAACGCTTGGCGCCGCCGCCGTCTTTGCTCATCAGGTAGTCCACCGCAGGAATGGCTTGCTGGTTGGGTGCAGCACCGGTGTAGAACACGTTTTTGGAGAGCTCTTCACCCTCGTACTGCACAGGGTAGAACAGCAGACCGTTCATTTCTTCCACCACGGGCAACACGGATTTGCGTGACACAGAAGTCCAGCAACCGAAGATCACAGCCACCTTGTCTTGACCCAAGAGTTGTTTGGTTTTTTCAGCAAACAAAGGCCAGTTGGACGCGGGGTCAACCACCACCGGCTCGAGCTTCTTGCCCAACACGCCACCTTTGGCATTGATTTCATCAATGGCCATGAGCACGGTGTCTTTCAACACGGTTTCGGAAATGGCCATGGTGCCAGACAGGCTGTGCAACACACCTACTTTGATGGTGTCAGCCGCTTGGGCAGCGGTCATGTACAAGGAACCACTGACGATGGCAGCCGCAGCGGCCAGTGTTTTGAGGTGATGGCGACGATTCAACATGCAGTGAACTCCAAATGTTTCGAGGGTTGAGGTAAACGCGCCTTGTGGGCTGCGCCAACCTCTACTGCAAGCCTTGTGCCATACCCTGGAAACCCCGGTGGATATTGGCAATCCTCAACGGCAGGTTGAAAAGTTCAGATGGATGCACCAAGAAATGAGAACGCAATTGGTGCAGGGCACCCTTTCAGTGCGC
>CAMDCZ010000074.1 GCA_945890735.1 Bordetella parapertussis | reverse complement strand
TACCAAAGCCGTCCGCTGATCGACAAAGACATGGGTGGCATGTCAGGCAGTGCAAACGGCACATTGCAGTTTTTGGAAGATGTCGCGCAAAGCGCCCGGCAAGCATCTGCACAAGTGCGCGCTGCTTGGCGCAGCTACCAAACCCCTGTGGACTACGGCATCTTGCCCATGGACCTGCCCAAGGTGGCCTCCATGATCAACGCCAAATTACCCACCCGCATCTACCACACCGCTTATCGACACAACGCGTTTGACACCCATGTGCACCAAGCCGAGTTGCACCAGCGCTTGCTCACCTATGTGTCCGATGGCGTCAGTGGCTTCATGCAAGACATGAAGCGCATAGGCCGCGACAAAGACGTGGTGGTGATGGTGTATTCCGAGTTTGGTCGCCGCGCTGCCGAGAACACCAGCTTGGGCACCGACCACGGCACGGCCAACCATGTGTATTTGGTGGGGCAAGGTGTCAAAGGTGGCCACCACGGCCAAGCGCCCAGCCTGAGCAACTTGAACGCCGAGGGCAATGTGCTGCACACCACAGACTTCCGCCGGGTCTACGCCAGCGTGATGGAGAACTGGATGGGCGCGAACAGCCAGGGCTTGCTCAATGGCCAGTTCGACACCCTGCCTGTGTTTGCCTGAAAACCCCGTTTTTATCGGCTTTTAGGGCTCTTGACAGCATTATAAATGTTCAGTATATTAAACATTATTCGCGGAGGCATGAAACATGAATTTGCAGGCTTTGGGACAGTTGGTGCGGGCCAGACGCACAGAACTCGGCTTGAGTCAAGCTCAACTGGCCGATTTGGCTGATTTGTCCCGAACCACCATCAATTTATTTGAAAACGGCAGTTTGAGCGATTTAGGCATGGTGAAAACCTTGCAGTTGATGAACATCTTGGGACTGCGACTCCAAGCCAGCAAACCCCAGTCATCAAGCCAGAGAAAAGCCTTGCGCATGGCCTGCATTTCAGCCAGCGTGAGTTACAAGGACAAAATGAACACCCAAGAACTGGCCAAAGCCTTGGCCAGTGGCGTCATACCCTCCAAACGGCTACCCCATATCGCCACCTTGCTCGATGAATTGCCGCAAACCATGCTGGTAGCTGCTGTGGAAGAAGCAGCCACCTTGAGCAGGGTTCAAGCCAAGAAAATTTGGGCGCATGTCTACCAATGGGCGTCGCAACTGCAATCGCCTCGCCCCATTTGGCACTGACAACCATGACAGTGGATACGTCTCAGCACAGAGATTTACCTTCAGGACCTTGGCAGCCCTTGCTGTCTCATGCTTTCACCATCTTGGACGATTTGACATGGCACAGCGGTGTTGCTGAACCGTTTTGGACGATGGGTGGGGGCACGGTGTTGATGCTGAGATATGGACTTGACGCAGCTCAGCCAACGACGCAAGGTCTTACAAGCTCAGTTTGAAGCCATTGATACCCTGGACTTCAAACCAAGCTTTGCCCAAGCCTTGTCCACAGCAACTCATTTCCTCAAGGCTTTGTAACCGTATTGGCCTTGATGAACTCAGCCATGCGGGCAATGCCCGCCTTGATCGCCTCATCGGACGCGGCGTAGCTGAAGCGGATGTGTTGTCCGTCACCGGGCACACGCGGGCCAAAGTGGATGTCTGCCAACACAGCCACACCAGCTTCGAGCAACAAGCGTTTGCGCAGCACCTCTGAGTCGGCACAGCCTGTCATGCGACAGGCTTCGGTGACATTGGGCCAAGCGTAAAACGCACCACCCGGGCTTTGGCAGCTGACACCCGGCACTTGGTTGAGCAGTCCCACCATCAAATTGCGCCGGCTCAAAAACACCGCTTTCATATGCTGGGCATCGTCTTGCGGGCCATTCAAGGCCTCCACCCCTGCCCACTGGGTGATGTGCGAGGCACAGGACTCGGTGTTGGTGATCCAGTTGGTGAAGTAAGGCGCCAGCTTTTTGTTGGCCGTGAAACCCAAACGCCAGCCGGTCATGGCCCAGGTTTTGGAGCAACCATCCGACAAGATGGTGCGCGCTTGCATGCCTGGTAAAGCCGCGATGGACTTGAACGCACCGTCGTACACCAGCTGTCCGTATATCTCATCGGCAAACACCCACACTTGCGGGTGACGGCGCAAAATCTCGGCAATCGCTTCCAAGTCTTGGCTGGTCAAGATGCCACCCGTGGGGTTTTGCGGTGAATTCAAGATCAGCAGCTTGGTGCGTGGCGTGATTTTGTCGGCCAACTCCTGCGGGTCAAAGCTGAAGTTGCGTGATTCACGCAAGTAGATGGGCACACCCACCGCGCCATTGGCCTTGATTTGCGACTCGTAAATCGGAAAGCCAGGCACGGGGTATATCACCTCGTCGCCCGCGCCAAAGTCAGTCACCGACTGGATGGTGTAACCAATGAACGGCTTGGCACCCGCGCCCACCACCACATCGTCGGCGTCGACTTTCACGCCACGGGTGCGTGTGAAATAGTCGGCGGCGGCTTGGCGCAGCTCTGGGATGCCCGCCGACGGGGTGTAGCCGTGTTTGCCTGTTTGTATCGCCTTGATGCCCGCGTCTTGGATGTTTTGAGGCGTGTGAAAGTCCGGCTGACCAATGCAAAAGGAAATGATGTCGCGGCCTTCACGGATCAGCTTGTTGACCTCGGCGAGCACGACAAACGCGTTTTCAGTGCCCAGGCTTTGGGCACGCTGACTGAGTTGGGTCATGTCTTAAACGCCTTCAATGATGCGGATGTCGCGCACCACCGCGTTGTTGCCCAGGGCGGCCAAGGCTTCTTTGTAGCCTGCGCTGTCGTAAGCGCCTTTGGCTGCATCCAGGTTGGGGAATTCGATCAACACGGTGCGCTGCATTTGACCGTTTTCTTTCACCATGGCGGGCATGCCACGCGCCAAAAACGTACCGCCCGCAGCTTGGATGGCGGGCAGCGCCAATTTGGCATAGGCCGCCAAGGCATCGTTGTCATGGACCGCGTGGTAGGTGGAGATGAAATAGGCTTTGGGCATGGGTCTTCCTCAAGGTATCCGTTGGTTTGAACGGCAAAGTGTAGACGCTTGTGCCTGCCCAGAGGGCTTGCCATGGTCTTGTCTCAACGCGGGACGCCGATCCCGTAAGCTTGCAAGCTGTTGAAATACATCAAGAAAGTACAGATTGACAGGTCAGGTGTCGCAAACGCATTGGGCGGTTTTCTGTCGCGTGGTGGACAACCACGGGGACCTGGGCGTGTGTTGGCGCTTGGCCACGCAATTGGCCGAGCGCGGCAAGCGGGTGACGCTGTATGTCGATGACGCCAGCGCCCTGTCATGGATGGCACCAGTGGGTTGTGCGGGAGTGACGGTGTTGGCTTGGCCCGCAGAAGCCACCGCATGTGATTCCAACGCCTTGCCCCAGGTGGTGATCGAGGCGTTTGGTTGCGAGCTGCCATTGGGTTTTCAAGCCGCCATGGCCCAAGCCACGCCAACGCCCGCGTGGATCAACCTGGAGTATTTCAGCGCTGAAACGTCAGCACTGCGCAACCATGGCCTGCCTTCGCCCCAGATGAGCGGTCCCGCTAAGGGCTTGACCAAGTGGTTTTTTTACCCCGGCTTGAGTCCACACAGTGGCGGTGTTTTGGGGCCTGGGCCGGATGGACGCAGTGGCATGGCCCCACCACACAGCCCTTCAAGCACACAGCCACCCCGCATGCCCAACGACCCGCTCAACATCAGCCTGTTTTGCTATGAGCCGGCCAGCTTGGGTCGGTGGCTTTCGCAACTCGACCAACAAACCACCCCCGTGCATTTGCGCGTGACCGCCGGACGCGCCACCGCCGCTGTTCGCCAAGCCCTGCAGGCGTGGCCAGCGCCGCCCCGTTTCACGCTGGAAGAACTGCCCTACCTTGCCCACCCCGCCTTTGACCAGATGCTGGCCGAGCAGGACCTGAACTTGGTGCGCGGTGAGGACTCGATGGTGCGGGCGATCTGGGCGGGCAAGGCGTTTTTATGGCACATCTACCCCCAAGACGATGGTGTGCACATCCACAAACTGAAGGCTTTTTTGCAAGCCAGCCTGGCCCCGGCGTTGGTGGTGCAAGCGCACCTGGCTTGGAACGCGGATCAGGCCACGGCGCTGCCAGCACTGACCCCCAGCGTGATGGCCGAATGGACCGCTTGGGCGCAGTCTTTGCGAGCCCGTTTGCAAGCCGAAACCGACCTGCTGACCCGTCTGGAAGGCTTCGTGGCGGCGCACGGCTAAAATAAGCCTCTTTTCCAAGCCCCTACCTTTATGAAAATCGCTCAAGAAATTCGCGCCGGCAACGTCATCATGCACGGCAAAGACCCGATGGTCGTGCTCAAAACCGAATACAGCCGTGGTGGCCGCAACTCCGCTACCGTGCGCATGAAGCTCAAAAGCCTGATTGCCAACTTCAACACCGAAGTGGTTTTCAAGGCTGACGACAAGATGGACCAAATCGTGCTCGACAAGAAAGAGTGCACCTACTCCTACTTTGCCGACCCCATGTATGTCTGGATGGACACCGAGTTCAACCAGTACGAAGTGGAAAACGAAAACATGGGCGACTCGCTCAACTACCTCGAAGACGGCATGGCCGCTGAAGTGGTGTTCTATGACGGCAAAGCGATTTCGGTGGAATTGCCCACCAGCGTGGTGCGCGAGATCACCTGGACCGAGCCTGCGGTCAAAGGCGACACCTCAGGCAAAGTGCTCAAGCCCGCCAAGATCTCCACAGGCTTTGACATCAATGTGCCAATTTTTGTGGCGCAAGGCGACAAGGTCGAGATCGACACCCGCACGGCCGAATACCGCAAGCGCGTCTAAGGGCTCAGTGCCCAGCAAAAAACCGCCAGCCCGAAGGGGTGTGGCGGTTTTTTTTATTTCTTGAGTTTGATGGCGAAAGACAGCCAACCGACCATCAAGGCAATCAAGGCACAGGCGAAAAGCTTGGCGCTGGCAGACAGTGCGCCGCTGTCAGGCAGGATCATGTTGAGAGCCAGCGTGATGCTGACCACCATGCCCAAAAAACCGGCGAGTTTGGAAATGGCATCCTTGGCATCGTGGAAGGTGGGGAGAAACATGGCTGTCATCCTTGCTGAGTTTTTTGCGAAGTATTGTGCTTTTCAGCCACCCAATAGCCTAGGGTTTTCACTGATCACCGCCTATGAAAGCAGCAAGCCACGGAGCTTTCTTGCCAACCTGCGCCAATACCCTTGATTCAAATGGTGCAAGCGGCCCTGCGCCTCCAAGGTGCTGCGCTGGGCCAAGATGCGTTGAAGCACCGCCATGCAAGTGGTTGCGCCCTTGAGTTCATGGTCCCAGTAGATCGGGTAGCGCAACAACACCCCCACCACCAATTCATCCACCGTCAAGCGGCGGGTTCGCCTCCCCCAACAGGTGTGCGGACCAGCCAGATCAGTGGTCAGGCCCCAGCCTGCATAAAACGGCAGGCCATGGGTGGTCACAGGTTTGCCGCGCAACAAGGCATCGAAACCGCTTTGCGAACTCAGGGTGTGCAGTTCGTCACACGCCTGGATACAACTCACCACCGAGGCCTGGGTTTCCACATGGTCAGCCCATTGCAACGCCTGCGTGATCGCCACCCGTCCCGCGCGGTTACCAGACAGCACATCGGGGTGAGGCTTGTAGACAATGAAAGCGTCTGGATGGGCCCTGCGCACTGCTTGTAACAACGCCAAGTTGGTGTTGATGCCCGGACACCCCAAGCGCACCGAAGCGTCGTCCTCGACTTGACCGGGCACCAACAACACTCGCCGGCCTTGGCTGGGCCAAGCCACTGTGCTGATTGGCTCCAAGTTGTATTTGGTGATGCCGTGTTGCACGATGAACGCCCTCACCTGTTGCGCCTCTTGCAACTCACCTTGCGTGCAAGTGTGGTGTTGCAAGCCGTGCTCGAGGTCGCTGGCACGGGTCGGGTCGAAGTACAGCCCTCGCTTGTCCAATACCAAAGACATGGGTGG
>CAMDCZ010000073.1 GCA_945890735.1 Bordetella parapertussis | reverse complement strand
TCTGCTTCCCCCCGCGTTCACACGCTCAGCGATTTCGATTTCCCCCTCCCCCCCGAACTGATCGCCCAAACCCCGGCTGCTGAGCGCAGCGCATCGCGCCTGCTCGATGGCCGCGCGGGTGTTGCGGTGGACCGCATCTTCAAAGACCTGCCTGCCCTGCTGTTGCCTGGCGACCTGCTGGTGTTCAACGACACCCAGGTCGTGCCCGCCCGCTTGTTTGGTGAAAAGCCCAGCGGGGGGCAGCTCGAGTTGTTGGTGGAGCGGGTCTTGCCTGCCGTGGATGGCGAGCCGCCACACCAAGTGGTGGCGCACATGCGGGTGAGCAAAAAGCCGCCGGTGGGCACGGTGCTGCACATGTTCAACCAAAGCGGCACTGCGCAGGCCTACACCGCCACGCTGCTTGGCCGCTGGCCGGACGTGGATGGGCCGCTGTTTCGGTTCTGCTTCAGCGACGAGCCCCTGGGCCTGATGCAAGCGCACGGCCATGTGCCGCTGCCGCCGTACATCGAGCGAGACAAACACAGCATGAACGCGCAAGACCTGGCGCGCTACCAAACCGTGTTTGCCAAGCACCCGGGCGCTGCCGCTGCGCCCACGGCGGCTTTGCACTTTGATGACGCCTTGCTCGCGCAGTTGAGCGACATGGGTGTGCCACGCGCCAGCGTCACCTTGCATGTGGGCGCGGGCACGTTCTCGCCGGTCAAGACAGACAACCTGCAAGAGCACCGCATGCACAGCGAGTGGTACAGCATCCCGGCGGCCACGTTGCAAGCCATCGCCGATTGCCAAGCACGCGGTGGTCGCGTGGTGGCGGTGGGCACAACGACGGTACGCACGCTCGAGAGCTGGGCGCGCACTGGCTTGACCGAGGGCGACACCGACATCTTCATCACGCCTGGCTTTGGGTTTCAGGTGGCCGACCTCTTGATCACCAACTTCCATTTGCCCAAGAGCAGCTTGCTGATGCTGGTCGCGGCCTTCAGCGGTTTTGAGCACATGCACGCGCTTTACCAACACGCGGTTCAACAGCGTTACCGTTTCTTCAGTTATGGGGATGCGATGTTGCTGGAACGGCGCACTTAAACTGCCCCCATGCTGACATTCGACCTGCTCAAAACCGAAGGCCTGGCCCGCCGTGGCCGCCTGACCCTCAATCATGGTGTGGTGCAAACGCCCATCTTCATGCCGGTGGGCACCTACGGCACGGTCAAGGGCGTGATGCCGCGCAGCCTGGAAGAGATGGGCGCGCAAATCATCTTGGGCAACACCTTTCATCTGTGGATGCGCCCGGGGCTGGACATCATGCAAAGCTTTGGCGGCTTGCACCCATTTGAGAAATGGGACAAACCCATCCTCACCGACAGTGGCGGCTTTCAGGTGTGGAGCCTGGGCGCGATGCGCAAAATCACCGAAGAGGGCGTGCATTTCGCCTCGCCCGTGAACGGCGACAAGCTGTTCATGTCGCCCGAGGTGAGCATGCAAATCCAAACCACCTTGAACAGCGACATCGTCATGCAGTTGGACGAATGCACGCCTTACGAGACCAACGGCACACTCACCACCGAAGCCGAGGCCGCGAAAAGCATGGAGATGAGCCTGCGCTGGGCGCGTCGCTCGCAAGATGAATTTGCCAGGCTGAACAATCCCAATGCCTTGTTTGGCATCGTGCAAGGCGGCATGTTCGAGAACCTGCGCGAAGCCTCGCTGGAGCAACTCGTGGCCATGGACTTCCCCGGCTACGCGGTCGGCGGCGTGAGCGTGGGCGAACCCAAGGACGAGATGCTGCACATCATGGCGCACACCCCGCACCGCTTGCCCGCCCACAAACCGCGCTACCTGATGGGCGTGGGCACACCGGAAGATTTGGTCGAAGGCGTGCGCTGCGGCGTGGATATGTTTGACTGTGTGATGCCCACCCGCAATGCCCGCAACGGCACCTTGTTCACCCGCTATGGCGACTTGAAGCTGCGCAATGCCCGCCACAAAGCCGACCCGCAACCCATCGACCCCAGCTGCACCTGCCATGCGTGTGCAGGCGCCTCGGGGGTGAGCTGGAACGATGGCGGTCGCGAAGGTTTCAGCCGCGCCTACATGCACCATTTAGACCGCTGCGGCGAAATGCTCGGCCCCATGCTGGCCACCATCCACAACCTGCACTATTACTTGAACCTGATGCAAGAGGTGCGGGATGCGCTGGATGCGGGGGACTTTGCGGGGTTTGTGGCGAGGTTTAAGGGGGACAGGGCAAGGGGGGTTTGAAGCCTCAGGTCAACGTCAAGGCGTGATGTCCCTTAAAGCAGTCACGATATGCGATTTGCCCAATATCCAGGCTCTCTTCTATGGTGCATAAGGGCGACGACAAGGATTTCTGTGTCACTCGACCTGTACACCACGCTAAAGGGAAAGCCTTTCACGAGTCGCTTGCGGGTGCCTTTGGGAGAGGGAGCCCCACTGCTTGGATTGGAGACCGCATTTTTTACCGCACTTTCAACAGCATGTGCAAACTTGATGCCCAATCCATCACTGACGTTCGAGTAGTAGGCAACTTCCTTCAATAGCTCGGCCTCGGCGGCTGGTAGGAAACGCGGCTTGATCACCGGGCAATGCTTCGCGCCTTAGCGAAAACTTCGTCGGCGTCGATGCTGTTGATTTCCCCGCGATCATGTTCGGCCAAGCGGCGTTCTATCTCAACTTCCCAAGCTGCCTCAACTTCAGCTATGGCCGGCTCATGGAGTGACTCAAGCAGGAGATCTACCAGGCGTGAACGATCTTGCGGCAAAAGCGCTTTGCCGCGCTGTGCGAGCTCTATAACTTGATCGTTCATAACAATCTCCTTGCAGCAGACACCTGCAGTTTATAACGCTTGTTAAGCGGCGGCGGCGAAGCGTGGACTTGTGACGAAACGCTGGGCTCCATATGAGGCTACTCAAGCAATGGCTATCTAAGCGCCTCTTGACCCACAGTTGCACCTAATGTCACTTCATCCTGAAGATTTTTTGCAGTCATCCCCGCCACCAAGTCTTCAAGTCTGTATTCCACCTTGTCGCAAGGCTCAATAATAATGCGCCCGCCCATATGAGCAGGCTTTCTTCAAACGGCAGCCCCAAGGCGGTCATCAAAACCCAGGGGCGCAAGGACCAGGACGAGTCATTTGTATTGGCAATGGTGCACGTTCAATCCGTCGTGAACACCGTCAACACCCCGGTGTAGCCATACACCTGCTGATGGGCGATTTCACCCGCCGCGAAAAAGCCCACCAGCGGTACGTCACCCAGCGCCCGCTGGATGATCTGCAACTCGGCGCTGGGCGAACCAAAGTGCGGGCCGCCGCGCCCGGTGCAGCTCACGTAAATCGCGCCGGTGATGTGCTTGCCAGCCGTGCTGGTGTTGTGCGGGTCTGGTGTGGCCGCGGGGTCGAGGCTGAGTTCTTCGGGCTCCAGGCTTTCGCGGATTTCGGTGGCGATGCGCAACAAATCGGCCTTGGCCGACTTGGCGTCTCGCGCGCAAAACGCCATGTGCATGCCCGGCTGCACCATGTGCGCCACCGCCACGCCATGGCGCACCGGGTCCAGGCCAATGATGTGGCGCACCATCACCGCGTCGTCCAACCCACCGGTCAAGCGCAGGGTGGGTGTGTTTGGCAGCGACAAGCCCACCAAGGTCTCGCGCACCTTGTCCACCGCCGAGCCCGGGTTGTCGATAGGCACCTGCAGGTCTTGCATCAAAGCGTACAAAGCGGGTGCGCCATCGAGCTTGTAGACCACATGCTCGTTGGCCTCGGTGATTTTGCGCACTTCTCCCAAGGGCTTGCAGCCCTGGGTGACGCGGGTGAGTATCTGCACCTCGGGCCCGAAAGCCACGCCACTCAAACCACCGCTGTACACACCATGGCCAGCGCCTGAACCTGGGCTGGTGCGCTCTCGCCCGCGGGCAAATTGCACCGACTGCAAGCGGCTCGAAGCCAAGCCGCCAAAGACAAAGCCGCTGCGGGTGCTGTTGGCCAGGTCAGCGATCAGCTCACTCAACTCGGGGGTGTGTCCATCGGCATGCACCAGCGCGGTTTGCGCTTGAAAGCCCTGCGCCATGGCCTGCCCCAAAGGGGCGACACCGCTGAACACCCGGTACTGACTGTCGGGGATGTCGCACAACATGATCGCCAACGCAGGCTCATCGAAATACTCGACGTTGTTCGATGAGATGCCCACGCCCACCGTGCCCGACCAATGCGCGACAGCTGGCAGGTGCTGCGCCACATGGTCCATGATGGCGGGCGCATGCCGTGCGAAATGGTCGGTGATGTAGATCAATCCCAGCGGCGGATTGGACGCGTAGAGCGGGTCTTGCAAGCGGGCGCGCAGTTGCGCGAGCACCATGTCGCTGGCCATTTGCCAATCCGGGTGCGTGGCATGGCCATAGGGGAACAGCTTCATCAACGGGCCGTTTTGCGTGACGAGGGTTGGCGTGCCGGGGTTGGGCGAACTGCTTTCTTGGCTGCGGTCTGGGTGGTGGTCTTGGCCGTGGCTTTGGCCTTGCGTGGCTGTGTGGGTTTGGCCGCAGGCTGCATCGGTGAGGCGTGCTGTTGCATGTCTTTCACCGCCTGGGCAGCGATGGTTTGAAATTGCTGGCTGATCGCGCCCCACCACTGCATCGGGTCCACCGCGGGTGCCGCGTCCTTGGTCGCGGCCTGATCGGCCATGCCCAGGTTCATGCTTTGCAAGGTGGACAAGGTCATGCGCTGCACCTCCATCGCCTGGATGGTGGCGGTCAAGGCCTTGGCGTTTTGGTCCAACCAAAACTGCACCGACTTCAACTCTTGGATGCGCTTGTCGAGTTCTTCGGGATCTAGCGTGGGGGTGATCCACTGCGATGCCGTGGGCATGGCCGCTGCAGGGTTGGCTTGCGCAAACTGTTTCAGGAAATCAAAACCGGGCAAGAAGTTGTCGAATTGAAAAGCAGGTTGGCTGGCCATGAAGAGTCCCTGGGTGGTGTCAGTGGTGATGGTGCTCGCCGTGTTTGCCTTTGTGTTGACCGCCCATGGCGCCTTTTTTGGCCACGGCATGCACCTCTTGCTGTGTTTTAACACCAGCGGCATCCTCGAACAACAAGGTGATGACCGCATGGTCTCCTTCAGCCAGGGGCGCTTTCAAATCCATCAGCATCACGTGGTAGCTGCCGGGCTTCAAGGACACGGTTTTCCCGGCCGGCAAGTCCAGCGCCTTGACCGCTTGCATCTTCATGATGTCTTTGTCCATTTTCATTTCATGCACCTCGGTCACAGGTGTCAGTGCTGACTTGACGCCGACCAACCGTGTGGCCTTCTTGGCGGTCAAATTCATGAAGACGCCGGTGGCTTTTTGGCCTTTGCCGGTGGCGCGGGCCCAGGCATCGGTGACCTCGACTTGCGCTTGGGCAGCAGCGGCAGCGAGCAGGCAAAGTGCAGTGATCAGTGGTTTCAACATGGTGTTCTCCTTCAAGGGGTGTTGCGTTCGGTGATAAAGCCAATTTGCGTCATGCCCGCGCGTTGGGCCGCGGCCATGGCTTGCGCCACGCGTTCGTAACGCACGGCGCGGTCGCCTCGGATGTGCAAAGGCGCTTGCGGTTTTTTCTGGGCTTCAGCTTGTAACAAAGCATCGAGTTTGGCTTCGTCCACCAAGGCGTCGTTCCAGAAATACTTGCCCTCGGCGTCCACCGTCAAACGGATGGTTTGCGGTTTGGCGTCTTGCGGTTGGTTGCTCGCACGGGGCAACTCGATGTTGACCGAGTGCTTCATGACCGGGATGGTGATGATGAAGATGATCAGCAACACCAGCATGACATCCACCAGGGGCGTCATGTTGATCTCGTTCATCACCTCATCGGCGTCGTCTTGGGTGCCAAAGGCCATGGCTTACCCCTTGGCTTTCACGCGTGAGCCGGTCATGAGCAAGGCATGCAAGTCATGGGCAAAACGGTTCAAGCGGGTGATCACAAACTTGTTGCCGCGCACCAAGGCGTTGTAGCCCAGCACGGCAGGAATGGCCACGGCCAGACCCAGCGCGGTCATGATCAAGGCCTCGCCAATCGGTCCGGCCACTTTGTCGATCGTGGC
>CAMDCZ010000072.1 GCA_945890735.1 Bordetella parapertussis | reverse complement strand
AAAGACAGTGCTTTGTCCAAGCCCAACCAGACATTTTGTGCCACGCTCAGGGTGTCAAACAGACTGAAATGCTGAAACACCATGCTGATGCCGAGTTGGCGGGCTTGTTGTGGGTTGCGAATCTGGACCGGTTTGCCCGCAAAGCGAATCTCGCCGGCATCGGGCTGAACCGCGCCGTAAATGATTTTCATCAGGGTGGATTTGCCCGCTCCGTTTTCGCCCAAGATGGCGTGAATTTCACCGGCGCGAACGTCCAAGTCGATGTTGTCGTTGGCCAATACCGCCGGGTATTGCTTGCAGATACCTTCGAGGCGCAGCAGGGGTGCGTCATTCATGTGGGCGCCTTGACCGTGGATTCCAGTGCAACAATAGCTTTCAAACAACTGTCGTTTACCTGCATGACGCTTCCCACACTTGAGTTGATTCACCGAGGACGGTGGCAGACGCTGAACAATGTACCACCGGCTCGAACCTTGCTGGACTTGTTGCGGGAAGAACTGCGGGCCACCGATGTCAAGGAGGGCTGCGCCGCCGGCGACTGCGGCGCTTGCACCGTGGTCTTGGGCCAAGGCGACAACAGCCACACCGTCAACAGCTGCATTCGAATGGCGCATTCAGCGCACGGCCTGCAAGTCACCACCGCCAGTGACTTGTCTGCCCACGGACATCTGCACCCGGTGCAACAAGCCTTGGTAGATCACCATGCCTCGCAATGCGGTTTTTGCACCCCCGGCTTTGTCATGTCTTTGTACGACCTCTACCAACGCGCCCAAGGCCGCGCGGTCACGCGTGAAGAGGCGATGGAAGCGATCTCGGGGAACCTGTGCCGCTGCACCGGCTATCGCCCGATCTTGGACGCCGCCTGCGCGATGCACCTGTACCCAGCGCCACCGCCTGCCCTGCCCGCCAAAAACAGCCCCTCCAGCCAACGCGACCCCTTGAACCCCCATTACGCTTTGCCCGAGCGTCTGCGCCAACTGTTGTCACTGCGGGCGAGATACCCGCAAGCGCAGCTGATGGCAGGCGGCACCGACGCGGGTTTGTGGGTCACGCAACAGCACCGCCAGTTTGAACAGGTCATCGACCTGACCCGGGTGCACGAGTTGCAGCAGATCGAGACCCATGCCCACCACCTGGCGATTGGCGCAGCGGTGAGCATTGACGCCGCCTTTGCCGCGCTGGCCAAACGCCGCCCCGAGGTCCGAGCTTTTGCCGAGCGCTTTGCCGGTCGGCCAGTGCGTCAGTCCGGCACCTTGGGTGGCAATGTGGCCAACGGTTCACCGATTGGCGACAGCATGCCACTGTTGATCGCTTTGGGCGCACATGTCGTGTTGATGGCCTGGCGCGAAGGCCGCGTGGTACACCGCCATGTGGCTTTGGAAGACTATTACCGGGGTTACCGTCAAACCGTGTTGGCCGCTGACGAAGTCCTGTGCTGGATCGTCGTGCCCCATCCTCAACCTGGCGAATGGCTGGGCACGTACAAAGTTTCCAAGCGCAAAGAAGACGACATCTCCAGTGTTTGCATGGTGCTCAAGCTGGTGCAACAAGATGATCACATCACCCAAGCACGCATCGGTGTGGGGGGCGTGGCCGCCACACCAGTGCGGGCCCGCCAAACCGAGGCCGTCTTGCAAGGTCGGGGATTCAACGAAGCCACATTGGATGCAGCCAAAGCCACTTTGACCCATGAATTTCAGCCGATCAGCGACATGCGTGCCAGCGCCGACTACCGCCGCTTGTTGCTCGGCCAGTTGCTGCACCGCGCCTGGTTGCAAAACCGGGGACACCCCTTGGTGCAGCTGGAGGATTTGCCATGACCGCTGTGCAGCAACCCGCCGACAAATCGGCCCAGCACGAAAGCGCCACCGCGCATGTGCAGGGCTTGGCTGCTTACATCGACGACTTGCCACTGACAGAGGGGACCCTGCATGCCGCGCCCATCCTCAGCAGCGTGGCGCATGGGCGCATCCTGTCGCTGGACCTGAGCGAGGTCTTGAAAGCACCGGGTGTGCATGCTGTGGTGACTGGCCAAGACATCCCGGGCGACCCGGTGATTGCCAGCTTCGTGCATGACGAGCCGATCTTCGCCACCGACAAGGTGCTGCACATCGGCCAGGTGCTGGCCTTGGTGGTGGCAGACACCCATGTGCAAGCCCGCGCAGCAGCGCAAAAGGCGCGCTTGGAAGTCGCCCCCGAAGCGCCTGTGCTCAACGCCCGCGCAGCCCAGGCCGACGCGCAAACCGTCTTGCCCACCGTGCATGTGCAACGCGGTCACGCCGATCAAGCGCGGCAAACCGCTCCACACCACCTGCAAGGCCAGTTGGAGATCGGTGGCCAAGAACACTATTACTTAGAGAGCCAAATCGCCTATGTGCTGCCACAAGACAGCGGCGAATGGTTGGTGCACAGCAGCACCCAACACCCGGGCGAAGCCCAGCATTGGGTGGCGCACGCCTTGAACATCCCCTTGCACCGGGTGCGGGTGTTGTGCCGCCGCATGGGTGGCGGTTTTGGTGGCAAAGAAACCCAATCGGGCCAATTGGCGGTCTGGGCTGCCTTGGCCAGCCTGAAAACCCAGCGGCCGGTGAAGATGCGTTTGTCCCGCGAAGACGACTTTTGGGTCACCGGCAAACGCCACCCGTTCAGCCACGATTACGAGGCCAGCTTCAATGACCAAGGCCGTTTGCTGTCTTTGCATTCCACCCAGTGGGCGCATTGCGGCTTCAGCGCCGACCTGAGTGGCCCGGTGTCAGACCGCGCGGTGTTCCACACCGACAACGCGTATTTTTTGGAAAACGTCGACATCGTTTCCCACCGCAGCCGGCTCAACACCCAAAGCCACACCGCGTTTCGCGGCTTTGGTGGACCGCAAGGGATGTTGCTGATCGAAACCGTGATGGGCGACATCGCGCGACAGCTGCGCCTGGACCCGTTGGACGTGCGCTTGGCCAACCTGTATGGCGACGCGCCACGCAACACCACGCCTTACGGCATGACAGTCGAAGACAACATGTTGCCGGCGCTGATGCCGCAGTTGGCCGAGGATTGCCACTACCGCGCCAGGCGTGCCGAGATCCGCGAATGGAACAGCCACAGCCCGGTGCTCAAACGCGGCATCGCTTTGACGCCCGTGAAATTCGGCATCAGCTTCACCGCCACCCAGTTCAACCAAGCCGGTGCGCTGGTGTCGGTTTTCACCGATGGCAGCGTGCGGGTCAACCACGGCGGCACCGAAATGGGCCAAGGCCTGCACACCAAGGTCTGCGCGGTGGTGGCCCAGGTCTTGGGCTTGCCCATCTCACAGGTGCGCATCAGCAGCACCGACACCGACAAGGTGGCCAACGCCAGCGCCACCGCGGCCTCGAGCGGCACCGACTTGAATGGCCGCGCCGCTGAACGCGCCGCGCTGCAAGTGCGCCACAACCTGGCCACGTGTTTGGCCAAGGCGGATGCATGCCGCGCCGATGAGGTGGTGTTTCTCCATGGCGAAGTTCGCACGCCCAAGCTCACCCGCGGCTTTGAAGCAGCGGTGCAATTCGCCTACAGCCAGCGCGTGCAACTGTGGAGCGATGGTTTCTACGCCACCCCGAAAATCCATTACGACCGTGCCACCTTGAGCGGGCGGCCTTTTTATTACTTTGCCTATGGCGCGGCCTGCAGCGAAGTGGCGATCGACACCCTGACCGGCGAGCACAAGCTGCTGCGGGTCGACATCCTGCACGATGTCGGTCACTCCTTGAACCCTGCGCTGGACATCGGTCAAATCGAAGGCGGGTTTGTGCAAGGCTTGGGTTGGCTCACCACCGAAGAACTGGTGTGGGGCGCAGACGGCCAATTGCTGACCCGCGGCGCCAGCACCTACAAAATACCGACCGCCGCCGACATCCCCGAGCACTTTCAGATCAAGCTCTGGCCCGAGGCCAACCGCGAAGACAACATCGGCGGCAGCAAGGCCGTGGGAGAACCGCCGTTCATGCTGGCCATGAGCGTGTTCGAGGCGCTGCGTGACGCGGTCGGCGAGGCTTTGGGCGGCCACAGCCCGGTTCGCCTGGACGCGCCGATCACCCCCGAGCGGGTGTTGATGGCTTTGCACCAGGCGCCTGCCAAACCTGCATGCCCATGAACAAGCACCCCACCCCAGGCACTCGTCGGGCTTACCGCGCTTCCCTGCTCTGGTTCCCAGACCCGCTCAGCCACCAAATCCATTTCGAAGCGGACGGTTTGCTGGTGACCACCCAAGGCGACGATGGCATGGCGCGCATCTCGGCCATTGGGCCTCACGCCTTGCTTCACGCAGCCCATGCCGAGGTGCCCACCACCGACTGGCGTGGTCGCTGGATCGCACCGGGCTTTGTCGACATGCACATCCACTATGCGCAAACCGACGTCATCGCCTCCCCTGCTGATGGCCTGTTGCCCTGGCTGAACACCTACACCTTTCCCCAAGAAATCCGTTTTGCCGACCCAGCCCACGCGCAGGAAGTGGCGCACTTTTTCTTTGACGAACTCATGCGCCACGGCGTGACCACAGCCCTGAGCTTTGCCACTGCGCACACCGCCTCAGTGGATGCGTATTTCCAAGAAGCCCAACAGCGCCAGTTGCGCATGCTCGGCGGACGGGTGCTGCAAGACCGCCACAGCCCAGACGGCCTGCGCGACAGCAGTGCCCCGCAAAGCCTGTATGAAACCGAAGCATTGATTGCTCGCTGGCATGGCGTGGACCGATTGGGCTACGCGATCACGCCGCGCTTTGCACCCACATCGAGCAAAGCGCAGTTGCGTGGCGCAGGTGAGTTGGCGGCCAGTCACCCCAGCGTCTTGGTGCAAACCCATGTGGCTGAAAACGCCGACGAAATCCAATGGGTGGCCGAGTTGTTTCCCAAGGCACGCAGCTATTTGGGCGTGTACGAGGAAATGGGCTTGCTGCGCGAGCGTTCGGTGTATGCGCACTGCCTGCACCTGGACGCCAACGACCGCGACCTGATGGCCGAACGGGGTGCCTCGGCCGCGGTTTGCCCGACCAGCAACTTGTTTTTAGACAGCGGCTTTTTCAACTTCGAACAAGCCGAGTCGCACCGGTTGCTGCACGGTTTGGCCAGCGATGTGGGCGGGGGCACCAGTTTCAGCCCGTTTCACACCATGCACGCGGCCTACACCGTGGCCAGACAAAGCGTGGGACGCAGCGGCCACTGCCTGCGCGCCGAGCAGCTTTGGTGGATGCACACCGCTGGCGCGGCACAGGCGCTGGGCTTGGGGGGGGTGGTGGGTAATTTGGCCGTGGGTTGCGACGCCGATTTTGTGTTGCTCCATCCCCAGTCCACGCCGCTGATGGCCAGGCGCACGGCGGCCGCTGATTCGCTGGAAGAGCAACTGTTTGCCATGATCGTGCTCGGCGACGACCGCTTGATTGACAAGGTCGTGGTCAACGGCGCGCTCAGCGCACCAACACTGCCCTGAAGTCGTTCACATTGGTGTGGGTTGGCCCCGTCACCACCAAGTCCCCTAGGGCTTCAAAAAACCGGTAGCTGTCGTTGCGATCGGAGAAGTCAGCAGGCTTCAAGCCCAAGGCATCGGCGCGTTGCAAAGTGTCAGGCGTCACCAACGCGCCCGCGTTGTCCTCCACCCCGTCAATGCCATCGGTGTCTGCGGCCAGGCCCCACACCCCTGCTTGGCCTTGCAAAGCGATTGCCAAGCCCAGACAAAACTCACCGGCACGACCGCCTTTGCCGCGCGGGGTGTTGGGCAGGGGTGGGCGAACGGTCACCGTGGTTTCACCGCCGCTCAAGATCACACAGGGTTTGCGAAACGGCCCCATGCCTTTGGCAGCCGCTCGGGCCAAGGCGGCATGCACCTTGGCCACTTCGCGGGACTCGCCCTCGATTTCGTCGGACAAGATGTAGGCGTTCAAGCCTGCATGACGAGCCAGCGCGGCAGCGGCTTCCAAGGACTGCTGAGGTGTCGCCAACATCTGCACCGAGTGCCCTTGGAACACCGGGTCCTGGGGTTTGGGGGTTTCCAGCAGGCCTTGCGCCAGGGCTTGTTGCACAGATGCAGGCAGCACCATCCGATAACGCTGCAAGATGGCCAAGGCCTGGGCGCAGGTGCTGGTGTCGGGCACCGTGGGCCCACTGGCGATCACCGCTGGGTC
>CAMDCZ010000071.1 GCA_945890735.1 Bordetella parapertussis | reverse complement strand
CTGGCCGATGGCGCCTTCCAAGCATTCAGCCTGGCTTACACCCGCCGGGTGCTGGCCCAACTCCAGCGCAGCCATGACGGCGCGGTGATTCCGCGCATCGTGTTCACCAAGGGCGGCGGCCTGTGGCTGCCCGAGATGGCCGAGCTCGACTGCGAGGTGCTGGGCCTGGACTGGACGGTCAATTTAGGCAAAGCCCGTGCCCAGGTGGGCGGTGCGGTGGGCGGCCCGGGCAAAGCGCTGCAAGGCAACATCGACCCGAACGTGCTGTTTGCCCCACCGGAGGCGATCGCGGCGCAGGTGCGCGGCGTGTTGGACAGCTTTGGCAAACCCCACACCGACCCGAACACCACCGGTCCAACCCAGATCTTCAACCTCGGCCACGGCATCAGCCAGTTCACCCCGCCCGAGCATGTGAGCGCCTTGGTCGAAGCGGTGCACAGCCACTCCAAAAAGCTGCGTCAAGCCGCTTGAGCGGCTTGGGTTTGAGCTTAAGTAGTACAGAGGAATATTCAGTTATGCACAAAATTTTGGTGACCGCTTAACTTAGGGATTAATCTTTCAAAATAATTTTGTTCGCTTTGTTTTCTTGTAAGTCCTTGATTCATAACAAAACAAACCCGTGCTGATTTTTCAGGCATTGTGTCCAAAACCCTGTGTATGCAGGCTTTGGGGGCCAGTCTGACAAGCTGTCAACAAAGTTATCCACAGAAATTTGGGATGACTCCCAATCTCCTTTGCCAATCAACCACTTAGCGTTCTTTATGAAGATTCACCTGAGTTACATGGCGCAAATGGGGGCTTGACAGATTGACAGAGATCTCCGTTTTGCTCCCCACCCCGGCTTACAGCGGCTTGACCGGGCCCTTGAGCTACCAGCACACCCAAGACCTTCCCACAGGCACCTTGGTAAGGGTGCCCCTGGGGCAGCGCGAGTGTTTGGGTTTGGTTTGGCACGCAGCCAGCCCTGACAGCGCCGAGCCCTTGGCCGACAAGTCCCGCGTGCTGCGCCCGGTGACCGAGGTGCTCGACGGTCTGCCGCCCCTGTCAGCAGATTGGCTGCAACTGGTGGCTTTTGCCGCCCACTATTACCAACGCGCTTTGGGCGAATTCGCCTTGGCCTGCTTGCCACCTCAGCTGCGCGAGGTCAGCCAGGCCCAACTCGCTCGCAAGCTGAAAAAGCGCGGTCAAACCACCGATACCCCAGGCGAGGTCTGCCCGCCCCTGCCCACGCCCACACCCGAACAGGCCCAGGTGCTGGCCCGCTTGGCCCAAGACACTGGCCCGTTTGTGCTGCATGGCAACACCGGCAGCGGCAAAACCGAGGTGTATTTGCGCCGCGCCGCCGAGGTCTTGGCACGCGACCCGGCTGCGCAAGTGCTGATGCTGGTGCCCGAGATCAACCTCACCCCGCAGCTGGAAGAACGGGTGCGCCAGCGTTTTTCCGCGCTCGGCAATGCAGCGATCGTCAGCATGCACAGTGGCATGACGCCTGCGCAACGCTTGAACAGCTGGCTGTCGGCGCACACCGGGCAAGCGCGGCTGGTGTTGGGCACGCGCATGGCGGTGCTGGCCTCGGTGCCGCATTTGCAATTGATCGTGGTCGATGAAGAGCACGACCCGAGCTACAAACAACAAGAAGGTGCGCGTTACTCCGCCCGCGACCTGGCGGTTTACCGTGGCCAGCGCGAAGGCGCGCAAGTCATCCTCGGCTCGGCCACACCGTCTTTGGAGAGCTGGCACCACAGCCGCGACGCGCTGGCAGGCGAGTCTGCGCCGCGCTACCAACGCCTGCACATGCCCAGCAGGGTGGGTGACGCGGTGCTGCCTGCGCTGCGCCGCGTGGACATGAACAAACAACCGCGCCAAACCCTGGTGTCGGCCCCCTTGCTGGCGGCGATGCGTGAGCGCTTGGGCCGGCAAGAACAGGTGCTGCTGCTGTTGAACCGCCGCGGCTACGCCCCGGTGTTGCACTGCGCGTCTTGCGGCTGGAAAAGCGAATGCCCGCACTGCAGCGCCTACCGTGTGTTTCACAAAGCCGACCGCACGCTGCGCTGCCACCATTGCAGCTTGACGCAAGCCGTGCCGCGCGCCTGCCCGGGTTGCGGTAACCAAGACATTGGCTCGTTTGGCCACGGCACCGAGCGCTTGGAAGAACACCTGGCCGAGCTGCTCGCCGACATGCAGCGCCCGGACGGCTCGCCGATGCGCATCGCCCGCATCGATGCCGACTCGACCCGCTTGAAGGGCGAGTTGGTGCGCCAGCTCGCCCAGGTGCATGACGGCGATGTCGATGTCTTGGTCGGCACGCAAATGGTGGCCAAGGGGCATGACTTTCGCCGCGTCACCCTGGTGGCGGCCCTGAACCCCGATGGCGCTTTGTTCTCGGCTGACTTTCGCGCCCCCGAGCGCTTGTTTGCTTTGTTGATGCAAGCCGCTGGCCGCGCCGGGCGTGATGCCTCGATGGCCAGCGAACAGCCTTGCGAGATGTGGGTGCAAACCTTCCACCCAGCACACCCGCTGTTTGAAACCTTGAAGCAACACGACTTCGCCGCCTTTGCCGACCAACAGCTGCGCGAGCGCGAGCAAGCGGGTTTGCCGCCTTTCAGCTTCCAAGCGCTGGTGCGGGCCGAGGCGCGCAGCCAAGCTGCCGCGCAAGACTTTTTGAATGCCGCGCGCAGCGCAGGTGAGGCCTGGCTGGCCGAGTCGGGCATGTCCGTCACGGTCTACCCCGCGGTGCCCATGGCCATGCAGCGCGTGGCCAATGTCGAACGCGCGCAAATGCTGATCGAGTCGGGTTCGCGCCGCGCCCTGCAGCATTTCCTGCAGTCTTGGCAACCCGACTTGCAAGCCGCGCGCAGCCATCACAAAGCGGTGTTGCGCTGGGCCATCGATGTCGATCCTTTGGCCATTTAGCCACCTGTCTGTTGGCTGGTCAAACCCACGCTCGTTAAGATCATTGGCTTTGCCGCTTTCGATCTGCCTGCTTCCCACCGATGTCCACTGACTTGAACCTCCCGCAACTCGAAGCGGTCCACCATGTGCAAGGCCCCTGCCTGGTGCTGGCCGGCGCGGGCTCGGGCAAAACCCGGGTGATCACCCACAAAATCGGCCACCTGATCCAACTCGGCTTGGCCGCTGACCGCATCGCCGCCATCACGTTCACCAACAAAGCCGCGGCAGAGATGCGCGAACGCGCCAAGCAATTGGTCGGGCGCGAAGCGCAAAAGGTGCTGATCTGCACCTTCCATGCACTGGGTGTGCGCATGTTGCGGCAAAACGGCGAAGCCCTGGGCTTGAAGAAAAACTTCAGCATCTTGGACTCGGACGACGTCACCTCGATCCTGAAGGACGCCGGTGGCACCACCGACGCGGCCACCGCACGCCAATGGCAATGGGCCATCAGCCTGTGGAAAAACCAAGGTCTGAACGCCGCCATGGCCGAGGCCCAAGCCAGCAATGACAACGAGCGCATCACCGCGCGCATCATGGCGCGTTACGAAGAACGCTTGAGCGCTTACCAAAGCGTGGACTTTGACGACCTGATCGGCTTGCCCTTGAAGTTGTTGCAGCAACACGCCGAGGTGCGCGAGCAGTGGCAAGCGCAAATGGGCCATGTGTTGGTCGACGAATACCAAGACACGAACGCCACGCAATACGAGGTCTTGAAACTCTTGGTGGGCGAGCGCGCCCGCTTCACCGCGGTGGGCGACGACGACCAGTCGATCTACGGTTGGCGCGGCGCGACCCTGGACAACTTGCAGCGCTTACCGCAGGACTTCCCCGCTTTGAAGGTGGTCAAGCTCGAGCAAAACTACCGCTCCACCAGCGCCATCTTGCAAGCGGCCAACAACGTGATCGGCCCCAACCCCAAGCTGTTTCCCAAGACCTTGTTCTCTGAGTTGGGCGCGGGTGAGCCGGTGCGGGTGATCGACGCGGACAACGAAGAACACGAGGCCGAGCGCCTGGTCAACCGCATCCAAAGCCTGCGGGCAGGCAATGACACCGGCGAAGGCGTGAGCCAGTTCCGAGCCTGGAAAGACTTCGCCGTGCTCTACCGTGCCAACCACCAATCGCGCATCTTGGAGAAAGCGTTTCGCCAAGCCGCGATTCCCTACAAGGTCTCAGGCGGTCAAAGCTTTTTCGACCGCGCCGAAATCCGCGACCTGTGCGCCTGGTTGCGCCTGTGGGTGAACAACGACGACGACCCGGCGTTTTTGCGCTGTGTCACCACCCCCAAGCGCGGCATTGGCCACACCAGCTTGCAAAAGCTCGGTGAGTTTGCCAACCAGTACCGCATCAGTTTGTTCGAGGCGGTGTTCAGCCATTCGCTGGGCGCGGCCTTGCCCACCAAGGCGGTGGACAACTTGAAAGCCTTTGGCGACGAGATCAACGACTTGCAGTTTCGCGCCCGCCACACCCAAGGCAGCGAAGCCGCGCTGGCTTTGTTGACCCAGTGGCTCAAAGACATCGACTATGAAAAACACCTCTACGACAACGAGGAGAGCGAAAAACTCGCGGCCGCGCGTTGGACCAATGTGGTGGATTTCATCGACTGGATGGCCAAGCGCTGCGGCGGCGAGGTGGACGACACGGCAGGCGTGAGCTTGGTCAGCGAATCCAAGAGCCTGCTGGAGGTGGCGCAAACCATCGCCTTGTTGTCCACGCTGTCTGAGCGCGAAAAAGACCAGGACGTGGTGACCCTGTCCACCTTGCATGCGGCCAAAGGCCTGGAGTGGCCGCACGTGATGATGGCCGGGGTGAACGAGGGCCTGCTGCCCTTCAAGCCCGAAGAAGACGGCGTGAGCCTGCAGCAAGACGCCTTGAACCTGACGCGCATTCAGGAAGAGCGACGGCTGATGTATGTCGGCATCACCCGCGCCCAGCGCAGCTTGGTGGTGAGTTGGTGTCGCAAACGCAAAAAGGGCCGCGAGGTGGTGAGCAGCCTGCCCAGCCGCTTCATTGCCGAGATGGCGCTGGACGTGGCCACCGTCAAGGAAGACCCGATGGCGAAACTGCGGGCCTTGAGGGCGGAGTTTGCGAAGAAGGTGGAAGAGGAAAAGGCGCTGGCGAAGCCGTGAATCATCATGAGCGACTTCATGGACTACCTGCACGAGGTGTTGGCCAACTTTGGCCCCATCACCACCCGCAACATCGGCGCATCCGCTTGCCGAGCCGACACATGGCCCACCACACAGGCTTGCGCAAAGCCATGTTGGGCAAACACCGCCATCACCTGCGCCAGCGCGTCGGGGGCACAACTCACCAGCAAACCGCCGCTGGTTTGCGGGTCGCTCAACAGCGCTTGATCAACCGCACCAAAGCCGTTGGACAGCGCCACTTCCGCGCCATAGCCCTGCCAATTGCGCCCCGAGGCACCGGTGACACAACCCTGCTGCGCCAAGTCACGCACGCCCTCGAACACCGGCACGGCCGCCCAATCGATGTGCACATCCAGGCGGGAGCCTCGCGCCATCTCCAAAGCGTGACCCGCCAAACCAAAGCCGGTGACATCGGTCAAGGCATGCACACCGTCCAGCGCAGCCAGGTCGGGACCAGGGGTGTTGAGTTGGGTGGTGGACGCCAGCATCTGCGCGTAGAGGGCGTCGGACAGCTGCTCTTTTTTCAAGGCAGCCGACATCACGCCCACGCCAATCGGCTTGCCCAGCACCAGCAGATCGCCCACCCGTGCCGAGGCATTGCGCTTGACGCGTGAGGGGTGCACCAAGCCGAGGGCCACCAAGCCATAAATCGGCTCGACCGAGTCGATGGTGTGGCCGCCCGCGATCGGGATGCCCGCGGCTTGGCAAACACTTTGCCCGCCTTCCAAGATGCGGCCAATGGTGTGGGTGCTGAGCACGTTGATGGGCATGCCCACCAAGGCCAGCGCGAGGATGGGTTTGCCGCCCATGGCGTAGACATCGCTGATGGCGTTGGTGGCGGCGATGCGGCCAAAGTCAAACGGGTCGTCCACGATCGGCATGAAGAAATCCGTGGTGGCGATCAAGGCCTGCTCGTCATTGAGCTGGTAAACGGCCGCGTCGTCTGCGGTGTCGATGCCCACCAAGAGTTGCGCGGGCAATGAAACGCCTTGCATCTTGCCCAAGATGTCGCGCAGCACGCCGGGTGCGATCTTGCAGCCGCAGCCGCCGCCATGGGCCAAAGAGGTGAGTCGGGGTTCGGTATGCAATGAAGAGGTCATGCGGGAAATCTACCATGCGCCCTCTTCACTGACCTCTTTATGATGGCCGCACTGCGCTGGCTGTTCGCCCGCCATCACCCGGAGCCTGGTTGTGGAAGTTTCCTTTGTTGAAGAAATCAAGTCCTTGCAACTCGGTGACGGCGACACCTTCCACGGCGAAGGCATCTTGGCGGTCACCAAGGCCTTGCTGCAATCGGGCGTGTCGTACGTCGGTGGTTACCAAGGCGCACCGGTGTCGCACTTGCTGGATGTGATGGTGCAAGCCAAACCCTTGATGGCGCAGCTCGGGGTGCATGTGCAAGCCTGTGCCAATGAAGCGGCGGCAGCAGCCATGCTG
>CAMDCZ010000070.1 GCA_945890735.1 Bordetella parapertussis | reverse complement strand
GGCAAGATGAATTCCACTTGGAAATCATTGGCCACGGCCATCAGCTTGTCCAGTGATTGCAAGTAGTCGCCCATGTCGCCGTCGGGTGGGTCGATCACGGTGGTGCTGCCGTTGAGCACATGGTCACCCGTGAAAAGCAAACCGTCTTCCTCCAAGACGAAACACACATGGTTGGCCGCATGTCCCGGGGTGTGCACCGCGCGCAAACTGTGCTGGTCGCTATCCGATGTCAATACCAAGCGCTCGCCATCCGCCAATTCACGGTCAGGCACAAACTGGCTGTGCGCACGTGCGGTTTCATGGGAAGCCATGCCCATCACGGGGGCATCGACGCCATGCTCGGCGCACAAGGCTTTGAGCAGCGCGGCACCCGGTGAGTGGTCGGGGTGCGAATGGGTGCAAACAATGGCGCGAATATTTCCACCCGTGATGCGCCACAAGCGCGCCACATGCGTCGCGTCTGGTGGGCCAGGGTCGATCACGATGAAACCACTGTTTGGGTCACCTACCAGATAGCTGTTGGTCCCCGGACCTGTCATCACACTGGGGTTAGGTGCGGTCAGTCTTTGCACATGCTGGAGCAAGCGAACCGGTTGCTCGGTTTGCCAATCCAAGTGATGAACAATTTGCCCATCTCGGCAGGTCAGGGCCAATTCACCATAAGGCGCGTCATGCTCCATGAAACGTGCTTCTTGACCATTCAACAAACCCGCACGCGGGCAACTGGTGAACCAAGGTTGCTCACTGGCACAGGCTTGCAACACACTGTCCACGTTGGCGTGGGATTGCATGCGTTCCAAGGTGCGGATGGTGGGAAAGATGATGAAAAAATCGTCTGCGCGGTGGCGTTCCAATGCGTCTTGAGGACGAATCCAAATCGGCTCGAACTGCTCCTTTTCATCAGCGACCGGTGTTTGGTCTGCTGGCATGCGCGCTACCAAAAACGGCACATCAAAACGCCGCTTGAGGTCGCGGTCGGTGATCCAATGGGCCAACACAAAGACTTGGTCAGCCGCCAACCGAAGGCCTTTGGCTTGGCATTGTTCAAACAAGGATTGGCTGCGGTCCAGTTGCTCGATGTCTTGCATGGTCACCATCTGGCCGTCTTGGTCAGTGGCCAACAAAACGCCCAATTCTTCAAAACTCTCACGGATGGCCGCGACCGCTTGGGTCAGTCGGGTGTCATCTTGCCCAGCCCTGCGCATGGCCAGGTGGTGCACTTGGGCGTCTGTGCTGTCGATACCGCCACCGGGAAACACATAAGCACCGGGGGCGAAACTCGCTTGCGTGGAGCGGCGTGTCATCAAGACTTCCAGGCCCTGTGGGCCGTCTCGCAACAACAAAACCGTGGCGGCTGGCAGCGGTGAGGCGGGGGGTCTGGGGGTGTGGAGCTGAAGGTGAGGGCGGACCATGGCGGGCGGTTGAGCGGGTGTGAAGCGATGATAATCGCCCCATGCGTATTCGATTCACCAAAATGCAAGGGGCTGGCAACGATTTTGTCGTGCTTGATGAGACCCAACACGCTTTGGCTTTGACCCCAGCCCAATACCGGTTCTTGGCAGATCGTCACTTTGGTGTCGGCGCAGACCAAATCCTGAGCGTTCGTGCCGCACCCAACCCAGACGTTGACTTTGAATATGTGATCCACAACGCCGATGGCGGCGAAGTGGAAAACTGTGGCAACGGTGCACGTTGCTTTGTGCGCTTTGTGCGCAGCATGGGGCTGACTGACAAAACCGCTATCCGTGTTCAAACCCATGGCGGTGTGATCGTGCTCCATGCCTTGCCCGATGGCCATGTCATGGTCGACATGGGTGCACCGGTGTTTGATTTGCTGCAAGTGCCGTTTGATGTTTCCAAAGCCTCCCCGCTCGAAGACAGCCAGGGTTTGTGCTGGCAACTGGGCTTGATGCCACCAGACAAAGTGGCTGTGGCCGTGTTGTCCATGGGCAATCCGCACGCGGTGCTGCGCGTGGACGATGTGGACAGCGCACCTGTTTTGCAATGGGGGCCCCTGATTGAAAACCATCCCGCCTTCCCCAAGCGGGTCAACGCGGGTTTCATGCAAGTGGTTTCACGCGATCAAGTCCGTTTGCGGGTGTTCGAGCGTGGCGCGGGGGAAACCTTGGCATGCGGCACCGGTGCTTGCGCGGCAGTGGTGGCGGGCATCCGGCAGGGTTGGTTAGACCCCCAAGTGACGGTGCACGCCCGCGGTGGCGTATTGAAGGTTGAATGGCAAGCGGGTGGGCATGTGCAAATAAGCGGCCCGGCCACCACGGTATTTACTGGCGAGATGGAGATTCCTGAATGAACAACGCGATCACCCCGATCACCGAAGAAGACATCGCCCATTTTTTGGTCAACACACCGGACTTCTTTGAGCGCCATGCGGCACTCTTATCGACGGTGCGCTTTGTCAGTCCCCACGGTCAACGTGCGGTGAGTTTGCAAGAGCGGCAAGCGGACATGTTGCGCGAAAAAATCCGCGCGCTCGAGCACCGCATGATGGAGATGATTCGCAACGGCAGTGACAACGCGGTGTTGGCCGACCGTTTGCATCGTTGGTCGCAAAGCCTGCTCAATACCCAGCAACCCAGCAATTTGCCCGGCGCGATCGCAGACGAAATCCAACACCATTTCATGGTGCCTCAGGTCGCCATCCGTGTCTGGAACATAGATTCGGCCTACGACATTGAGCCCTTTGCCATGGGCATCAGTGACGAGGTGAAAAACTTTGCCGCTGGTTTGACGGCACCTTATTGCGGCGTGAATGCAGATTTTGAGGCGGTGCAATGGCTACAGCATCCGCATGAAGTGCAATCGCTGGCCATGCTGCCCCTTCGCGTCACCCCCACCCCATGGGCCGCTGAGACAGTGGCCCTGACCGATGCCGAAGACAGATCCATGGTGGGTTTGCTGGTGCTCGCCTCTCCTGACCCCCAGCGGTTTCATTCATCGATGGGCACCGACTTGCTCTCGCGCATTGCCGATTTGGCCAGCGCTGCGTTGACTCGCTTGCGCTGAACCCCTTGTGTTGATGACGGCTGAACTGACCTCGATCCAGCGCTATTTGGCGCATGCGCAGTTTGAAAAACGCTTGGCCGCTCGCACGCTGGCCCTGTACACCGAAGACCTCAAGCGATTGCAGGCTTTGGCTGCACATGCAGGTGTGCGGGTCGAGGAAGTGCAGGCCCACCATGTGCGCCGCTGGATGGCGGACATGCACAGCGCAGGCAGAACGCCACGCGGCATCGCCTTGATCGTTTCAGGTTGGCGTGGTTTTTACACCTGGTTGGGACGCGAAGCTGTGATTGACAGCAACCCCATGGCTGGCTTGCGCGCTCCCAAATCGCCCAAACCTTTGCCCAAAGCCCTCAACGTGGACGATGCGGTTTCGTTGAGTGAATTTCGCCAAGAAGCGCAAGACCCTTGGCTGCAGGCGCGTGATGTGGCGATGGTCGAATTGCTCTACAGCAGCGGCTTGCGCGTTGCTGAATTGACCGGCTTAGACGTCCAAGCCAGTGCCCAGGCATTGGGCTGGATTGACATGGACAGTGCCGAAGCGCATGTGTTGGGCAAAGGAGCCAAGCGTCGCAGCGTGCCTGTCGGCCAACAAGCCATGCAAGCCTTGAATGCTTGGCTTGCCTTGCGCAGCCAAGGCCTGCCCATGTCAGCCAAAGACCAAGCCGCCTTGTTTGTCGGTATGCGTGGCACCCGATTGACTTCGCAATCCATATGGCAGCGCCTGCGTCAACGTGGCGTGCAAGCAGGCATGACCACCCCCGTCCATCCGCACATGCTGCGTCACTCGTTTGCCAGCCATGTGTTGCAGTCCAGCGGTGATTTGCGTGCGGTGCAAGAGCTGCTGGGCCATGCCAATATCAGCACCACGCAGGTTTACACACGCTTGGACTACCAACATTTGGCCAAGGCTTATGATGCCGCGCACCCCCGCGCGCGTCGAAAACCCCCATGAAAACCATCACCCTCAAAGCAGGCAAAGAACGCTCAGCCTTGCGCTTTCACCCTTGGGTGTTTGACTCCGCGATTGCCAAAGGCGGGGCAGACCCGGGTGAAACCGTGCGCGTCGAGTCCACCACGGGTCAGTTTTTAGGCTGGGCATCGTTCAGTCCAACCTCGAAAATCCGCGCTCGCATCTGGAGCTTTCGCGCCGATGAGCGGATTGACAGCGCGTTCTTTGAGCGACAAGTGGCAACCGCAGTGGCCATGCGTCAAAGGCTGCAAGTGCCCAGCAACGGTGTGCGCTTGATCCACGGCGAAGCCGATGGCCTGCCTGGCTTGATCGTTGACAGGTATGACGACACCTTGGTCGCGCAGTTTTTGTCGGCGGGCACCGAACGTTTCAAGGCAGACATTGTCAAAGCCTTGGTGTTGCACACCGATGCCAAACGGGTGTTTGAACGCTCAGACTCTGGCGTGCGTGGTTTGGAAGGCTTGCCAGCCGTCACAGGCTGGCTGCACCGCGCCGAGGGTGCGGGTGATGACACGGCCATCGTGATCCAGGAACACGACTGGCATTTGCAGCTCGACATCGCTGAAGGCCACAAAACAGGCTTTTACCTTGACCAGCGTGACAGCCGTTGGAAGTTTGCCGAATACGCCAAGCGATTGAATCTGAGCCAAGTCCTCAACTGCTATTGCTACACCGGTGGGTTCAGCGTGGCCGCGCTCAGCGGCATGCGTCAAAGCGGCGCCTTGGGTGCAGGGGCAGAGGTGATTTCGGTGGATTCCTCCGGCCCTGCCATCGCCAAAGCCCAAGCCAACGTCCAGCGCAATGGGTTTGGTGACAGCAACGCGCGTTTCATGGACGCGGATGTCAATGCCACCTTGCGCAGTTTGCACAAAGAAGGCCGGCAGTTCGATGGCATCGTGCTCGATCCGCCAAAATTCGCGCCCAGCGCTGCCCATGCAGACCGCGCAGCCCGCGCTTACAAAGACATCAACCGCTGGGCGTTCAAACTGCTCGCCCCTGGTGGCGTGTTGTTCACCTACAGTTGCTCTGGCGGCATACCGCCTGAGTTGTTCCACAAGATCGTTGCCTCTGCCGGCACCGATGCCCATGTGGACGCCTATGTCTTGGAGCGCGTGCAAGCCGCCCCCGACCACCCGATGACGGTCAATTTTCCCGAGGGCGAATACCTCAAGGGATTGATACTGATGAAGAAATAAGCTGTGCACTTGAATGCTGGCTAAACTGCCCCACATTGAATGTTTTGTTGAAGGTTGTCATCCATGTTGATCCCCGCCACCGTACTCACTGGTTTTTTAGGCTCAGGCAAGACCACCTTGCTCAAGCGTGTTTTATCCGAGTCGCATGGCATGAAGATCGCCATCATCGAAAATGAATTCGGCGAGGAAAACATCGACAACGAGATCTTGGTGGCTGACACCAAAGAGCACATCGTGCAAATGAGCAACGGCTGTGTGTGTTGCACCATTCGAGAAGACCTGCGCACCACCTTGCAAGACTTGGCTGAGAAAAAGCGCAAAGGCGAACTCGACTTTGAGCGCGTGGTGATCGAAACCACCGGCTTGGCAGACCCTGGCCCTGTGGCGCAAACTTTTTTCATGGACGACGAGATCGCTGAGAGCTTTTTGCTGGATTCGGTCTTGACCCTGGTGGACGCCAAGCACGCGGCGCAAACCTTGAATGACCGCCAAGAGGCGCGCCGTCAAATTGGTTTTGCCGATCAAATCTTCATCAGCAAAAGCGATTTGGTCAGCAGCGAAGAGCTTGACGCCTTGCAGCACCGCCTGAAACACATGAACCCACGCGCGCCGCAACAAACGGTGCATTTCGGTGAAGTCCCCATCAGCAAGGTGTTTGATTTGCGGGGCTTTAACCTCAACACCACCCTGGAAATTGACCCTGACTTTTTGAACGATGGCGGTCACGACCACCACCACCATGATGGCGAGCATTGCGACCATCCCTCGCACCAGCACGATCACCACGGTGACCATGACCACGTGCCAGGCCAAGGCCATGGACACCACCATCACCATGATGACGATGTCAAAAGCTTTGTGTTCAAGGCAGACCGGCCCTTGGACCCAGCCAAGTTGGAAGACTTTTTGGGCGCGATTGTCAATATTTACGGGCCGCGTATGTTGCGCTACAAGGGCGTGCTGCACATGAAAGGCACTGAACGCAAAGTGATTTTCCAAGGTGTGCATCAACTCATGGGCAGCGATTTGGGTCAACCCTGGGAGCCCCATGAGAAGCGAATGAGCAAAATGGTATTCATTGGGATCGATTTGCCTCGCGATATTTTTCTTCAAGGCCTGCAACAGTGCGTAAGCTGAGTACAATCCGCGCGCCATTGGCATGGGTCTGCACATCACCCGCGGCCTTGGCAAGCGGATGAACCAGTACAACAATCAGCAGTAATGGGCGTGGTGTTCAGGCACCTGAAGCCGACCTGTCAGGAGACTTGCAGTGAAAACGACGAAGCGCCCAGCCACCAGCAAAGCCCAGCCCAAAGCCCCAGCCAAAAAGACAGCGGTGAAAAAAGTGGCAGTCAAAAAACCCATTGCCAAGCCCGCCCCTGCCAAAAAAGC
>CAMDCZ010000069.1 GCA_945890735.1 Bordetella parapertussis | reverse complement strand
TTCATGATCGTGGCGGTGGGCAACGACGGTCAGTTTGTCAAACTATGCGAATGCCTGGACCGCCCTGATTGGGCGACCGACCCCCGGTTTGTTCGCAACCCTGACAGGGTCATGCACCGTGACACTTTGGTTCCCATGCTGGCCGAGGTTTTCGCCAAGCGTGGCAAAGCGCAGTGGCTGGCTTTGCTCGAGTCTGCCAAGGTGCCTTGTGGCCCGATCAATGATTTGGCCGAGGTCTTTGCCGATCCACAGGTGGTTTCACGCGACATGGTGGAGGTGTGGCGTCACCCTTTGCGCGCAGACTTGAAACTGGTGGCCAGTCCCATGAAATTCAGCCAGACGCCGGTGCAACACCACTTGCCACCCCCCATGCTGGGGCAACACACCCAAGCGGTGTTGCAAGAGTGGTTGCAGTTCGATGAAGCGGCCATTGCTGCGCTGAAAGCGCAACAAGTGCTTTGATGATCGCTGTCAGTGTTTGACTTGCGACAGCATGGTGCCTGCGTCACTCACCTCGAATTTGCCAGGACCTTCCACGTTCAAGCTCAAGACCTTGCCGTCTTTGACCAGCATGGAATAGCGGTTGGAACGCAGGCCCAGGCCCTTGCCAGTCAGGTCCAGGGTCAGGCCCGTGGCTTTGGCGAAATCAGCGTCGCCGTCGCCCATCATGCGCACCTTGCCAGCCGCATGCAATTCGCGGCCCCAAGCACCCATCACAAACGCGTCATTGACGCTCAGGCACCAAATTTCATCCACACCTGCAGCGAGCAAGGCATCGTGGTGCTCAAGGTAACCGGGGACGTGCTTGGCAGAACAAGTAGGGGTGAATGCACCAGGCAAAGCAAACAAAGCGATGGTCTTGCCGGCAGTGGCTTTGGCCACGTCCACCGGGTTGGGGCCGATGCTGCAACCATTGCCCTCGACTTCAACATATTCCATCAAGGTGGTGTGGGGGATGGTGTCGCCAACTTTGATCATGCTGTTTGCTCCTGAAAATGAAAATGACCCACGATTGTGGGTCATTTAGGCAAAACCGTGAGAAGGTCAGGGAATAGGTCTTAAACCGCTGGTGCCTTTTCAACCAGGCGAGTAGCCACCCAGTTTTTGGTTTTGGAGATGGGACGGCTTTCTGTGATCTCGATCACGTCGCCCAAATGGTATTGACCGGTCTCATCGTGCGCATGGTATTTGCTCGACTTGCCGACGATCTTGCCATAGAGCGCGTGCTTGACGCGGCGCTCGACCAACACGGTGACGGTTTTGGCGCGCTTGGCACTGACCACTTTACCGATCAAGGTGCGCTTGAGTGATTTTTTGGCTTCTGTCATGTTCACTCCTTCGCCTTGGCTTGTTGTTCGGCCAAAATGGTTTTGGCGCGTGCAATGCTGCGACGGGCCACTTTCATTTGCGCTGTGTTGGTCAATTGTTGGGTCGCTTTTTGCATGCGCATGTTGAAATGTGCTTTTTGCAATTCTTTGATTTCCGTCTGCAAACCTGCAGTGTCTTTTTGACGTAATTCAGATGTTTTCATGTGTGTATGTCCTGAATCATTGGCCAATCAGGCGGGAAACGAAGGTGGTGCGCAAAGGCAGTTTGGCTGCTGCCAAACGGAATGCTTCACGCGCGAGTTCTTCGGGCACGCCGACGATTTCATACAACACCTTGCCGGGCTGAATTTCAGCCACGTAGTACTCGGGGTTGCCCTTGCCGTTACCCATGCGAACCTCTGCAGGCTTTTGGGAAATTGGCTTGTCAGGGAAGATGCGAATCCAAATGCGGCCGCCACGTTTGACGTGACGGGAAATGGCACGGCGAGCAGATTCGATTTGGCGAGCTGTCAACCGACCGCGGTCGGTTGATTTCAAGCCAAAGTCACCGAAGGCCACGGTATTGCCACGGGTGGCAATGCCGGTGTTGCGGCCTTTTTGTTCTTTGCGGTATTTACGGCGCGCTGGTTGCAGCATGCTTATTCTCCTTGTCCGTCCGCAGCCGTGCCAGTGGATGCGGGCGCGGCTACCTTGCGGACGCGCTTGACGGTGGTTTTGGGAGCATCGGTGGCTTCAGCGGGTTTATCGCTGCCATCCGCCGGTGCGGCATTGGTACCCGCTGGGCGACGAGCGCCACGGGCTGGTGGACGGTCGCCTGCGGGGCGAGCATCGCGACGGGGACCACGGGGGCGGCGCTCGTCATCTGTTCGGGGTTCTTGTGCAGCCGGTGCATCGTTGCGGCCCAAGGTGTCGCCTTTGTAGACCCACACCTTGACACCGATGATGCCGTAAGTGGTTTTGGCTTCAGAAGTGGCGTAGTCGATGTCAGCACGCAGGGTGTGAAGTGGCACGCGGCCTTCGCGGTACCACTCGGTACGCGCGATCTCGATGCCGTTCAAGCGACCTGCAGACATGATCTTGATGCCTTGGGCACCCAGACGCATGGCGTTTTGCATGGCGCGCTTCATGGCGCGGCGGAACATGATTCGCTTTTCGAGCTGCTGGGTGATGCTGTCTGCAATCAGTTGGGCATCGATTTCAGGCTTGCGCACTTCTTCGATGTTGACGGCGACAGGCACGCCCAAACGCGCGGCCAGTTCTTTCTTGAGGTTTTCAATGTCCTCGCCTTTTTTACCGATGACCACGCCTGGACGTGCGGAAAAAATGGTGATGCGGGCATTTTTGGCAGGGCGCTCGATCAAGATGCGCGACACAGCCGCGTTCTTGAGTTTGACCTTGAGGTACTCACGCACCTTGATGTCTTCGGCCAGCATGCCGGCGAAGTCTTTGTTAGAGGCGTACCAGCGGCTGGCCCAGTTGCGGCTGACCGACAGGCGGAACCCGGTGGGGTGGATTTTTTGTCCCATATCTTCCTAGACCTTTCAGTTGCCGACCGTCACATACACATGGCATGTGGGCTTGCTGATGCTGTTGCCGCGGCCTTTGGCGCGCGCTGTGAAACGCTTGAGGGTTGCGCCTTGTTCCACATAAATGGTCTTGACGCGCAACTCATCAATGTCGGCACCATCGTTGTGCTCTGCATTGGCGATGGCTGACTCGAGCACCTTTTTAACGATGCCCGCTGCTTTTTTCTGTGTGAAGGTCAGGATGTTCAAAGCCTGGTCCACTTTTTTGCCGCGAATCAGGTCTGCCACCAAGCGGCCTTTGTCGACCGATAAGCGAACACCTCGCAGGACTGCACGTGTTTCCATAGCTGCTCCTTACTTCTTCTGGACTTTTTTGTCCGCCGGATGGCCTTTGAAGGTACGAGTCAGCGCAAATTCGCCCAACTTGTGACCCACCATTTGGTCGGTGATATAGACCGGCACATGTTGCTTGCCGTTGTGAACCGCGATGGTCAAACCGATGAAATCGGGCAGAACCATGGAGCGGCGTGACCAAGTCTTGATTGGCTTTTTGTCCTTGGTGGCAACGGCTTTTTCAGCCTTGGCCAACAAGTGGTGGTCAACAAACGGGCCTTTTTTGAGTGAGCGTGTCATGTGTTAACCCTTATTTCTTGCGACGCGAGACGATCATGACTTGCGTGCGCTTGTTGTTGCGGGTGCGGTAGCCTTTGGTCAGGTTGCCCCATGGGTCAACCGGTGCGCGGCCTTCGCCGGTGCGACCTTCACCACCACCGTGTGGGTGATCAATCGGGTTCATGGCCACACCACGCACGGTTGGGCGGATACCCATCCAGCGCTTGACACCGGCCTTGCCCAACTGACGCAAACTGTGTTCTTCGTTGGCGACTTCACCAATCGTTGCACGGCATTCGATGTGGATCTTGCGAACCTCACCTGAGCGCATGCGCACCTGAGCGTAGGTGCCTTCACGCGCCAACAAGGTGGCAGAGGTGCCCGCCGAGCGAGCGATCTGCGCACCTTTGCCAGGACGCAACTCGATGCAGTGGATGGTTGAACCCACGGGGATGTTGCGAATGGGCAAGGTGTTACCGGCACGGATCGGGGCTTCTGCACCGCTGTGAATCGTGGCACCGACTTCCAAGCCGCGAGGCGCAATGATGTAGGTGCGCTCGCCATCAGCGTAGCAAACCAGGGCAATGTGCGCTGTGCGGTTGGGGTCGTATTCGATGCGCTCAACTTTGGCAGGTATGCCATCTTTGACGCGACGGAAATCGACCACGCGATAGTGATGCTTGTGACCACCGCCTTTGTGGCGGGTGGTGATGTGACCGTTGTTGTTGCGACCCGCTTTTTGGAACTGTGGCTCCAACAAGGGTGCATACCCCGGACCTTTGAACAAATGGTCACGCGTGACCTTGACCACACCCCGTTGACCGGGTGAGGTTGGTTTCATTTTGATGACTGCCATGATTAAGCCACCTCTCCAGACAGGTTCAGCTCTTGGCCAGCCTTGAGCGTCACGTACGCTTTACGCACATGATCGCGGCGACCCACAGAGCGGCCAAAACGCTTGGTTTTGCCCTTGATATTGACCACTGACACGCCTTGCACCTCGACCTTGAACATCAGTTCAACCGCGGCCTTGATTTCGGGCTTGGTGGCGTTTTGCAAGACTTTGAAAGTGACTGCGTTGGACTTCTCAGCAACCATGGTGGCTTTTTCAGACACGATGGGCGCAACCAACACAGCCATCAAACGGCCTTCGTCGTATTTGGTGGTGCTCATGCGAACATCTCCTTGAGTTTGTCGACAGCGCCTTTGGTGACCAAGACTTTCTTGTAGTGGACCAAAGAGACGGGGTCGGCATAGCGAGGCTCAACCACCAGCACATTGGCCAGGTTGCGCGCCGCGAAGTACAGGTTGTCATCGACTTCTTCAGAGATGACCAACACGGACTGCAGGTTCATGGCTTTCAATTTGGAGGCCAGCAACTTGGTTTTGGGCGCTTCGATTTTGATCGAATCCACCACAGCCAAACGGCCTTCACGCACCAACTGGGAGAAGATCGCCGCCATGCCGGCGCGGTACATCTTCTTGTTGATTTTTTGGGTGAAGTTTTCTTCTGGGCTGTTGGGGAATGCGCGACCGCCTCCACGCCAGATGGGCGAAGAAGTCATACCAGCACGTGCACGGCCTGTGCCTTTTTGCTTGAACGGCTTCTTGGTGGAGTGCTTGACTTGTTCGCGGTCTTTTTGAGCGCGTGTGCCTTGGCGGGCATTGGCTTGGTAGGCGACCACGATCTGGTGAACCAAATCTTCGTTGTAGTCACGGCCAAACAATGTTTCAGGCGCGTCGTATTTGGCAGAAGCCTGGCCTTGGTCGTTCAGGAGTTCGATTTGCATCAGTTGGCTCCCTTGGATTTGGCTTTGATGGCATGACGCACGGTCACGAAACCACCGGCTGAGCCAGGCACTGCGCCTTTGATCAACAACAGTTGGCGGGCTTCGTCAATGCGAATCACGTCGAGGTTTTGGGTGGTCACTGTTTCATCGCCCATGTGACCAGACATTTTTTTGCCTGGGAACACGCGACCGGGGTCTTGTGCCATGGAGATGGAGCCGGGCACGTTGTGCGAACGGCTGTTACCGTGAGAAGCACGCTGTGAGCGGAAGTTGTGACGCTTGATGGTGCCCGCGAAACCTTTACCGATGGAGGTGCCTTGCACGTCCACTTTTTCGCCGACGGTGAAGATGGCGGTGGCAGGCACGGAGGAACCAGCAGGGTATTGCGCTGCGGTTTCGGCGGTGACACGGAATTCTTGGGTGACTTCACCGGCTTCAACGCCAGCTTTGGCCATGTGACCGGCTTGCGGCTTGTTGACACGCGAAGCTTTGCGTGCGCCGAAGGTGACCTGCAAGGCCACGTAGCCGTCATTTTCTTGGGTTTTGACCTGGGTCACGCGGTTGTTTGAAACATCTACCACTGTGACAGGCACTGCGTCCCCATCATCAGTGAACAGACGCATCATGCCCACCTTGCGGCCCAGCAATCCCAATCGATTGCTTTGACTCATGTTGTTCTCCAAAACTTTCACCGCAGTCACTTCAATTGGCAACTGCGTTTGGTGTATGAAAGAAGGTTGATAATTTCCCCGCGCTTTTGCGCAGAGCCTTGGATTGTAGCTGAAAACTGGCCGTGTGCCAGCTTTCAACCCGATCCAGTGGTGTCGCCTCTTGTGAAGACGACTTTGGTTTTACTGCAGCTTGATTTCTACATCCACACCGGCTGGCAAGTCGAGCTTCATCAAAGCGTCAACGGTTTTGTCGGTCGGGTCTACGATGTCCATCAACCGTTGATGGGTACGGATCTCAAGCTGGTCACGGCTGGACTTGTTGACGTGAGGTGAGCGCAAGATGTCGAAACGCTTCATGCGGGTTGGCAAAGGCACGGGGCCTTTGACAATCGCGCCAGTGCGCTTGGCCGTGTCCACGATTTCAGCCGCAGATTGGTCAATCAATTTGTAATCGAATGCTTTGAGACGGATGCGGATTTTTTGCTTTGAAGACATGTCGTTTCCTTAAGCAATGATCTTGGCAACCACACCGGCACCAACGGTCTTGCCGCCTTCGCGGATCGCGAAGCGCAAACCTTCTTCCATCGCAATCGGGTGGATCAACTTCACCGTGATCGACACGTTGTCGCCAGGCATCACCATCTCTTTGCCTTCTGGCAACTCGATCGCCCCGGTCACGTCGGTCGTGCGGAAGTAAAACTGAGGACG
>CAMDCZ010000068.1 GCA_945890735.1 Bordetella parapertussis | reverse complement strand
GACCTGGCACTCACCGATCCCGATCAAGAGCGCGTTCTGCTGCAAACCCACGCAGGCAACCCGCATATCCAGGCCACGCCAGACATGCAATGGCGTCCACCCGTCCAAGCGCCAGGCGAATGGTCAAGCACTGAGCGGCCTGTGGTGGTCGGCTTTGGGCCTTGCGGCATGTTTGCGGCCCTGGTGTTGGCGCAAATGGGCTTGAAGCCGATCGTGATCGAGCGCGGCCCGCAGGTGAGGCAACGCACCAAAGACACCTGGGGTTTGTGGCGCAAATCGGTCCTCCAGCCTGAAAGCAATGTGCAGTTTGGCGAAGGCGGCGCGGGCACTTTCTCCGACGGCAAGCTCTACAGCCAGATCAAAGACCCGCGACATTTGGGCCGCAAGGTGATGAATGAGTTTGTGCGCTTTGGTGCGCCGGAAGAGATTTTGTGGGCGGCGCACCCGCACATCGGCACGTTCAAGCTGGTCAAAGTGGTTGAAGGTTTGCGCGAGGAAATCATCCGCTTGGGTGGCGAGGTGCGGTTTGGGCAACGCGTGGTTGACCTGTTGTTTGAAGACGGGACGGCCTCCGGCTCGCAGGCGCCAACCCGTGCTTCCAGCAAGCCAAGACAACGACAGCTGCGCGGCTTGCAAGTGCTTGACCTCAGCAGCGGTGCTACCCACCACCTGCCCACCCAGCATGTGGTCATGGCGCTTGGTCACAGCGCCCGCGACACGTTCACCATGCTGCATCGCCACGGCGTGCAAATGCAAGCCAAGCCATTTTCGATCGGTGTGCGCATCGAGCATCCACAAGGTGTGATTGACCGCGCACGCTGGGGTTTGCATGCGGGTCACCCGATGTTGGGCGCGGCCGACTACAAGCTGGTGCACCACGCCAACAATGGCCGTGCGGTCTACAGCTTTTGCATGTGCCCCGGTGGCACCGTGGTGGCGGCCACCAGTGAAATCGGGCGGGTGGTGACCAATGGCATGAGCCAGTACTCGCGCAACGAGCGCAATGCCAATGCCGGGATCGTGGTGGGCATCGACCCTTCAGACTACCCCACGGATGCCGCTGCGTTTGAAGCCGCTTTGGGCCAAGAGGCAGGCAACGCAGTGCGCTTGGACACCATGGACACCAGCGATGGTTTCCATCCACTGGCTGGCATGGTGTTGCAACGCCAGCTGGAGTCCCAGGCTTTCTTGGCAGGTGGCAGCAACTACCATGCACCGGCTCAGCTGGTCGGGGATTTGCTGGCCAACCGCGCTTCGAGCCGACTGGGTTTGGTTCAGCCTTCCTACCAACCTGGGGTACACATGACCCATTTGTCCACAGTGCTGCCCAGCTATGCCATCGAGGCCATGCGCGAGGCCTTGCCCGTTTTTGGCCGAAAGATCAAAGGCTTTGACATGCCCGATGCGGTTTTGACCGGCGTCGAAACCCGCACCTCTTCACCGCTGCGGATTGATCGAAACACCGACATGCAAAGCCCCACCATGCACGGCCTGTACCCTGGGGGTGAGGGCGCGGGTTACGCGGGCGGTATCTTGTCCGCCGCGGTGGATGGCATCAAACTGGGCGAAGCACTTGCATTGCATTGCTTACAGCAAGCCGGTTTGGCCAAAGGGGCAGGCCGATGAACACCCTGGCAGTGCCGCAGGTACTGAGCGTCATCCCGCCGATGACGCAACTCAACACGCCCTATCCTTCCACCGCTTACCTCACAGGCTTCTTGCGCAGCCAAGGCGTGCCCGCAGGCCAAGTGGATTTGGCGCTGGCCTTGGTGCTGAAGTTGCTCACCCCAGCAGGTTTGGCCGAGGTGCGTGAACAGGCATGGCGACTGCCACTGGAGAGCCGCAGCGCTTGTGTCAATGCGTTTTTGGACCATTTCCCGCGCTATGCCCAAAGCATCGCGCCGACCATTGCTTTTTTGCAAGGCACGGACAGCACGCTTTGCCACCGCATTGCAGGCCGTGGTTTTTTGCCAGAAGGGCCACGCTTTGCCGCCCTCGATGTGTTCGAGGACGACAGCGACGACCCGCTGGCCTGGGCCTTTGGTGCGCTGGGTCAACAAGACCGCGCCAGGCATTTGGCCACGCTGTATTTGAACGACATCGCTGATGTGGTGCGCGATGCGGTCGATCCGCGCTTTGAGTTTGTGCGCTATGGCGAATCCTTGGCCAGCAGCCAAGCCAGTTTTGACCCTTTGGCCCAAGCCCTGGCAGGGCCGCCGACTTTGCTCGACGATTGGTTACAACAACTGACTTTGCAGGCCATGGCCGAGCACCAGCCCACGCTGGTCTTGCTCTCGGTGCCATTTCCAGGTGCCATGTATGCCGCGCTTCGCATTGCGCAAACCATCAAAGCCCATCACCCCACGGTGCACATTGCCTTGGGTGGCGGCTATGCCAACACCGAATTGCGCAGTTTGCGCGAACCGCGTTTGTTTGATTTTGTCGACACGGTCACGCTCGATGCGGGCGAACGCCCCTTGTTGGCGCTGATGGAGCACTTGCAAGGCAAACGCTCCTTACAGCGCCTGGTGCGAAGCTTTGTGCGCGTTGATGGCGCGGTGAGGTTCATCAACTGGGCTGAACCGGATGTGCCCTTTGACGATGTCGGTACGCCCACCTGGGACGGCTTGCCTTTGCACCGTTACTTGTCACTGCTGGACATGCTCAACCCGATGCACCGTTTGTGGAGTGATGGCCGCTGGAACAAGGTCACGGTGGCACATGGTTGCTATTGGAAAAAGTGCAGCTTTTGTGATGTGTCGCTGGACTACATCTCGCGCTTTGACGCGGCGTCTGCCACCACCTTGGTCGACCGCATCGAGCGCATCGTGGCAGAGACGGGGCAAACAGGCTTTCATTTGGTGGACGAAGCCGCGCCACCGAAGTCGCTCAAGGCCATGGCCGAGGAGATACTGCGCCGTCAACTGCAAATCACTTGGTGGGGCAATATCCGCTTTGAGAAAACCTTCACACCCGAGCTCTGTGAGCTGTTGGCTGAGAGTGGCTGTATCGCGGTATCAGGCGGATTGGAAGTCGCCTCGGACCGCTTGCTCGACCTGATGCAAAAAGGCGTGTCGGTGTCACAGGTGGCGCGGGTGACCAAGGCGTTTTCGAACGCGGGTGTGCTGGTTCACGCCTACCTGATGTATGGCTTTCCCACGCAAACCGTGCATGACACGGTCGACTCGCTGGAATATGTGCGCCAACTGTTTGAAAACGGTTGCATCCAAAGTGGGTTCTTTCACCGTTTTGCCTGCACAGTGCATTCACCAGTGGGCTTGGACCCCAAAGCCTATGGTGTGCGCCTGCTGCCTTTGCCAGAGGGTGGTTTTGCGCAAAACGATGTGGACTTCATCGACCCGACAGGCACCGACCATGGCTTGCTTGGGCAGGGTTTGAAAAAGGCGATTTACAACTACATGCACGGCGTGGGCTTGGAAGAGGATGTGCGCCTGTGGTTTGACTTACCCAAAGGCGCTTGCCCAAAACCACGGGTCAAGAAAAACGCGATCGCCCAGGCCTTGGGCGAATCACGTTTGTGACACTGGTTTTTCAGGATGCAGATTGCAGCGCGGCAATCCGCTCTTCCAGGGGCGGATGTGAAGAGAACATCTTGCCCAAGCCGCCGCTGATGCCCATGGCTTGCAAGCTCGGGGGCAATCCTTCGGACTGCATGTTTTGCAAGCGTGCCAAGGCGTTGATCATGGGTTGTTTGCGCCCCATCAAGGCTGCGGCACCTGCGTCAGCTCTGAATTCACGTTGGCGACTGAACCAGGCCACGACGATGCTCGCGGCAATGCCCAAGACGATGTCCAGCACGATGCTGGTGATGTAGTAACCCATGCCGGGGCCTGTGTTTTCTTCATCGTTTTTGCGCAAAAAGCTGTCAACCGCATAACCCACCACACGGCTCAAGAAAACCACAAAGGTGTTGAGCACGCCTTGCACCAAGGTCAGGGTCACCATGTCGCCGTTGGCGATGTGTGCGACCTCGTGGGCCAACACGGCTTCGACTTCTTCGCGGGTCATGCCTTGCAACAAACCCGTCGACACCGCGACCAAGGCGGAGTTCTTGAATGCGCCGGTGGCAAATGCGTTGGGTTCACCATGGTAAATGGCGACCTCGGGCATCTCCAGGCCTGCGCGCTGAGACAAGCGGCGAACCGTGTCCACAATCCAAGCCTCATCCGCGTTTTGCGGTTGCACGATGACCTGCGCGCCGGTGGACATCTTGGCCATCCACTTGCTCATCAACAAGGAGATGAAAGCGCCACCAAAGCCCATCACCATGGCAAAGCCCAGCAAAGCGCCGAGGTTCAAGCCATTGGATGTGAGGAATCGGTTGACGCCGAGCAAGCTGGCGACCACCCCCAGCACCAGCATCACAGCCAAATTGGTCACGATCAACAGAAAAATACGCTTCATGTGTTCCTTTGAACCGACCCTGTTGTGGTTCGGATGTGGGGAATGTTAGGGCTTGGACATGGGTTTTCAATCCCTGAAGACTTTTTTGTCCGCATAGAAATCAGGGTTTTCATTGCCTGTCCACCAACCAGGCACACCCAAGATGGGCAACGGCGTGAACGGTTTGGTCTGCAACCATTCAGCCGTGGTGTGGCTGCTCAACCAGTCGTCCAACGCGTCATCGCTTGCCTGCGCTTGCGTGATCAGGCTCTCAGGCATGGGCAAGCACAACACATGACCGGTGATGCCTTTGTAAGGTGTCAAGAGTTTTTCCAACAAAGCGTGTCCAAAGACATTGACATGCACGTGTTGCCAAACCTCGCGGTGTTGACCAAACAGGCTTTGCCAGTCTTTGGCCTGCAATGTTTGCCAAACCAGTTCGGGTGCGCAAAGCAGCACGGCGTTTTCGTCCATCAAGGTGATCGCGTCGCGCAACGCACCACGCTGGGCTTGGATGCCATGGGCTTGAATCGCCTGTGCTTGCAGTCGGTTCAAGCGGCGTTTGGTTTTCGGAAAGCGCAGCCAACACAAACCGTTGAAGAAATCGTGGGCGTTGTTGCGGGTGGGTATGCGCTGTTGCTCGTCGATGAAGGCTTCGTATGCCGCGCCAGGTGACAAGGCGTCTTGGGCCACAAATCTCAAAGCGTTGGGGTGAACAAAGCTGTTCAAGGCTTGCGGCAAATCACCCGACGCATGCCACCGCTGCACAACACCTTCGCCATGGGCTGCCCAGGGTGCAAACCAAGCCTGCTTCCAATCAACGCGTAACAACCGCAAGCCTCAGGCCATGCGCCAGGCCAGTGACTCACCGCCTCGCAGGGGCTTCAAGCTGGTTTCACCGTAAGGCAACTGCTCGGGCAAGGTCCAGCTTTGGCGATGCAAGGTGATCTGCGTTGTGTTGCGCGGCAGGCCATAAAAGTCAGGGCCGTGAAAACTGGCAAAAGCCTCGAGTTTGTCCAAAGCGCCCATGCTGTCAAAAGCCTCGGCATACAACTCCATCGCAGACAAAGCGGTGTAGCAACCCGCACAACCGCTGGCGTGCTCTTTGAGCGGCGCGGCGTGGGGTGCGCTGTCAGTGCCCAAAAAGAAACGGTCGCTGCCCGATGCCGCTGCTTGCAGCAAGGCTTGGCGATGGACTTCGCGCTTCAAGACAGGCAGGCAGTAGTAATGCGGACGCAAGCCACCCATGAACAAAGCGTTGCGGTTGTAAAGCAAATGGTGCGCTGTCAAGGTGGCTGCAGTGTGCTGGCCCGCTTGTGCCACGTATTGCGCGGCCTCTCGGGTGGTGATGTGTTCGAGCACGATCTTGAGCTCGGGGAAATCGCGGCGCAGTGGCACCAAGTGTCGGTCTATGAACACCGCTTCGCGGTCAAACACATCCACCTCTGGCTCCGTGACCTCGCCATGCACCAGCAAAGGCATGCCAAGGCGTTGCATGGCCTCTAAGCTGGCATGGGTATGGCGAATGTCAGTGACACCTGCGCTGCTGTTGGTGGTCGCGCCAGCGGGGTAGAGCTTGACCGCGACCACACCGGCTTCGTGGGCACGCACGATTTCATCGGCCGGCAATTGATCGGTGAGGTAGAGCGTCATCAAGGGCTCGAAAGCCTGGCCTTGGGGCACTGCCGCCAAGATGCGTTGCTTGTATGCCAGCGCCTGCGCCGCTGTGGTGATCGGCGGTTTGAGGTTGGGCATGACAATGGCCCGTGCAAATTGGGCTGAAGTGTGGGGTACAACGTTATGTAAAGCCTCGCCATCGCGCAGGTGCACATGCCAATCGTCGGGGCGGGTCAGGGTGATTTGAGCAGTCATGCGGAGATTGTCGCGCAATGAAAAACCCCCAGGCGGTGAAGCCGTGGGGGGTTATTTGGCTTTCAATCAACGGATGCGCTGACTGAATTTGAATGTATTCAGTGGATCAAAAACTGTGGTTGACGCCCAAACCTGTCCTTGTGGTGCTGAATTCATTGCCTGCCGCTGTCCCACCATCGAGCTTTTGGAAGCCTTTGGTCCAATACAACTTGGTTCGCTTGCTCAAACTGTAGGTCGCCAACATTTTGTAACCAGACAAACTGAATTGGCTTCCTGGCAAGCTTCCAATCGCAGTGATCGAACCGCGGGTATGGTTGGTTTTGGTGGAGAGATAGCCAAAGTCAATTTGTTGGTTAACAGGCACTTTGACACCCCAGGCGTTCATGACCAATTTGGCTTGTGTCCCAGGCACATCCTCCGTGGCTGTGCCCCAAATCACTTTAGCCAAGCCAAAGTTGTA
>CAMDCZ010000067.1 GCA_945890735.1 Bordetella parapertussis | reverse complement strand
TGGGGTTTGGGGGTTTCCAGCAGGCCTTGCGCCAGGGCTTGTTGCACAGATGCAGGCAGCACCATCCGATAACGCTGCAAGATGGCCAAGGCCTGGGCGCAGGTGCTGGTGTCGGGCACCGTGGGCCCACTGGCGATCACCGCTGGGTCGTCGCCGGGCACATCGCTGATGGTGAGGGTCACCACTTGCGCGGGATGGCAAGCCGCTGCCAAGCGTCCGCCCTTGATGCGCGACAAATGCTTACGCACCGTGTTCATTTCACCGATCGAGGCACCGCTTTCCAGCAAGGCTCGGTTGAGCTGTTGTTTGTCCTGCAGGGTCAAACCTGGGGCAGGCAGGGTCAGCAAAGCCGAGCCGCCGCCGGACACCAGGCAAATCACCAAATCGTCGGTGGTCAAGCCTTGCACCAGGGCCAACATGCGCTCGGCTGCATCCATGCCGGCTTGGTCAGGCACCGGGTGGGCAGCCTCCAGGATCTCGATGCGCTGCAGCAAACCCGCAGGTCGCGGCGGGGTGTGGTGGTAACGGGTGACCACCACGCCAGACAAAGGCACATTGGCTGGCCATGCCTGTTCGAGCGCATGGGCCATCGCGCCAGCCGCCTTCCCGGCACCCACCACCACGGTGCGCCCCAAGGGCGGCGCAGGCAAACAAGCGGGCATGTTCAAGTGCGGTTGGGCCCGGGCCACAGCCGCGTCATACAGCTGCCGCAGCAGGGCTTGGGGTTCGGTGGAAAGGGGTTGCACAGGGGCCATGGCGGGCGAGCATAGCGCATGCGCTCAAGTTGGCCAGGCTCGGGTCGATTCCCTATGAGCCAAACCCGAGACAGGACTGCCATGACCGCCGATGAATTTGCCAAACAGCTGAAGGAAACCGCTTCCAACCCCGAAGAAGTCTGGGTGTATGTGGCCATGGTGGTGTTTTTTCCGCTGGCCTTGGCCATGCTGTTGTGGCGTGGCTTGAACAAAGGGGCCAGTGCCATGCTGGCCCAATCCATCAGCAACAGCCGAGAACTGTTCATCTACAACAACCAGGTCAAAGAACGGCAAGACCAGCAACAGTTGCAGATGCAACTGGCCTACAACGCCTACTTGGTTCAACGCGAAAAACGCCTGCTGGCCTATGAAAAAAAGGTCAAGGCTTTGGCCCCGCCAGAAACCAGCGCGCCAGCGCCTGGCGCTCCGGCTCCGTGATAGCGGTGGCGTTGTTCATTGGCATTTGACGCAGCACCACCGTTTGTTGGTAGATGATTTGGGCATTGGCTTGGATCAAAGCCACGCTGTCTAAACGCAAGTTTTTCATTTGCACCTGTTCGCCGTGACAGCTGACGCAACGCTGGTTCACGATCGCCTGCACCTGTGCCAAACCCACCGGTGAATCGTCCACACTGGCAGCCACGGGCGCTGGCCGCAATGCAACGATCAAGCCCACAATCACCACCACACCCACCAGTGCAAACGGCCAAGGGTGGGCACTTTTGCCCAAATGCCAAGCGTGTTTTTGCACAAAGAACTGGCGGATGCATGCCCCGGCGAACATCATCAAAAACAAAATCACCCAACGCTGCGGGTGGCTCACCAACAGCCCTTCATGGTTGGCCAGCATCGCAAACAGCACCGGCAAGGTGAAATAGGTGTTGTGCACGCTGCGGGTTTTGCCACGCAAGCCATGAATAGCCAAGGCCTTCTCATCCACCGGCTCGCCAGATGTCAAGGCTTTGACCACCGTGCGCTGCCCGGGGATGATGCAGAAAAACACATTGGCGGTCATGGCTGTGGCCAGGGTGGCCCCGACCAGCACAAAAGCCGCGCGCCCGGCAAACAACTGGCAGGCCAGCCAGCACACTGCCGCCACCACCACCACCAGGGTGGCCGCCACCCAGGTCTGTCCTTGAGGGTGGTGGAACAAGGCTTTGCACAACTGGTTGTAAAACACCCAAAAGCCCAGCAAGAAAGCCAAGGCGGTCAGGCTGGCGGCCAGCGGGGACCAGGCCAAGACCTGGTTGTCGATCAAAAAGGTCGGGGCCTGGTAGAGGTACAGCAGTGCAAACAGCGCAAAACCACTCAGCCAAGTCGCATAACTTTCCCAGTAAAACCAATGCAACTTGGAAGGGATATTGCCGGGTGCGCCCGCGTATTTGTGGGGGTTGTAAAAACCGCCGCCGTGCACCGCCCACATTTCACCGGCCACGCCTTTGGCCGTGAGCGCCTCGTCTTGCGGTGGCACCAAGTTGGCATCCAGAAAAACAAAATAAAACGATGAGCCGATCCATGCAATGGCCACGATCACATGCAACCAGCGCAGCAGCAGTTGCGCCCATTCCAACAAATAGGTTTCCATGGCCGGGGACTATACCGATGGCCGACGGGGAAAGGGCATGCTCAGCAGTTGCGCCGCCACGGCCACCGCGATCTCGGCGGGCGACTTGCCGCCCACACCCGGCAAACCAATCGGGCTGGTCACCTGGGCCAGCTCTGCGGGCGTGAAGCCCTTGGCTTGGAGGCGGTGTTGGAAGGTGGCCCATTTGGTGGCGCTGCCAATCAAGCCAATGAAGGGCAGGTCCTGCTTGGCGCGCACACGGTGCAAACACGCGGCCAACACGTCCAGGTCTTCCGCATGGCTGAAACTCATGATCAGCACCGCGCTGCCTGGCTTCAAGCCCGCCACGGCCTGGTGCACCGGCTCGGAATGCTCAGCCACCACTTGGCTGGGCAAACCCTCGGGAAACACCTCGTCTCGGCTGTCGATCCAGTGGATGGCAAACGGCAAGTCAGACATCAGCTTGACCAAGGCGCGCCCCACATGGCCACCGCCGAACAAGGCCAACGGCACCAGCGGGGGTTGCATGTCTTGCTTGCACTGCGCGGCATCCGCCGCGCTCACCCGCGCATAGCCCAGTTCCACCACGCCACCACAGCACTGACCCAAGCTCGGCCCCAGGGCCACACGTTGCTGGGCAGGCAAGGCATGTCCACTGGTCAAGGCAGCTCGTGCAGTGACGATGGCATCCCACTCCAGATGCCCGCCGCCAATCGTGCCCACTTGGCTGTCAGCAAACACCGCCATCCAGGTACCCGCCTCGCGTGGCACCGAACCCTGGCCGTGCACCACCTTCACCAGCACGGCGGGGGCATCGCGCAATTGAGTCAGAAAGTCGTCCAGCAAATTCACCAAATTACCTCGAAATAGCAGGATTGCCAAAGCTGTTGATTGAGCGCACAGTATGCATGGCTCAACAAACTGACAGGAGGCCCGATTGAACACCACCCGTTCACTGCGATACGGCCTGCTGATCGTGCTCGCCTTGTTGGCCGCTTGCGCCCAAACCCCTGTGCGCCAGACAGCGCGTGCGCCTGCCAGCCCACCGCCTGTGCTGACGCCACAACCGCCCCAGCCGGTTGCACCAGCACCTGCGCAGGCGCTGGCCAAGGCCAAACCCAGCGAAGAAAGCTTGCCGCTGCATGCCCCGGTCTCGCAGGCGCTCACAGCCAAAGAATACCGCTCCGATGCGGCCCGCCATCTCTACAACACCTACCAGCAACGCATTTACCGAGGCAAGCTGCCGCCCATGCTCAAAGCGGTAGGGGTGATTGAGATCGCGGTCAACAGCCAAGGGGGGGTCGATGAGATCGTGTGGTTGCGCGCACCGCGCCATGTCCCCGAGGTGATGCGCGAAATCGAACAGCAGGTGCGTGCCGCTGCGCCCTACCCGGCGCCCGTTCGGATGAAGCATGTCAAGTACACCGACACCTGGCTATGGCATGCCAGCGGTCAATTCCAACTCGACACCCTGACCGAAGGCCAATACTGAAGGCTAAGAACCTCGGTAAGTCGAGTAACTCCAAGGGCTGACCAAGAGGGGCACATGGTAGTGCTGGGTCACATCGGCCACGCCAAAGTCGAGCGTGACCTGGTCTAAAAATGCCGGATCTGGCAAGGCCACGCCTTTGGCCTGGAAATACGCCTTGACCGAAAACACCAGGCGGTAGGTACCGACTTGCAAGCTGTCGTTGTCCAACAAGGGGCCGCCATCGTTGCGGCCATCGGCATTGAGCACCAACACTTGGCACAAACGCAGCTCGCCACCTTGGGTGCGGTACAAGGTCACCGCCATGCCAGCTGCCGGGCAGCCATGCATCGTGTCCAAAACGTGAGTGCTCAATCCCATGGTGTGTCTCCCGCTGTCGGCTGTTGGCGCAAAGGTATAGTTGTTTGTCTCAGTGTATCGTCCAAGCGTTCCCACACCATGCCCCAGATGTTGACAGCACAGCCCTCCCAGAAGCTGATCGATTGGCTGAACCTGGCCAGTGCCGAGGAAGCCATGTCTTGGCTGCATGGCATCTACGAACACTCACCTTGGGTTGGCGAACAAGCGCTGGCACAACGCCCGTTTCGCAGCCTGGCGCATTTGAAATGGGCCTTGGCAGACAGCGTGGCGCAAGCCGGCCCCGCGCAACAGCTGGCCTTGGTCAAAGCCCACCCCTTGCTGGCCGCCAAACCCCATCCGCAGCTCACCACCGCGTCCAAACAAGAGCAGCACATCGCCGGCCTGTGGCAATGCACGCCAGCGCAAGCCACCCGCTTGAGCGAACTCAACCAGCAATACCTGGCGCGGTTTGGCTGGCCATTCATCGTGGCCGTGCGCGGACCACGCGGCAACGGCCTGACGCCCCAGGCGATCTTGGACACCATGCAATGGCGCTTGCAGCAAAGCCCAGCGGTTGAATTTCAAGCCTGTTTGCGGCAAATCCACCGCATCGCGGAATTGCGCCTGAATGAAAAATGCCAGCACCACCCGGTCCTCGGTGGCGAGCTCTGGGACTGGCATGAATGGCTGGCGCAGTTCAGCGACCCAGGCTTTGCCGAGCAGGGTCAGCTGAGCGTGGCCTACCTCACACCGGCCCACCAGGCCTGCGCCCAAACCATCGCTCTGGGCATGCAAGCCTGCGGTTTTGATGAGGTGCATATCGACGCGGTGGGCAATGTGGTCGGGCGTTACCACCCAGCCGAGCCTGACGGCCAATACCTGCTCGCCGGCAGCCATTACGACACGGTTCGCAACGGCGGCAAGTACGATGGCCGCTTGGGCGTGTTCGTGCCCATGGCCTGTGTCCGCGCTTGGGCCAGCCACGGCAAGCGTTGGCCCGTGGGTCTGGAGGTCGTGGCCTTTGCCGAAGAAGAAGGCCAGCGTTACCCAGCCACGTTCTTGGCCTCATCGACCTTGGTCGGCGACTTCCATCCCGCTTGGCTGGACCAACCAGACAAGGCTGGCATCAGCATGCGGGAAGCCCTGCAAGCAGCCGGCCACGATCCGAAAGACATCGCCGCCCTGAAACGTGAGCCTGCCAACTATGTGGGTTTTGTCGAAGTGCACATTGAACAAGGCCCTGTCTTATTTGGCCTGAACCTGCCTTTGGGGCTGGTCACCTCGATCAATGGCAGCGTGCGCTTTCTTGGCGAACTGACCGGCACGGCCAGCCATGCGGGCACCAGCCCAATGGACCAGCGGCACGACGCTGTGGCAGCCTTTGCAGAATGGGCGGTGTATGTCGAGCAACGCGCCCGCCAAGATGGGGACTCGGTGGCGACAGTGGGTATGCTGAATGTCCCACAGGGCTCGATCAACGTGGTCCCCGGCCAAGTGCATTTCAGCCTGGACGTGCGTGCACCGAGCGATGCCCAGCGCGACGCCTTGGCGCAAGACATCGCGAACAAGCTGCAGGCGGTGTGTGAACAGCGCGGTATTCACGTCAAGCTGGAAGAGACGCTGCGTGCCGCCGCCGCCCCCAGTGACCCGGGGTTGCAACGCCGCTGGGAAACCGCGGTCAGCGCTTTGGGGTTGCCTTTGCACCACATGCCCAGTGGCGCGGGGCACGATGCCATGAAGATGCAGCAGTTGATGCCGCAAGCCATGCTGTTCGTGCGCGGTGAAAACCAAGGCATCAGCCACAACCCGCTGGAATGCACCACGGCAGACGACATGCAATTGGCCACAGAAGCCTTCCATCTCTGTGTCCAGCAATGGGGCACACCCGCGCAATAGTTATTTACGGTTCATTTCACGCCCCAGCCGATCCCATTAGGCTTGCGACAAACAGCCCATTGACGTGTCGACACCAACCAAAAAACATGGGGGCATCGGTGAAAACGTCAATATCGATAAATCTATTATGACGAAATTTTTAATTTTATTTTCAACAAATTGGCATATCATGCCCGCTGAATTCATTTCCAGAAGGACTGAGCCCATGGCGAAAAATATCCGATATGGGGAGTATGTACAGGCTGTCACTGTCGACTCCAACACCATCAGCTACGACAAGCTGATGCCCAAACCTAAACTTGACAAAAACGGCAATGAAATCACCAGCAAGCCCGAAAAGCTCAAGCTGGCAGGTGCTGACGTTGTGAACCTGTTGAAGCCCTACTTCAACACCCGGTTCATGGAGCAGGCCCGTGCAGTGGTTCCTTTGGCGCTGTTTCTGGGGTTGTTCCAGTACATTGTTTTGCAAAGATCGATTGCTGACGCCACCCTGATCACCGGCGGCTTGGTCGCGGTGATGATTGGTTTGATGATCTTTATGGAAGGCCTGAAGCTGGGCTTGATGCCATTTGGTGACATCATCGGTAGCAAATTGCCGCAGAAACTCCCCTTGCCTGGCGTGCTAACCATCGCCTTTCTATTAGGTATTGGTTGTACCTATGCAGAACCCGCCATTGGCACCTTGCAAGTGGCTGGTTCGATTGTGGACCCCACCAAAGCACCCTACCTCTACACCATGCT
>CAMDCZ010000066.1 GCA_945890735.1 Bordetella parapertussis | reverse complement strand
GATCATTAGAATTCATCAAATTTGATGCAACAAGATATGACCAAGCCATCGGAAGTAGCCTGGCCGGCACAATCAGCTTAACTGGTTTAAAGTTCAGTCAAGATCCAAGGGATCCCAACAAAACCATATCCGGCACCGCTCCTATCAAGGTCACCACCTCTGACGGAGACGGATTCAGTGGTTCGATAAGTGAAGTTAAACTCCTTGAAAAAAATAATAACATATACCCATACCAGTTCAGACTCAGCGGGGCAATTTTTGCCAAAGAAGGAAACCTGTTAAATCTGGATCTTTTTACGAAAAGATCAGAAACATACAATGAACTCATGCCATTTTCCAGCACTAACTTCGAAGATTCATATGCCACTTTCGTGTTTAATTTAGCGGACAATGTCAGTTTAGGTATGGAGTTTGATGAGACGTCGATCAGTGAATCTAACATCGATGTGAAAATTATTTCAAATAAAAATTGGATTAAATTAAGTGCTGTTGAAGTCAAAAATCTTCAAAATTTTTCAACCACCATTAAAGACAACACCATTAAAGTTACCAGTAGTGGTGATTACTCAGCTACCATGGTTAAATCCAATGGTAAATACATCGGTAAACTCCTTAAGGGAACCACCGAAATTGGCGAAATAACTGACGGTATCATCAAGACGGGTGGTCGAGAAATTTCACTCAATTAAATTTTAATAATGAAACATTTTCTGAACCGCTTTCTAGCGGTTCTTTTTTTTCTATCAACTAACACGTCATCCTTTGCCTTGGATTTGACTTACAGTAATGAAGTCTATTTTTCAAAGGGTATGCCTACCCCCTCATACTGGGCTTCGCACCCCTTGATCGCCGATAAGTCAGAAAAAGTGTGGGGCACGGCTGAAAAAATTTATAAGGCTCAGCAAGCAATTGAAAATTCGCACTTTGAATATTTTATTGAACGTCGAAAACAGAGTGTTTTAACAAGCAATCAAACATCACTGACATTGGCAGCGCTTCATCGAATACCCTCCAATCTGGCATTGGGCAACTACCCTCTGACTGCGATTGTGGAGAACTATCAAATGGACGCCATTGGCTTTAACTATCACGGACAACTTTTTTCTGATCGCATTTCGTTCACCCTGTCACCCAAATTGATAAATCTATACAACTTTAATGAGTCGAGAGGCGATGGTGAATTGGACTTGGGGAGCAACTCGGGTTTGCTCATTGGAGGGTTAGATCGCTACGCTTTAGAGTCATTTGGTTTTGACCTTCATCCTAGGCCTTTAAATATTGATACTGGTTTCAGTATGGACATAGGGATGGATAAATACACTGAACAATACCACTTTCAATTGATGATCTTGAATGCTTTTTCGCGTGTTTCAGTACAAAATCAATACTACAGCAATCGACTTTATCGAGTTAACACCCTTAACAACGAGCTTGTTTTTTCTGATACGCCTTCGTTGACTGGGCTTTATGGTCAAACTACTCGAACCCTTCATCTACCTCGCATATTTCAATTTGAAGCACAAGAAAAATCAAATATGCAGGGGTTCAGTCCAATGATTGGAGCACAAGCCTATAACACCATGGTATCCCCCTGGTTAGGCGTGAAATATCAGCATAACCTATTAAACCTCAGATTAAAAACCAGTGATGGGGCCAATTTTCATGTGAATTCCGAATTTAGAAATGTATTTCTTAAGGATTTGACAGTCGTATTTTCAATGTATGTGGGTCAATACAGTAAGAGTGAATTTTTTATCGGCAACATATCTTATAAGTTTTAACTCATCAAAGCTCAACCCCTGGGATGGTGCTGGGCATGCAAGGATTTCAAGCGTTCCCGCGCCACATGGGTGTAAATCGTGGTGGTGGAAATATCGGCATGTCCTAAGAGCATTTGCACCGCCCGCAAGTCTGCACCGTGGTTGAGCAAATGCGTGGCAAAGGCGTGACGCAGGGTGTGGGGTGACAGTGGCACATGGATGTCGGCCAGCAAGGCGTATTTTTTGATCAACATCCAAAACATGACACGGCTCATCGCCACCCCGCGCTGGGTGACAAACACCGCTTGGCTGTGTCGGCCCGAGAGCAATCTGCCCCGCCCTTGGTCCACATAGCGCTGCAGCCAATCGCCGGCCTCTTCGCCAAATGGCACCAGGCGTTCTTTGTCGCCCTTGCCAGTCACCCGCAGCACGCCTTCTCGCAGGTTCAAGGACAGCATGGGCAGGTTGACCAACTCGCTGACCCGCAAACCGCTGGCGTAAAGCAGCTCGAGCATGGCGCGGTCACGCAGGCCCAAGGGGGTTTCGACATCGGGTGCTTGCAGCAAGGCCTCAACCTGTGGCTCGCTCAAGGACTTGGGCAATCGCAGTGGTTGCTTGGCCGACAACAGCTTCATGGTCGGGTCAGCACGCAAACGGTTGTCGCGCAAGGCCCAGCGGTAAAAGCGGCGAAACACGGTCATGCGGCGGTTCGCGCTGCTGGCCTTGGTGTCGTGATGGCGGTGGGCGAAATAGCTTTGGATGTCGGGCTCGGTCGCCGTGGCCAAACCGCTGCCCTGGGTCTGCAGCCAAGCAGCCAAGCCGTTGAGGTCGCGCCGATAAGCCGCCAGCGTGAGCTTGGACAAACCGTCTTCGAGCCACAGTGCGTCGATGAACACATCGATCAGCGGGTCGGTGCTGTCAATCGAGTTGGAGCTTTTGGCCATGCACCACCTTTTTGTACACCTCGTATTCGGCTTTGAGTTGCGCGGCAAACTGCTCAGGGCTGTTGGCCACCACCTTGGAACCGGTGGCTTCAATGCGCTTGACCACGGCAGGGTCTTGCAAAACTTTGTGAAGTGCTTGATGGAGTTGAGCCACGATGGGCTTGGGCATGCCTTTGGGGCCCCAAATGCCGTAGAGCGCGGGACGGTTCACCGCCTCCAAACCCAGCTCTTTGAAGGTGGGCACCTTGGGCAACTCGGGCACCCGCGCGGGCGAGGCCACCGCGATCGCCACCAAGCGTCCGTCCTGGATGTGCGGAAAGGCAGATGGCAGGTTGTCAAAAATAACCAGCACTTGGCCACCCACGGTGTCGCGCAAAGCTGGCCCTGCTCCGCTGTAAGGGATGTGCACCACCGAGGTTTGGGTCAAGCTTTTGAACAATTCCATTTGCAAATGGGCAATCCCCCCGGTGCCCGAGGAGGCGTAGTCATAGCGGCCGGGGTGAGCGCGCAGCGCTTTCAAGAGACCCGCCATGTCTTTGGCAGGGAATGATGGGTGCACCGCTAACACGTTGGGCGTGGCCATCATGTTGATGATCGGGGTGAAATCGGTCAGGGGTTGGTAGGACACACGGGGGTTGATGGCGGGGTTGGTGGCGGCACTCGACAGCGTGGCCAACCCCAAGGTGTAACCATCCGGAGCGGCCCGGGCCAACTCCGCCGCGCCGACCACGCCACCACCGCCGGGTTTGTTGACCACCACCACGGTTTGACCAAGCAGCTTGCCCAGGGGCTCGGCCACGGTGCGTGCAATCAGGTCAGTGGTGCCACCGGGTGCGAACGGTACTTGCAGTTGAATAGGTTTGCTGGGATAGCTTTGCGCGCCAGCACCGCTGGCCAAGCACCAACCGAGCGCGAGTAACAAGAGACGCATCAAACCACCACCGGCTCGGGTTCGAGCCGAATGCCAAAGCGCTCGTAGACGCTGGTTTGGATCGCCTTGGCCAAGGTCATGACCTCGCCGCCGGTGCAGGGGTTGTCCCGCCCGCCTTTGTTGACGATCACCAGCGCCTGCTTCTCGTAAACCGCTGCATTGCCCACCGATTTGCCGCGCCAGCCGCAGGCATCGATCAGCCAACCAGCCGCGAGTTTGATGCGGCCATCGGCCAGGTGGTAGTGGACCACCTTGGGCTCGCGGGCAATGATGTCGGCGCACTGCTCGGCTGACACCGTGGGGTTCTTGAAAAAGCTGCCCGCGCTGCCCAAGGTCTGGGGGTCGGGCAGTTTGGCGGTGCGGATCTCGCAAACCCAATCGAACACCTGCTGCGGCGTGGGGTTGGCCACGCCATGCTGGGCTTGCTTTTTGGAGAGGTCAAGGTAGCTCACATCGCATTGCCATTTCTTGGGCAAACGAAAACGCACCTGGGTGATCAGTGCGCGGCCCAACAGTCCCAGGTCGCGGCTGTCGCTGGCTGCATGCTTGAACACCGAGTCGCGGTAGCCGAACGCGCATTGGGCGGCATTGAGCGTGAAGGTTTGACCCGTTTGCAAATCGACTGCATCCAAAGACTCGAACCGGTCTTGCAACTCGACACCGTAGGCCCCGATGTTTTGCACCGGCGACGCACCCACCAGGCCGGGGATCATGGCCAGGTTTTCCAGACCAGGCCAACCCTGTGCCAGCGTCCAGGCCACAAAGCCGTGCCAGTCTTCGCCGGCGGCGGCTTGCACCACCCAGGCCTTGTCGTCTTCGCTGACCAAGTGCTTGCCCATCAGCTCCACCTTGACCACCAGCGGTTTGACGTCACCCGTGAGCACGATGTTGCTGCCCCCGCCCAGCACGAAGTGCGGTGCCAAGCGCTCGGGGCTGTCTAACCAGGCCTGCAAGTCGTCCAGGGTGCGCAGGCGCAGCAGGCGCTCGGCTCGGGCAGCGATGCCAAAGCTGTTGTGCGCTTGCAGCGGAACGTGGGTCTCGGTAATCATGTGAGAATTGTCGCACCCTGAACTTTTGACCTGCCAACCATGCCCTCTTTTGATACTGTGTGTGAAGCCGACGTGGTGGAAGTGAAAAACGCAGTCGACAACACCGCCAAAGAAATCGCCACCCGCTTTGACTTCAAAGGCACCTCAGCCGCGATCGAGCTCAAAGACAAGGACATCACCTTGATCGGCGACAGCGACTTCCAGCTGCAGCAAATCGATGACGTGCTGCGCAACAAGCTCGCCAAGCGCAACGTGGATGTGCGCTTTTTAGACAAGGGCGATGTGCAAAAAATGGGGGGCGACAAAGTCAAACAAGTCGTGAAGGTGCGCAATGGCATCACCAGCGAGGACGCCAAGAAAATCCAACGCGCCATCAAAGACAGCAAGATGAAGGTGCAGGCAGCGATCCAAGGTGAGTCGGTGCGGGTGACCGGTGCCAAGCGCGACGATTTGCAGGCCGCGATGGCGCTGATCAAGAAAGAAATGGTCGACTTGCCTTTGAGCTTCGACAACTTCCGCGATTGAATCTCAGTTAATTGGAATCTGACCCCAATTTCTTGCCCCCAATGCGGCTTTCTTCGCCGCGGATGAGCTTGGCGATGTTGGCCTGGTGACGCCAGACCAAGATGGCGCTCATGACGATGGCAGAGAGCATCACCGCATCGTCCACATACCAAGCGATGCGGTGGCCCAAGAGGTAATAAGCCGGGGCAAACAACGCACTGGCCAAGGCCGCCAAGGATGAATAGCGCGAGAAAAATGCCACGATCAGCCAAGTGGCCAAGGTCGCCAAGCCCAGCAGCGGCTCGATGCCAAACAACACGCCAGCCGCGGTGGCCACGCCCTTGCCGCCATGGAAGCGGAAAAACACCGGCCAAACATGGCCAACAAAAGCGGCCAAGGCAACCATGGCCTGCGTGCCCTGCCCCAATCCGTATGCCGCGCCAAACTGCACCACCGCATAGACCGGCAACCAACCCTTGATACCGTCGAGCAACAGCGTCAGCAAGGCGGCCAACTTGTTGCCCGAGCGCAGCACATTGGTTGCGCCTGGGTTGTGGCTGCCGTAAGAACGCGGGTCAGACAGACCCATGAGGCGGCTGACGACCACGGCAAACGAGACCGAGCCGATCAGGTAGGCACTGATGGCCGCCAACAAGGGATGCAAAAGTTCAAGTGAGATGTGCATGGCTCAGATGGCTGGGTCGCGCATTTTCCAGCGGATGGCATCAACGGCTGCCAACACATCGGGCGAGAGTTGGGTACCCCATGCATCGAGGTCTTCGTCAAGTTGCGCAACCGAGGTCACGCCAATGATGGTGCTGGCCACCCGCCAGTTTTGGTAACAAAAAGCCAAGGCGAACTGGGTCGGTGTCATGCCCACTTCACGGGCAACCGCGTTGTACAAACGGGCGGCTTCCAGTGATTCGGGGCGACCCCAGCGCTGCTTGCGCATGCTCTCGTACTTGGCGATGCGGGCTTCCTTGGGTGCGTTGGGCCCGGTGGTGCCACCGTTGTCGTATTTACCCGTGAGCAAACCAAAACCCAAAGGGGAATAGGCCAGCAAAGACACATCCAAACGGTGCATGGTTTCATCCAGACCATTTTCCAAAATCCGGTTAACCAGGCAATACACGTTTTGCACCGAGGCCACGCGCGGCAAATGGTGTTGCTCGGCCAAACGCACAAACTCGTGAACGCCATAAGGGGTTTCGTTGGACAAACCGATGTGGCGAACCTTGCCCGCTTTGACCAACTTGCCCAAGGCCTCGAGTTGCTCGTGGATGGGCGTGGCGGATTTTTCTTTGGCGGGGTCGTAGTACATCGCACCAAAGATCGGCACATGGCGCTCTGGCCAGTGGATTTGGTAGAGGTCGATGACATCGGTCTTCAAGCGCTTCAAGCTGGCGTCACACGAGGCCAGGATGTCAGCCGCGGTCATGCCCTCGCCCGAACGCACCCAAGGCATGCCACGCGAGGGGCCGGCCACTTTGGTGGCGAGCACGATTTTTTGGCGCATGCCAGGGCGTTTGGACAACCAATTGCCGATGTAGGTTTCGGTGAAACCAAAAGTGTCAGCGGTGGGCGGCACGGCGTACATCTCGGCAGTGTCAAAGAAGTTCACGCCCCGCTCAATGCTGTGGTCCATGATGGCGTGGCTGGTGGCTTCGTCGACTTGCTGGCCGAAAGTCATGGTGCCCAAGCAGATCGGGGTGACGTGCAAATCGCTT
>CAMDCZ010000065.1 GCA_945890735.1 Bordetella parapertussis | reverse complement strand
GGGGCGAGCTTTCGCAACATCGGGCAAATCACCGCGCTGGCTGGCTGCGATTTGCTCACCATTGCGCCTGAGTTGTTGGCGCAGTTGCAAGCGCAGACCGCGCCGCTGGCAGCCAGCCTCAGTCTGGCGCAAGCGCAAGCAACGCCCATTGAACGGCTGACACTGAACGAAGCGCAGTTTCGTTTGGCATTGAATGAAGATGCCATGGCCAGCGATAAGCTGGCCGAAGGTATTCGCGCTTTTTGCGCCGATGCGCGAAAGCTCGATGCGCTGATGCAAGTCTAAAGCGACGTCATTGCGAAGCCCGACGGGCCTCATCAATGGGTGATGCGAATGAAAGCACTCAAATATTAATTGGCAATTCTATTTAATTAAAAATTTGGGTATTTTTAGAGATACACAAAAATGTCATTTTTTCTTTAATTTCGCACAAGGATCTTCTCTGCTTTGAGGTGGCGTGAGCCAAACATAGTCTGCTTGTGGCTCCAGTTCAGCCAAAAAAGCCTGCTTTTCTGGGCTGGGCCTTGAGTCGTCCCATTCCATGAACAACACACTTATCGTCTGCGAGTGCGGTGATACTTTGTTCACAACAAAAGGCACGCCCAAATGCTTCCAAGCGTGGCCATTGCCGGCAAGCACAACGCTGGGCAGGTGTGCGAGTGCAACTTCTGCCATGGCTGCATCGCGTCCGCGTTGTACCGCGGACATGCCCTCGAACATGCTGGCTGGCATGGCGCCGCAGTGCCCTTGGTTGATTTCCTCTTCCAAGGCTTTACGTTGCAGGTCGTCAAAAGGGGCTTTGGCCAGCAGCACCCGAACGGGTTCGGGCAGACTTTGGCCGCGGGTTTTGAATACCTCTTTGATGGACTCGCCTGGCAGATTGCCGCCCATCAAGGGCATCTGCATGGCACCAATCGCTTCAAACAAGGGTTGGTGCAGTGGCCAAGCCCAGCCTTGGTCATCAAAACCTGCCTCCTGTAAGCCTCTCAACAACTCGGACTCGGGTTTAAAACCTTGGCGCCAATTGAGGTGTTCAGCCACCACCGTCTTACTCGCAGCAGGCAATTGACGCAGCAACTCGCCACGCAGTTGGTGGTGTCGCGGGTTGTCGTGAACTTCGCCCAGCACGGCGACATCGGAACGCAAAACGGCTTGCACCAATTGCGCCACGCTGATGGGTGCCATGTCCGAGATCCGCACAATGGGTCCAGTGACTGGGAGTGGGTCCAAGCCCCAGGCTGTAGGTAAGAAGAACAGGCTGCCCAGACCGCATAAGGCCAAGCTAAGGTGTTTTTTGAGCTGCAGCGAGGTTGGCAGGAACCGTTGAAATTTCATAGATGATGTCTTTGGCAAGTTCGGGATAGTCGGGCAACATGCTGACACCATACATCGGTTTGTATGCCCCTTTGTGGCAGGTGGCGCAACCGACTTTGGGAAAGTCGCCTTCTTCACTCAATCGGTAGGGGGGGAACAAGGGGGCTAATTCGCTGAGGTAATTGCTATTGATATCTCGCACCATGCGGATGCCGTGCCAAGCTGTCACACGTTGTGGGGTGCTGACACTCCAGTCGCCCATGGCCCGTGTGTTGTGGCAATAGGTGCAATTGACGCCTAAGGAGGTGGACATGTAAATCATCAAGCCGTAGCTGTGCTCTGCTTGTTTGATCGAGCGCCTGTTGTTCCCAGCGAGCGCCTGCGTGCCTTGGATGCGGATATTGTGTTCACCATTGACCAAGTAAGTGCTTAAGGGATTGAAAGGCAAGGAGGCGTTGGCCACTTCCGACATGGCGGGTGTGTTTTGCCCCGCTTTGTCGCCCAGCATATTGCCTTGTGAATGCGGCAAACCTGGGTTGTTGAACCAGTCCCCGCTGGGTACCGCTTGTCCTCTGTGGCAGGTCCAACAGGTCACGCCGGTTTCTTTGACGTGGGTTTTCCATTGATTGTTTAAATTACGGGTCATTTGCAACATTCGCCTGGCCACCACCTTGGTGTACTTTTCATCAGAGGCTAGATTTTTGGTGTTGTGGCAATACTTGCAGCCCTCTTCCGGTGCGACCCAGGTGGCCATGGCGGCCATCAAGCGGGAGAACTCCAACGCTGACAAATCGTTAAGCACTTGAACGTTTTCGTACAGTTCATTGACTGATTGGGCATCAGGCTCGGGCGGGTCGACGGGTTCAGGTTCGGGGATGTCATGAATGGCAGCGTTGGCAGCCAGCACACTGGGTTTGTAAATTTGCACCATGCTGGTCCCGCGGTAACCGCGTTGCACCGATGTTGGCCCCTCACACGCCGACAACAGAAAAAGTACGCTGATCCATAAACAAGACCGCAGGGGAATACCACTTAGCGAACAAGCTTTGCAGAATCGATTGAACATGGGCACCCCCTGAGGATTGGCGTATGAATGAATACCAGAGAATTCATAATCAAACTACATGTCATGATAAGTTGACACTTTATATAGTCAATATGTAATTTATGAATATAAATTGTTTATTTGTATGAGGGTTGGTTAAATATTCAATATCTCGGCCACCCCCAGCCATTGGGGGCGGCCAATGGGAGTCTGTCTTCAGGCGGCAGATTTGTTCAACTTGAAGTTTTTGCACCATCCGGTGGCGGGAACGATGCGACCACCGTAAAAAGAGCATTCGCCCTCGGTGGCATTGCCTTCGTAGAGTTGGCATCTGCTGCAGTATTGCTCAGTGGTGTGTCGTGGATAACGCGTTTTATCTACGTTTTTGGACTCCAATTTGAAACCCATAGACTTAGGGTATGAATCTGCTTCCGAAAGTCTTTCCCCAGGCGCTGCAGCTTTCATTTTCTTTTCGGATGCGGATACCTGAGTGGCTAAAGTAGCGCCTGAGATTGCTGCTGTATGCATCAAAAAGATGCGTCGATTTAGATTTTTCATTTGGATGGATAAGTGAGGGTTAGTGAAGTTTCCGAACCAATCGCACAAAATGCGACTCTTCGGGATGGTTTAGCGCAACACCAGAGAAGCCAAAATCCATGGTGAACACATGCGGATCGAAGTCATTGACGATGCGTGTGTAGCGGCTCCAAAAAACACCAGGGGGAAAGTTGGGGAACAACTCCAACCTGACACGCGGATGGCGGCAATGCTGCTCTGCAATGAAAGCCAAATCTTTGAGATGAGGTAGCTTCCAGTCATTGAATCCGTCAATACGTTGACGATTCAGCTCGTTAACAGTGCTGACAGCCTGAAAATAAGTCATGGCTTGAGCTTTGCCGACGCATTGCTGGTCTACCCAAGTTTGTCCAATTGCACACCTTTGCCACTGCAAGTTTGCTCGGTAATCAAAGACCCAACCTCGTTCATCTGCCTGAAAGTGCAAAGGAATGACAGAAACTGGCTGATCACAGATCTGCTGAGCAAAAACCAAGTTACCCCAAAAAAGAAAAGATGCGCAAAAAGTATTGAGCGAATATGCACAAAATACTTTGATGAGGTGCTTGGAAGCTTGCAAGGTTAGGAGCTCTGGGATTTACTTGTTGTCAAAACCAATGCCCGTGGGCTTGCTTGGAAAACCTTTACCGTAATCAACTTTGACCGGTCTGGTTTGACGACTTGCAAGACCTGGTTCAATGGGTAATCCACGATGAAGATAAAAGGCGTAGGCTTCAATGGCAAGCATTTCAGGACCGCTCACATCCAATGCTTTGCCACCTTGGGGGTTTTGGATACACCAATTCGCCATTTCACGCCAAGTGACCACCCTGTCGAAGGCCGTATGGTATTTGGGGAAGGTTTGTGGATTTGACGCTGCAGCATCTGGATGACAGTTGCCACAAGCCAAGCCGTTGTTTTGCGTCGTTGGGTTACTGCCGTGCCAGATGTTGTAACCCTCTTCTACTGCTGCAAGCAGTTTTTTTTCTTGCGCTTTGAGTTCCTCTTTGGTGAAAGGTTCGCGTGCGGCAGCTTGAAAATTCACCGCTGATGTTGCAATCGTTAACAGGATGGAACCAGTCAAAGATTTGAGGATATTATTTTTTTTCATGAACGTCTCCTTTTATGGATTAACGAAAAAAGCGGCCCGACATACTGCGGGCCACACAACAAGAAACTGATTAGATTTTTATGCCATTCTTAAGAAATGGCGTCAGTGAGTCAGCGAAAGGCAAGTGCTGTGCTTTGCCGCCACTGGCACTGAATGAAGCTTGCAAAGTTCCCATTCCGTCTTGTTCATTACCTGGGTCAGCGCGGTACTGCTGGCTTTCAGGGTACTTAACATTGACAGGCGGATAAGGCCATGGCCATGAAGTGCTCATGGCACCAATGGAGGTCATGTTGCCGATTTTGTTGTAAATGGTTTGATGGACATGGCCGTGGAACGACGTCACATTGACAAATTTAGACAGGATCTTGCGAATTTCTGGTGCGTCAGAAGTTTGGAAATTCCAGCGAGGATAGTAGTCCCACAGCGGTGAATGGCTGAAGGTGACAACCGGTGTGTCTGGTGACAATTTAGCCACATCCTTTTTCAGCCAATCCAATTGTTCGGCTTGAATTCCCCACAGACCGCCAATGGGTCCTTCCAGCATTTCCATGGCTTCCATGCGTTGCTTGTTGGTCAGACCCTTGTCGGTCCAGAAGTCCTTGACCAAAATGGAGTTGAAGCCGATGAAATGGACGCCTTTGTGATCAAAAGACCAGAAGTCCCGACCAAACATGCCCTTCCAAGCTGTACCCATGTCCAAGTACCAGTCATGTTCGCCAGGAATAACCATCATTTTGGGTTTCAGATTGGCCAAGATTTTTTTGCCCTTGGCCAATTGGTCCTCTGTGCCGTTTTGGGCAATGTCGCCGCCGTAGAGCACAAAGTCAGGTTGGATTTCTAATGCGTTGACCTGAGCGACGGCATCTTCAAGTTGCAAGTCGAATTTGTGGCCCTCTTGACTGTACAAATGAGAGTCACTGATCATGGCCATTCTGAAAGGCGTCACCTTTTTGGATCCGGCGTGGACCAAATCGATAACACCTAGGTTGATGCCGGCCGCGCTTGCGACCAAGGTCGATAGCCCAGCTTTGCCTGTCAGCCCCAAAAACCCTCGTCGGCTAGGTTGTGAGAATGTTGTCATAGTGTCTCCAAAGTTAAAAAACCCTTTGGTCAGACATGGTGCGATGGGCTGACCTCAGTGGGGTGTCAGATGGTATGTACAAATAAAGAAATAATAAAATTGAATATTTCGGTTGATTAATAATAAAAAATAAATATCATTGGCCGAAATACTTGTTGTGGGTGAGCTTATGTCACTGCAAAAATCTGCCAATATCAAACAGTTGCTGACGTTTCAAAAAGTAGCGCGGCTAGGCAATGTCAGCATGGCGGCATCAGAGCTTTTTTTGAGTCAATCGGCGACCTCGATTCAGTTGGCCAATTTGGAAGTCGCCGTGGGTACGAAATTGCTCAACCGAACCGGACGCGGCATTCGACTGACCACGGCAGGTCAAAAGTTATTGTCTTTAAGCGAACGCATGTTGACCGTGTGGCAAGAAATCAGCGATGAAATGGACTCTTATTTGGGCGACTTTTCTGGCACTTTGCGCATAGGCGCGGTGACCACCGCGGAATATTGGTTGCCGCATGTGCTGGTCAATTTTGTGAACTCGCACCCGAGCGTCAAACTGAAACTACAAGTGGCCAACAAAGAAGAAATTGTGCGCAGCATGGCCGCCGATGAAATCGATTTGGCGGTGATGGGTAACCCTCCCGAGGACATCAAGGTGATAGCCCAAAGCTTTGCCAATAACCCGACGGCCTTTTTGGCCTCGCCGCATCACCCTTTGATGAAGAACCCGCAAGTCAGCATGGAGATGCTGGCCAATGCGCGGATGCTGGTGCGGGAAAAGGGCTCAGGAGCGCGAGCATCGTTGGAGCACATTTTCAAAGCTGAAGGCTTGAAGCTTCAAATAGGGTCTGAACTCTCAAGCAATGAGTCCATCAAGCAAATGTGCATTGCTGGCTTGGCGCCAGCCTACTTGTCTTTGCATTCATGTGCGCTTGAAATGCGTGCTGGCTTGCTGGCGGTGGTACCCATGCCGAACAATCCCTTGAATCGCCGCTGGTTTGTGGTGCACACACAAAGCAAGGCGCTTTCGCGGGTGGCATCCGTGTTCATGGCGCATTTGATAGACCAGGGCGAAAAAGAAATTGACCAGCAGCTACAGCAAATCTCTCAGATGCCTTTGGAGAGTTTGGCAGGCTGGCGCATCCCATCATCCGCGTCGGTTTTGTCTTGAGTTATTGCTTAAGGTTGATGGGAGGCATCTTCGAGTAATGTGCAACGGCTGAATTCGGAAAAATCAGCCAAATGAAGCTTGATGATATGGAGCAAGATGGGCAGTTGCACAGCTTGGTATTCGTGATCGGCGATATTTCTAAAACCGACCATTCGCTTCATGGCATCAGCCAGCGCTTCGTCTATCCAACCCGATTGCGCCAATAGCGTGAAGATATCGCGAGCACTTTGGGGCAAACCTAATGGCTCACGGCGAATGATAGGTTGACCCATGTCCAGGCAAGCTTCGCGAGCGCGTTGGATATTTAGGATGGCAGCGTCTTGACGTGAGAAATTAGTCGTAAAGCTTTGAGAGTCAGCTTCATACGCTTCACGAGCCCGCGCAACACAGTGCTCAACAGAGGCCGCCTAGTTCAAAACCACATCATCGGCCATGGACAGCGCCGCATTTTCAAAACGACTGCCAAATGCGTAAACCGCCATATGCTTGGGCAAGCGTTGCTGCAAGTGCAAAAGAAGGCGCGAAGTGTCTATACAGCTATTGAGTCGCAACTGAAGTTGGCATAAAAAAACCCCTGCAAGACGCGAACCTTACAGGGGTTTCAGTTTTGAATGAAGGCTTTAGGGACTTCAGGCAAAGCTGTGAAGCTGGGCAATTACATGCCCATACCACCCATGCCGCCCATGCCGCCCATGTCGCCACCGCCCATGCCGCCCATGGGCGAATCGTCTTTCGGTGCTTCAGCAATCATGGCTTCAGTGGTCAGCATCAAAGAGGCCACGGAAGCGGCGTTTTGCAAGGCTGTGCGTGTCACTTTGGTGGGGTCCAAGATGCCCATTTCGATCATGTCGCCATAGGTGTCGTTGGCGGCATTGAA
>CAMDCZ010000064.1 GCA_945890735.1 Bordetella parapertussis | reverse complement strand
CGCCCAGCAAAATCAGCAGCAAGGGGCCAGCCGGCGGCATCACCAAGTTGGTGAGCAAGGGTTTCAAGGGGCCAATCAGCGACATGGTGGCCGAGTGTCCCACAGTCACTAAGATGCTGTCATGAAGACTTCAACCATCACATTGGGCGGCGGCTGCTTTTGGTGCACCGAGGCGGTGTTCGTGCGGGTGCGCGGCGTGACCGATGTCGAGTCGGGCTATTGCAACGGCTTGCAAGCGCGGCAACCCAGCTACGAAGAGGTGTGCCGTGGCGACACCGGCTACAACGAGGTGGTGCGCTTGCAGTATGACCCCGCGTTGATCGGCTTGCCCGACCTGCTGACGATTTTTTGCAGCATCCATGACCCCACCAGCCTGAACCGCCAGGGCAATGACGTGGGAACGCAGTACCGCAGCGGTGTGTATTTCAGCGAGCCCAGCGACCAACCGGTGATCGTGCAAACCTTGCGCGACCTGCAGGCCAGCTTCAGCCAAAGCCTGGTGACCGAGGTGCAAGCTTTGCAGCACTATTGGCCAGCCGAGGACTACCACCAAGACTATTTTTTAAACCACCCCAACCAGGGCTACTGTGCCTTTGTGGTGGCGCCCAAAGTGGCCAAGTTGGAGAAGCATTTCAGCCAATGGCTGGCAACTTAGGGCGCAAGACGCTCTTTCAGCCATTCACCGTTTGCCAAACGGTAGACCAGCCGGTCGTGCAAACGCGCCACGCCGCCTTGCCAAAACTCCCAGCGGTCGGGCACCAGCCGGTAGCCGCCCCAATGCGGCGGGCGCGGCGGCTGCAGCATGAATGTCGCAGCGAACCTCGTGGCATTGGCAAGCAATTCGGCGCGTGAGCCAATCACCTGGCTTTGTGGGCTGGCCCAGGCGCCAATGCGCGAATCCAGTGGTCGGCTGTGGAAATAGGCGTCACTCTCGGCTTCGCTGACTTTTTCCACCCGACCTTCGATGCGCACCACCCGCTCGAGCTCTACCCAATGGAATTGCAAGGCAGCAAACGGGTTGCCCGCCAATTGCTGGCCTTTTCGGCTGTCGTAGTTGGTGTACCAAACCAGGCCTTGCGCGTCACAGCCCTTGATCAGCACCACCCGGGTGCTGGGGCGCAGGTCGCTGCCCACGGTGGCCAAAGTCATGGCGTTGGCCTCGGGCACTTCGGCTTGGATGGCTTCATTGAGCCATTGCTCAAACTGCAGCAAGGGCACGCTCGGGGTTTGTTCTTCATGCAGTTGCGCACTTTGGTAGCTTTTGCGCATGTCTGCCAATTTGGAATTGCTCATGTTGCCTCAGTGTGGGTGACAGGCTCATCTTAGGCTTGCTCATGCCGATTATTGCGTTAGCATGAAACCGACTCAGGAGTACCCGACATGATCAATATCTTGCGTGTGTCTAATTTGCCCCACGACATGCTCACCGTGCTGCAAACAACCTACTTGGTGCACGACCGAGACCACATCACCGACCCCGGGGCCTTAGGACGTATTCGTGCGATGGTGGCCGCTGACCAAACCGTGATTGACCGCAAGTTGCTGATGTTGTTTCCTGCCGTGGAAGTCATTTGCGTGTGTTCGGGGTCATTGCAAGGCATCGACTTGGCAGCGGCAGCAGAGCGCAAGATCAAGGTGATTCACACCCCCCATGTGCAAATCCCGGATGTGGCCGAGTTTGCGATTGGCATGCTGTTGGCGTGCACACGCCGCATCACACAGGCCGACCGTTTTGTGCGCAACAGCGACTGGGTGGATGGCCCTTACCCCATGACACGTCGCCTCAGCGGCGGTCGGCTCGGCCTGGTCGGCATGGGCGACTTGAGCCAAGCCATCGCCCAACGGGCCAAAGCATTTGACATGGTGGTCCACTACACCGCGCAACAGGAAGTGCCAGCCTCTGGCGGTGTTTTTCACCCCAGCGTCAAAGACTTGGCTGCGCAGGTGGATTTTTTGATGTTGGCCGAAAGCGGCCCAGAGGCAACCGCCAAAGTGGTCAATGCCGACGTGCTGCAGACCCTGGGTTTGAACGGTTATCTGATCAACTTGGCCAACGCGGCCGCGGTGGACCAAGTGGCCTTGATCGAGGCGCTGCAAAAGAAAGCCCTGGGTGGCGTGGCCTTGGATGTGTTTCCCGAGGAACCACGCGTGGCGGCTGAATTACGCAACGCACCCAACGTCGTGCTCACACCGCACATTGCCAGTGCCACCCACGAGGCCCGCCAGGCCATGGTCGAGTCAGCCTTGCGGCAATTGGCCGAACACTTTGCCCAAGAACTGAAACCAGCTTGATTGCTTAACCGGGGTCCTATGCCGTTTCAGCAGGGGTCAGACCCCCGCGCTGGGTGCTCAGCGCGGAAAACCGCCGCCGCCTCCGCCGCTTTTGCGCTTGCCGCCAAAGCCGCCGCCCGGTTTACCACCACCGCCGCCACCGCCACCGCGACGGTTGCCACCGCCACCGCCTCGGTTACCACGGCTGAGCAAGTCCACCGATGTCATGGTCGGGTCGGGCTGACGGCCTGCGCCACCACCTGACTTGTGTCCAAAGGCGTTCACGCCGCTTTGCGTGCCCAAATGGGCATTGGCACGGGGTTGGAAATCGTCTTCAAAATGCTTGGGGGGTTGCGCATCAAAGTCATGCGGTGCGCCAGCCGCTGCGCCTGGGCGAGGCCCGCGGTCGTTGCGGTCACGGCGTGGTTGATTGCGACCACCGCCTGGGTGGCCTTGGCCGCCACCTGGATGGGCCGCGCGGGGAGGGCGGTCTCCTCTGGGCTCAGGACGAGGCCCGGCTGAGCGACCAGCGTCGCCACGGCCAGCGGCTTGGCCATCTCCGCGTCCACCGGCTGGTTTTTTCTCGCGGATGCGTTCCATCATTTCTTGGCGAGCGGCACGCGCAGCCGCAGCCATCACGTCACGGCTGGGCGGTTTGCCCAAGCCACCCCACAGGGTTTGACGGCCCATGGCAATCGGTTCAGCACGCTCATCGGGGCCGGGGCCAAAGCCTTCGACTTTTTCCACGTCGATGGTTTGACGGGTGAATTTTTCAATTTCTTGCATGAAACCTTCCTCGTCCAAGGACACCAAGCTGATCGCTTCGCCGCTGGCACCTGCTCGGCCGGTGCGGCCAATGCGGTGGACATAGTCTTCGCTGATGTTGGGGATTTCGTAATTGACCACGTGTGGCAGCTCGTCGATGTCGATGCCTCGTGCGGCAATGTCGGTGGCCACCAAGACCCGGATCTCACCACTCTTGAAGCCCGACAGCGCTTGGGTGCGGGCGGTTTGGCTCTTGTTGCCGTGCAGCGCCATGGCGGTGATGCCTTGCTTGTTCAGGAAATCGGCCACATGGTTGGCGCCAAACTTGGTGCGGCAAAACACCAGCACCTGGCTCCATTGTTTGGTCTCGATGATGTGGGCCAGCAAGGCTTTCTTTTGCTGGCGACCGACCGGGTGAATCACCTGCTTGATCAACTGCACCGTGGTGTTTTCGGGTGTGACTTGGATGCTTTGCGGGTTGTGCAGCAACTGCGCGGCCAAATCGCGGATTTCTTGGCTGAAGGTCGCCGAGAAAAGCAGGCTTTGCTTTTCCTTGGGCACCAGGGCCAGGACCTTTTTCACGTCATGGATGAAGCCCATGTCGAGCATGCGGTCGGCCTCGTCCAGCACCAGTATTTGCACGGTGGACAGGTCGAGGAAACCTTGTTGTTGCAAATCGAGCAAGCGTCCCGGGGTGGCCACCAAGATGTCCACGCCTTGTTTCAAAGCCTTGATTTGCGCGGCCATGCCCACGCCACCGAAGATCACGGCGGATTTGAGTTGCAGGTGTTTGCCGTATTGGCGCACCGACTCTTCCACCTGCGCTGCGAGTTCGCGGGTGGGGGTGAGCACCAGGGCACGGATGCCAAACACGCCAAAGCGGTTGGTGGCACTGCGGCTCATGGTGAGTTTGTGCAGCAAGGGCAGGGTGAACGCGGCGGTTTTGCCGGTGCCGGTTTGGGCGCCTGCCAACAGGTCTTGGCCAGCGAGGACCGCTGGAATCGCCTGCGCTTGGATAGGGGTGGGTGTGTCGTAGCCTTGCTCGCGCACAGCTTTCAGAATGGCCGGGGCCAAGTTCAGTTCATCAAAGTTCATAGTGGAGCGCGCTTTTCGCGACGCTTATGTTCGGCCCGTTCTGCCCAAAGACAAGGCAGCCAGTGAAAGACCGAGGAAACACAGGTGGGCAGGTAAAGGACAAACAGCTTGTTTGAATCCGGCCCCAGCAGAAGCGCTGATATTGAAGCAACTGGTGGCATCAACTGCGCGCATTCTCGCACGAAAGCAGGGGCGGGCTTTGGGGGGTGGGCTGGCAAGGGCTGATGCGGGTGTCAGAAACTGGGTGCATGGTGAAAAGAGCAGAGATAATCGACCACTACCCCCGCCACGCTGTGTGGCGCCAAGTCCAGAGAGTCACTCCATGTCCCAATACGTTTTCTCCATGAACCGGGTCGGCAAGATCGTGCCGCCGAAACGCCAAATCCTGAAAGACATTTCCCTGAGCTTTTTCCCCGGCGCCAAGATCGGTGTGCTGGGTTTGAACGGCTCGGGCAAGTCCACGCTGCTCAAAATCATGGCCGGCATCGACAAGGAAATCGAAGGCGAAGCCATTCCCATGGCCGGTTTGAAGATCGGGTATTTGCCGCAGGAGCCACAGCTCGACCCGACGGAAACCGTGCGCCAGTCGGTGGAAAACGGCATGGGCGAGGTGAAAGCCGCGCAAACCCGCTTGGAAGAGGTGTATGCCGCCTATGCCGAAGAAGACGCCGACTTTGACGCCTTGGCCGCCGAGCAAGCCAAGCTCGAAGCCATCATCGCCACCGCAGGCGACGCCTCCGAGCATCAGCTTGAAATCGCCGCTGACGCACTGCGCCTGCCGCCTTGGGACGCGATCATCGGCAAGCTCTCAGGTGGTGAAAAACGCCGTGTGGCCTTGTGCCGCTTGCTGCTCTCGCGCCCCGACATGCTGCTGCTGGATGAGCCGACCAACCACTTGGACGCCGAATCCGTCGATTGGCTCGAGCAGTTCTTGTCGCGCTTTTCAGGCACCGTGGTGGCCATCACCCACGACCGCTATTTCTTGGACAACGCCGCCGAATGGATTTTGGAGCTCGACCGTGGCCACGGCATCCCCTACAAGGGCAATTACTCCCTGTGGTTGGAGCAAAAAGAAGCCCGCCTCGAGCAAGAACAACGCACCGAAGACGCCCGCAGCAAGGCCATGAAGAAGGAGTTGGAATGGGCGCGTCAAAACCCCAAAGGCCGCCAAGCCAAGAGCAAAGCGCGTTTGGCCCGCTTCGAGGAGCTGTCGGATTACGAATACCAAAAGCGCAACGAGACGCAAGAGATCTTCATCCCGGTGGCCGAGCGTTTGGGCAACGAGGTGTTCGAGTTCAAAAACGTCAGCAAGTCGTTTGGCGACCGCGTGTTGATCGACAACCTGAGCTTTCAAGTGCCTGCAGGCGCGATCGTGGGGATCATCGGCCCTAATGGCGCGGGTAAATCCACCTTGTTCAAACTCATCGCGGGCAAAGAGCAGCCCGACAGCGGTGAGGTCAAGATCGGCCAAACCGTGAAGATGGCCTTTGTCGACCAAAACCGTGACGACTTGGCCAACGAAAAAACCGTGTGGGAAGACGTGTCGGGCGGCTTGGACATCTTGACCGTGGGCAAGTTCCAAATGCCCAGCCGTGCTTACTGCGGGCGTTTCAACTTCAACGGCGGCGACCAGCAGAAAAAAGTGGGCACGCTGTCTGGCGGTGAACGCGGCCGTTTGCACCTGGCCAAGACCTTGATCGAGGGCGGCAACGTGCTGCTGCTCGACGAACCTTCCAACGACTTGGACGTGGAAACCTTGCGTGCCCTGGAAGACGCCTTGCTCGAGTTTGCGGGCTCGGTGATGGTGATCAGCCATGACCGCTGGTTCCTGGACCGCATCGCCACCCACATCCTGGCCGCCGAAGGCGACAGCCAGTGGGTGTTCTTTGACGGTAACTACCAAGAGTACGAGGCCGACAAGAAGAAACGCCTGGGCGAAGAAGGTGCCAAGCCCAAGCGCGTGAGGTTCAAAGCCCTGAAATAAAGCGAGGTTGTGGGGTGCTGCGCGGGGTGCGCAATGGCGTCAATGAGAATCAACCAATTCTTAAAATTCGCTAACTTGGGTTCTAAATTTCTGCTTTAGTAGCATAAAAATACTATAAACTAATGGAAATTTAACCCATTTGGTGCGTTCACACGCAGCGGAGCCCCTCATGAGCCACAAAGCCACCCCCGATTCCAGCGACGAATACTGCGGCACCAGTTACGCTGCCAAATTGCTCAATTTATCCGTCGGCTCTGTCCAAACCCTGGTGGAGAAAAACGAGTTGTCCGCCTGGAAGACCCAAGGGGGTCACCGGCGAATCTCTATCCAATCCATTCACGACTACCAAAACCGCGCTGCCCTCTCCCCCGGCAGCCCATTTCATGATGGCAAATACCTACGGGTCATGGTGGTCGAGGATGACGCCGCGACCCGCGCCATGTACCAGTCGCACTTTGACCTGTGGGATTTGTCCCTCGACGCCACCATCTCGTCTTCCGCGATTGAAGCTTTGCTGGACATCCCAGTCCTCAAGCCACAAGTACTGCTCACTGATTTGCGCATGCCCGGCATTGACGGCGCAGAAATGCTGCGCCAACTCCACAAACACCCCCAGTTTGCCCAGGTTGCGGTGATCGTGGTGACAGGGTTGAGCGAAGACGACATGGCCGCCTACGGCGATTTGCCCGAAGGCACCCATGTGTTGCGCAAACCGGTGGACATGGCGTGGTTGCGTGGCTATTTCCAAGCCATGCTTTCCATTCGGGTTGGCAGCAAGCGTCGCCCGGCGATCACTGCAGGCGAAACAGACCTGGCCTGATTTTGATGGTTATAAATAGTCAATTGGGTTATTACAATTAGTTACATATTCTTCAAAATGTCACATTAAATATTTAATCTAAAAGAATCCATTCACTTTTTGGGTTCTTCCATGAAAAAATTCCTGTCAAGAAAGTTTTTGATGACCACGCTGGCATCGGTGTTGTTGCTGAGCGCCTGTGGTGACTCTGACAACACGCGCGAAGCTGCCTTCACATTGCAGCTCCTGCACATCTCCGATGCGGATGGATCCGACACCACTGCGCTCAACAGC
>CAMDCZ010000063.1 GCA_945890735.1 Bordetella parapertussis | reverse complement strand
AAGATCGAGCCTGACCATGTGCTGGCCGACATGCTGCGCGCCATGCGTTTGCAGGTGGCGCAAGTCAACGATTCCTTTGAGCCAGAAAGCGGCGCCTATGGCGACCACGGGGGCCAGCACCACGGTCATGGTCACGACCATGAACACAGTCACGCGCATGACCACGCACACACACACCAAGCTGTTCATGTGCACGGCCCGCACTGCAAGCACGACCACTGACCCATGCCAGACCGTTCATCCGATTTGTTGTGGTTGATGCAACTGGCCTCGCCAGCCTTGCCAGTGGGGGGCTTCTCCTACTCGGAAGGCCTGGAAGCCGCGGTGGAGCATGGCTTGGTGCATCACGAAGCCAGCGCGCAAGCATGGTTGCTGGACCAACTGCATTTGGTGCAAGCCCGCAGCGAACTGCCGGTGGTGGCGCAAGCCATGCCAGCATGGCAAGTGCATGATGTAGGGCGATTGAACCAACTCAACCAGTGGGTCTTGCGCACCCGTGAAACCCACGAGATGCGCTTGCAGTCTGAACAAATGGGCCGTTCTTTGCTGGACTGGTTGCGCAACCACACCGATGTCGACCCGGCCCGCCATGACACCTGCCAGCAATTGCCACCGACCTGGCCGCTGGTGTTTGCATTGGCGCTGACCACCCGCGCGGTGACGGTGCGTGATGGTTTGCTGACCACCGCCTTTGCCTGGGCGGAAAACATGGTGCAAGCGGCGATCAAATCCGTACCGCTGGGTCAACGCAGTGGACAACGCATGTTGGCTGCGCTCAGTGCCGAGATCCCCTTGGCGGTGGACCATGCCATGCAAATCGATGACGATCAACGCCAATCTTTCAGCCCGCGCCTGGCGATTTTGTCGGCACGCCACGAAAGCCAATACTCCAGACTGTTCAGATCATGACCACACCTTTGCACCACATCCCTTTTCGCACCAAAAAACTCCCCCCGTTGCGCGTGGGCATCGGCGGACCGGTCGGCTCAGGCAAGACCACCCTGCTTGAAATGCTTTGCAAAACCATGCGTGACGACTACGACCTGATCGCGATCACCAATGACATCTACACCAAGGAAGACCAACGCCTGCTGACCGTGAGCGGGGCTTTGCCCGCTGAACGCATCATGGGCGTGGAAACCGGCGGCTGTCCGCACACCGCGATCCGTGAAGACGCCTCGATCAACCTCGAAGCGATCGACCGCATGCTGGAAAAATTTCCCAATGCCGACGTGGTGTTTGTCGAAAGCGGCGGCGATAACCTCGCCGCCACCTTCAGCCCCGAACTCAGTGACCTCACCATCTATGTGATCGATGTGGCGGCAGGTGAAAAAATCCCTCGCAAAGGCGGACCTGGCATCACCAAAAGCGATTTGTTCATCATCAACAAAACCGACCTTGCACCCCATGTGGGCGCGGATTTGGGTGTGATGAAATCCGATACCGAGCGCATGCGTGCGGGCCCACATGGTGTCAAACCCTTTGTGATGACGAACCTGAAAACCCTCACGGGATTGGCTGATGTGGTCAGCTTCATTGAAACCAAAGGCATGCTGACAACAGCATGAAACACCCATGAAAGTATTGTTTGCCGTTTTGACCTTGATGTTCAGTGCTGTGGTGTTCGCGGATGAACCGCCTGTCTATGGCCCGCAACTGCAGGGCTTTGAATACCCTGCACCGGTTTCCTATTTTCAGTTCATCGTGCAGCAAAGACCTGTGCAAATGGCCTATGTGGACTATCCCGCCAGCCAAGCCAACCGACCCACGGTGGTGTTGCTGCACGGGAAAAACTTCTGCGCTGCCACTTGGCACGCCACTGCACTGGCTTTGCAAAAGGCCGGCATGCGGGTGATCGTTCCAGACCAGGTGGGGTTTTGCAAATCCAGCAAACCAGACAGCTACCAATACAGCTTTGCAGAGTTGGCAGACAACACCCGCGCCTTGCTCAAGTCCCTCAAGATCAACGAGGTGACCTTGATCGGCCATTCCATGGGCGGTATGTTGGCCACGCGCTATGCGCTGATGTACCCCAAGGAAGTCACCCAACTGGTGTTGGTCAATCCCTTGGGCCTGGAAGATTGGAAGGCCTTGGGTGTGCCCATGCCCAGCTTGGAGCAATGGCATGCGCGCGAATTGACCATGACCGATGAACGCATGCGCAATTACCAACAAAGCACCTATTACGCCAACCAATGGAAGCCCGAATACGAGCCTTGGGTGCAAATGTTGGCAGGCATGTACCGCGGCCCGGGCAAAGCAACCGTGGCTTGGCACTCGGCTTTGACCTACATGATGATCGTGGAACAACCGGTACTCAACGAGTTTGCCAACATCCAAGTGCCCACCCTGTTGCTGATCGGCGAGAAAGACAACACCGCGATTGGCAAAGACCTCGCGCCCGAGCCCTTGAAATCCTCACTTGGCAATTACCGCGCCTTATCGCTCAAAGCCGTCAAGACCATTCCTGGATCGCGCTTGGTTTTGTTTCCCGACCTGGGCCACGCGCCGCACATCCAAAACCCCGACCGGTTTCACACGGCCTTGCTCAACAGTTTGGTGGCGCTCGACAAAGACTGACTAGCGCACCGCCCAGCCACCGCTGAGCGGAAACACCTGGCCGACAAAACAATCGGCATGGCTGCTACAGAGGTAGGCCGCGAATTCGGCGTCTTCTTGCGGTTTGACCAAACGGCCCAGGGGCACATCGCGTTTCAAACGATCTATGAAGCGCTGATCGGCTTGAACCTGCGCTGGAAAGTAGGTGGGGTTGTCCACAAAATTTTGTGCGATGGCATTGACCTGAATGCCAAGCGGCGCCAACTCGACGCCAACGGCTTGCACATAAGCGAGTTGCGCACCCCGCGCGGCGCTGTAACTGGATGAGCGCTTCATGCCGCGCAATGCGCTGGCACTGCCCATGACCAACACCTTGCCACGGCCACGCGCAAGCATTTGCGGCAACACGGCTTTGACCAAGCTTTGCAAGGGATGGACCATGGCGTCGAACATGCGGTGCCATTCCTCATCAGCGACATCAGCCGCGGGTGTGGATGGCGCGGGCACCGCCAAATTGACCAGCAACACATCGACATGGCCATGCCGATGAATGAGTGCTTGCGCTGCAGATGGGTCGGTGAATCGGTCGGTGTCAGCCAGCACCTCGGCGCCGTGCGAGGCCAGGGCTTCACACAGGGCTGGACCCATGAAGACGTCGGCTTGGGTGACCAAGATGCGCAGCCCTTGCAACATGGTTTACTCCGGCAGCCTGTCTTCAGCTTCGAGCACCGTATCGGGGTCTTCGTCAGACACCATGAGACGGGGTTTGCGTTTGCCATGGGTGGCCAACACCTCGACATACACCTGGGCCGCTTTGGCTTGGGCAACTTGGTCAATCTGGGCGATCAGTTCGGACAAATGCACCACGGCAGCGCTTTCTTTGCTGTCGCCTACCTTGCAATCAAAGTCCCAATAGTCCACACCCTCGGGCAAATCGCGGCGGCGCTCGCGCTTGAGGTATTTGCGCACATCGTGTTTGACGGCTTCGAGCACACGGTCGGGGTGGCGTCCTTCGATAGACAGGGGATAGGTTTTTCGCATCCGCCAATTATGCGACCAGGCCGCTTGCAAGCACCGCGCACGATAATGCAGCGGCAACAACAGAAAGGTTTGGCCCCATGTCCGCAGTGTTGGCGATATGTATCGGTGCTTGTGTGGGCGCGTTGGCGCGTTGGCAACTCAGCCTGCAATTCAACAGCAGCGGCATCCTGCCCTGGGGCACCTTGTACGCCAACCTGATCGGTGGTTACCTGATCGGCGTTTGTGTGGCCGTTTTCCAAGCCCTGCCTGACCTCGACCCCCTGTGGCGCTTGCTCTTGGTGACCGGTTTTTTGGGTGCGCTCACCACGTTTTCTTCTTTCAGCGCGGAAGTCGTCCAGATGCTCATGCACTCGCGCTACGGCATGGCTTTCTTGACAGCAGGCATGCATTTGCTGGGGTCTTTGGTTTTCACCCTGGCGGGTATCAAAACAGTGACTATGCTTTGGACCAGGTAAGCCCATTGTCAGCGGTATGCCTCAAAGTCAAACAGTGATGAAAAACAGCCTTGTTTCACCCGATCGACTCGTCCTCATTGAACGCGCTCGCCATGCGGTGATGGACGACGGTCATGCCAACGCCCCTTGGGTCGACGACTGGATCAGCAACAGCTGGCGACGCTGCATGGACCAAGGCATGCAAACACACCACAGCGTGGCCTTCAATCCTGTTTCTGTTAACCATGTCAAACAAACCTTGGACCAAAACCACCACCTGATCCAAGCGGCCAAACCCGAGCTCGAACGTTTGGGTCGTGCCATCGCTGGCACCCAGTTTTTCGCTTTGATCACCAATGCACAGGGCATCTTGCTGGATGTCGGTGGCACGATTGACCGACATGACAAACGCGTCACCAGCATTGCCAGGGTGGGTGTGGACCTGTCGGAGGGCGCGGTGGGCACCACCGCCATCGGTGCTGCCCTGAGTGAAAAGCGACCGGTGTGGCTGCACCGTGGCGAGCATTTTTTCAATGACACCTCCGTCTACAGTTGTGCAGGTGCGCCTTTGTGGGGTTCGCACGGCGAGTGCATTGGCATGCTGGATTTGACAGGCGTGCAAACAGCAGAGCGCCCAGAGTTGATGCACCTCGCCGCCTTGTCAGCCCGCAGCATCAGCAACGCCTTGCTGTTGGCCCAACCCCATCACCTGCTCTTGCGTTTGAACTGGCCGGGTCGCTTGATGGGTGAAGACAACGACGGTTTGGTCTTGTTGGACAGCGAAGGACTGATCCTTGGTGCCAACCCCTTGGCTCGCGACATGCTCAACCTCCAGCACACCAGCAGCGCCCATGCCAGTGATGTGTTTGCCCTGCCCTGGGGTTTGCTGTTTGATGCGGCTGAATCCCATCAAGCCATGGATGTGCCACTGTGGACCGGTTTGCAACTGCAGGCCAAGGCCTGTTTGCAACATGCCTGCGACGACTTTGGCAAAACCACCACCCCCACGGGACCGTTGCAGCAAATCCAAACGGCGATGATCAGCAAAGCCATAGAGCATGCGCGAGGCAATGTGGCTCAGGCGGCCAAGGCGCTGGGTATCAGCCGGGCCACGCTCTACCGCAAGTTGTCGCGCAAGACCACCCACTGACCCAAAGCGGGTCTCAACTGCCCACGAGTTTCAAGCCAGTCGTTGCGGGCTCGGCGGCTTGCAACAGCAGCGAAAAGCGCGCACGCACCGAGGCTTCAATGCTGGCTGCGTCCAAACCCAGCGAGCTCAAAATCTTGACGGGGTCACCGTGTTCGGTGAACACATCCGGCACACCCAAGCGCAACACGGGGATGTTGATGCCCGCGTCTTGCAAAGCCTCCAGCACCGCCGAGCCCGCGCCACCCATCAATGCGCCTTCCTCCACCGTGACCAGGGCTTGGTGGTCTGCCGCGAGCTTGAACAACAGCTCGGTGTCCAAGGGCTTGGCCCAGCGCATATTGGCCACGCTGGCATTCAAAGCGCCTGCAGCTTGCAACGCGGGGTAGAGCATGGTGCCAAAGGCCAAAATCGCCACGCCTTTGCCACTTCGCCGCACCTCGCCCTTGCCAAACGGCAAGGTGGGCAAACCCGTGCTGATGGCGGTGCCGGCGCCTGCGCCGCGCGGGTAACGCACCGCCACCGTGTGGTCTTGTGCGTAGGCGGTGCTGAGCAACATGCGGCACTCGTTCTCGTCAGCTGGGCAAGCGATGCTCACCTGGGGGATGCAACGCAAAAACGGGATGTCGTACACGCCCGCATGCGTGGGACCATCGGCACCGACGATGCCTGCGCGGTCAAGGGCCAACACCATGGGCAGTTTTTGCAAGGCCACATCGTGGATCAACTGGTCGTAGGCACGCTGTAAGAACGTGGAGTAGATGGCCACCACGGGTTTCAAGCCTTCGCAGGCCAAACCAGCAGCGAAAGTCAGGGCGTGTTGCTCGGCGATGCCAACGTCATGGTAGCGGTCGGGAAAGCGCTGGTGGAACTCCACCATGCCCGAGCCTTCGCGCATGGCGGGCGTGATCGCCACCAGTTGGGGGTCGACCGCGGCCATATCGCACAACCAGTGGCCAAACACCTGGCTGAAGGTTTGTTTGGGTGCGGTCGCAGGTGGCAACAAGCCGACCTTGGGGTCGAATTTGCCCGGGCCATGGTAGGCGATCGGGTCAGCCTCGGCCAATTGGTATCCCTGCCCTTTGCGCGTGACCACATGCAAAAACTGCGGGCCGCTCAACTGCTTGATGTTTTCCAAGGTGGGAATGAGCGAATCCAGGTCATGGCCGTCGATGGGGCCGATGTAGTTGAAACCGAATTTCTCGAACAAAGTCGCCGGCAACAGCAGGCCCTTGGTTTGGTGCTCTAAGCGACGCGCCAGCTCGAACAGGGGTGGTGCGTTTTTCAGCACCTGGCGACCAACCTCTTTGGCGGTGGCGTAAAAACGCCCGCTCATGAGTTGGGCCAAATAGCGGTTCAAGGCGCCCACGGGTGGGCTGATCGACATGTCGTTGTCGTTCAAGATCACCAACATGTTGCAGTCGGACACCCCCGCGTTGTTCATGGCCTCAAAGGCCATGCCTGCGGTCATCGCGCCGTCGCCAATGATGGCCACACTGTGGCGCTGCTCGCCCTTTTGCTTGGCGGCCATGGCCATGCCCAGTGCCGCGGAAATGCTGGTGGAGGAATGCGCGGTGCCAAAGCTGTCGTATTCGCTTTCGTCACGCTTGGGAAAGCCCGCCACGCCATCGATTTGCCGCAAACTGTGCATGCGGTCGCGTCGACCGGTCAAAATTTTGTGCGGGTAGGTTTGGTGTCCCACGTCCCAGACCAAGCGGTCATGCGGCGTGTTGAACACATAGTGCAAGGCGACGGTCAATTCAACCGTGCCCAAGTTGGAGCTCAAATGCCCACCGGTTTTGGACACACTGTCGATCAAGAAAGACCGCAATTCACCGGCCAGTGCAGGCAATTGGTGTGGCGACAGTCGCCGCATATCGGCGGGCGATTCGATACTGTCGAGCAATGGGGTCATGAGCCGTTCTCCTGCGGTCCCTGAATGGCAATCAAGGTGGGCTATTGTCGAGGCATTGAGCTTAAGTATGTCAAGTTAAGTTGACAACAAGGGGTTTACCCTGGTATCGAACAGATGACACAAGAAAAAAACCCCTGGGCAAGCAGCCGCAGGGGTTGGCCATCAGTGCAAAGCACTGGATGGGTATCAGCCTTTTTTGGCGTAAGCGCTGCACCAGCCTGGGCCAGCGACTTGTTTGCCAGCAAACAAGGGGCAGCCACCGGCTTTGTCACCGACCTTGCCTGCAAACAAAGCGCAGTTGTCGCAGCGTTGTTCGGGTTTGTGGTTGGCGTATTTTTTCTTGTCCACTTTGGTGGTGTCTGCCTTGTAGCCCAGTGCTGCAGCTTGTGCATCACCTTCGGCAACCATGGCTTGGGCCATGGCATTTCCAGCCAACAAGGCGGTGCCGCCCAAACTGAGTTGAATCACAAATTCGCGACGACT
>CAMDCZ010000062.1 GCA_945890735.1 Bordetella parapertussis | reverse complement strand
GCCATGCGTGCCCCCATCGGTGCAGTGAACACGGTGCTGACACAAATCACCAGCAATGCTGGCAGCCAAATGTAGCCATAAGACATGGCAGGTGTACCGGTGACCGACCAACCGCTGATCACATAGCCGATGGCATTGAACACGGCAATCGGAAAACCCAGGGCGGCACTGGTCGCCACCACTTGACGCATGGGAACGTTGCACCAGACCATGAAGGGGACGCTGATGAAGGCGCCACCTGCACCCACCAGGCCGGAAAACACGCCAATGAAACTGCCAGCCAACCATTGCCCAAAGGTGCCCGGCATGTCGCGAGAAGGCTTGGGTTTGCGATCAAGCAGCATCTGCGTGGCAGAAAAAGCGGTGAATCCACTGAAAACAAGGGCCAACACAGAGCCTTTGATCAGTGCAAACAACCAGACACTGGCAACCAGACTGCCCAGCACCAAGCCAGGTGTCAAGCCTTTGACCAAATCCCAACGAACCGCACCGAGTTGATGGTGCATCCGGGTGCTGGCCAAAGAGGTCACCACGATGGTGGACATGCCTGTGGCGATCGCCATTTTGACGGCCAGGGCATTTTCAAGGCCCAAACCATGGTGAAACATGAAGGTCAAGATGGGGATGAGTACCAAACCACCGCCGACACCGAGCAAGCCTGCCAGAAACCCTGTGAAGATGCCCAACAAGGCAAGGGCCAGCAATATCCAAGTCAATGGTGAGTCCAATCCGAAAGTAAAGGGTGTCTGCAAGGCTCTACCGGATCGTCATCCTGAACGAAAGGTTCAGGTGGGCGAGGTCAGTAAGGTGTTGGGTTCATCTGACGCGAGATGATCACGCTAACCAAACGATGTTCCAAGCCCGGGGCTCCAGAGAGCATTGGTTCAAGAAATATAAAACCCGGCAGACTTGCAGACAGGGCTATTCTAGAAGCTCACAGCAAATGGCCGTCTTGGCCTAAGGCATTGTCCAGGCGGTGCAACAAGTTGTGCAGGTTATGCGGGGAACTGCTGGGCTCCAGCGGCGCAGCAGAAAAATCGCTGAGTTCAAAAGCAAGGTTGAGCGCAGCGAGCACCGCGATGCGGTCACGGGCTTTGATTTTGCCGGCGTCGCGAATCTTGCACATGGCTTCGTCGACTTTGCGAACGGCTGTGTGAAAGCGTTCCTCAGCGCCAGGGGGGCAACCCAAAATATAGCTTTGCCCCATGATTTGAACTTCTACCTGGCTCATGCACCGTCCTTGACTTCCACCGGGATGCGGTCGAGCAAGCCATCAATGCGGCTGCGGGCAGCCTGCAACCGCGACTTGAGGGAATCACGCTCTTGCGTCAAGGTCTCCACCTGGCTGACCAACAAGTCATTGGTGCGCTTGAGTTCTTCGTAGCGAACGATCAAACGCTCGACACGTTCGAGCACAGGGTCTAGGGGTGATGTTTCTGACATGTTTGGCATTTTAGGGTGCGAACAGACGCTTGTGGCTAGAATGGGCTCGTTGGTGCTCGCGGTGTGGTTCACATGCCGCAGTTCAACGGGAAGCAGAAGTTTTCGCTCTACCAAGTACTTCTTTTTTGTACATGGCTCGAGTTGATGACCAGCCTGCGCTGCCCCCGCAACGGTCAAGCGAACGAAACATCTCGCGGTGTTTCCGCCCTGTTCTACATTGCCACTGAGTGCCTTGAACAAGCATTTGGGAAGGCGGACAGGGTTGTTTTCGCTAGCCCGGATACCGGCCAACAAGGTGGAGTCGCGTTCATTCGCGGCTTCTGAACGCTCAAGCACTGTCGGGGAAGGCGGTGAGAGCACTTTGGCTGGTAGTGATCATGAAATTTTCTCGATCTTTTGGATCATGTGCGCGCATGGCTTGCGCGGCTGTTCTTGTTTCATTTGCAAATGCGCATGCGCAAACCGAGGTGTTGCGAGAGACGGTGGTCACTGCCACTCGTTTCGAGCAATACAGAGACGAAGCTTCCACGGCAGTTCAAATCATCACACAGCAAGATATGGCCAATTCAGGCGTCAGTTCATTGCCAGATGCGCTGCGGATATTGGCGGGTATCAATGTGCGAGGCAATGCCACAGGGCAGTTTGATTTGAATTCAGTGGTTGACATGGGTGGATTCGGAATGACTGCAACTCAAAACACCATGGTTTTGGTGGATGGACGCAAGCTCAATCCCATCGACTCGTCTGACATCATGTGGGGTTCAGTCGACATGTCGTCGATAGAGCGCATTGAAATCATCAACGGTGGCGCTGGGGTGCAGTATGGCTCTGGGGCTACTGGCGGTCTGATCAACATCATCACACGTGAAGCGTATCAACATTCAGGCGCTGCTCATTTCAGTGCAGGCTCTTTTGGATCCATTCAGTCTCATGTTCAAGCAGATCGGCGTTGGGATGACAAAAGTTTCCTGCTCCATGCTGGTGTATTGAAGTCGGACGGTTGGCGGTCAAACAGCCAAAGCTTGGCCAAAAATATGATGGTTCGCGGTAAGCAGGTGCTGGATGCACACAGCTATGTGTTTGCTGAAATAGGGCTATCCGAACAAAGCAATGGATTGACCGGCGGGGTCGTTGGCAAGGTGGGGGAGGGTGACCAACGTGCCACCAAGTTCAACAATGTGGATTCGAACATCTCATCCACGACGCACACGATTCGGCTGGGTGGGTTCACAGCGCTCACCGATCTCAGTTCTCTGGATGTGGATTTTTCGGTGAACAAGAAGACGAGCGATTTCAAGCAACCTTATTTCGATACGGCGGACTCATTTGGTGTTTTCATGGGAGCCGGGTTTTTGACAGGCCCAGGAAGATCAGACTTGGATGGCCAAACCATCGCTTTCAACCCTAAGTGGAAGGCCCTGTTCTCCAACGGCGGGCATGTTGTTGTGGGTTGGGATGTTGCAAAAGCCGATCAATCCGGAGCGTCTTACTTTGGCACTGCCGCTCAGCAAGTTATTTTGGCCAACCAAGGGTCAGGTTTTGTTGGGAATATTTTGACAGACCGTCAATCAGTGACTCTCCATAACAGTGCGGTTTATGCGACGAGTCAAATCCCGCTCCTTGAATTTGTCCATGCCCATTTTGGCTGGCGCACTGAAGTTCAAACATTTGACAGCACGGATACCAACAAGGCCAGCGGCAGACAAACCAGTTCAGGGCAATACAGTGCCAATGCTTATGAAGCAGGCCTGAGCTACAAAGCAGGGCTGGCGTCTCGGTACTTCGCTCGCATCAACCACTCCTTTCGATTTGCCAATACCGATGAATATTGGGGGCTAGACCCTGTTTCTTACAGCCGGGTTTTCTCTGGCGAACTTCGCCCTCAGTTCACCCAAGCCTATGAGGTGGGCTATGAGCGTTCAGCAGGCAGGCATCATGGCTCGCTGATGGCATCTCAATCCTCGACGCAAGACGAGATCAGGTACAACCCCAGCTATTACAGAAATTCAAATTTATCGGACGAGGTCCTGCGGCGCAGTTTGGTGGGGAGTTACGCCTACACCATCCCAACCGGCTCAAAAATAAGCATGACGGCACGTTTGCAGCAAGCAACGTTTGCGAATGGCCTCTACAAAGGTCAGACCTTGGGCTTGGTGCCTGCGAGCATCTACACCGCGTCCTTGATTCAACCCCTTGATGCATTTTCTAAGCTGGGTTTGAGTGTGATGCGGGTCTCAAAGCAAAACTATGACGTTGCACCCGACCAAATGCAGGGAAAAGACATGATGCCCGCATTCACGCGTGCTGACCTGTTTTGGATCCATCAACAAGATAAATGGGAATACAAGTTGACGATCAAAAATCTTTTGAATTCCTTGGCCAGTAACTATGGCGGGTTTGGTTTTGTTCAAGCACCCGGGGCTACTGGCTCCTCCACCTACTATTACTTTCCATCAGACCCGCGCTCTGTTCATTTCGGTGCCACCTATCGTTTTTGATTGATCAACATGATCCACCTTCCCCAACGCATCATCTGCCTCACCGAGGAAACCACCGAGTGGCTTTACCTCCTGGGGCAGTCTGCGCGGATTGTGGGCATTTCGGGCTACACGGTTCGGCCCAAAATCGCACGTGCTGAAAAGCCGCGTGTGAGCGCTTTCACCAGCGCCAAGATTGACAAGATCTTGGCCTTGAAGCCCGACTGTGTGTTTGGGTTTTCAGACCTGCAAGCCGACATCGCGGCGGCCTTGATTCGCCATGGTGTGCAAGTCACGGTGTTCAACCAGCGCAGTGTGCAAGACATCTTTGCCGTGCTCTACCAAGTGGCGGCGATGGTGGGTGAGGCCGAGCAAGGCTTGCAACGCATTCAAGCCATGCAAGCCCGTTTGCAGGACATTCAAAACAACGCCAAGGCTTTTGCCCGCAGGCCCAAGGTGTACTTTGAAGAATGGGACGAGCCGCCCATCAGCGCGATTCGATGGGTGTCTGAGTTGATTCAAATTGCCGGCGGTGACGATTGTTTCCCAGCCTTGTCTTTGGAGCCGATGGGGAAAAACCGCATCATTGCCGATCCCATGACCATCGTGGCGCAACAACCCGACATCATCTTTGGTTCCTGGTGCGGCAAGAAATTTCGCCCCGAAAAAGTGGCTCAACGCCCCGGTTGGCAAGACGTGCCTGCTGTCTTGAATCAACAAGTCTTCGAGATCAAATCTGCCGATATCTTGCAACCTGGCCCCGCTGCGCTGACCGATGGGATAGATCAGTTGCACCAAATCATTCAAGCCTGGGTGAGGCAGCATGGCTAAATACCTGGGTTGCTTGTTGCTGTGGTGGATGTCACAAGCGAGCGCAGTCACGCTGGTCGATGACCGTGGTGCGCATGTCTCGATCGATCGTCCACCCCAGCGCATCATCACGCTCTTGCCCTCATTGGCTGAAACGGTTTGTGTTCTGGGGGCTTGCAATCGTTTGGTGGGCACCGACAACTTTGCCAACTGGCCCGATGAGGTGAAGAAGCTGCCCAAGCTGGGCGGTTTGGATGACACCTCCTTGGAGGCCTTGGTGCGCTTGAAGCCCGACTTGGTGTTGGCCGCGCGTTCCACCCGACTCATCAACCGTCTGGAATCCTTGGGAATCAAGGTCTTGGCCTTGGAGCCACTAAACCAAGCCGATGTGAAACGCGTTTTGCTGATCTTGGCGCAAGCGCTTCAAATCAACCAAGCCGATCGCGCTGCCGACCTGGTGTGGCAAAAAGCTTTGGATGGCATGGCGCAAGCCAAGCGCAGCATGCCTGCCCAAGCCAAAGGCACCAGCGTTTACTTTGAAGCCAGCACGGGTGGCTATGCGGCTGGGGAAGCTTCCTTCATCGGCGAGGTGATGTTGCACATGGGGTTGCGCAATGTGGTGCCTTCCTCGATGGGGGCCTTTCCCCAACTCAACCCTGAGTTGGTGGTGCGAGCCAATCCAGACCTCATTTTGTTTGCCGAGCCCATGGCGATTGATTTGCACAAGCGGCCTGGCTGGTCCGCCATGCAAGCCGTGAAGCACAAACGTATCTGTGCGTTCACCCCTGCTCAGGGTGATGTGTTGGTGCGCCCGGGCCCACGCTTGGGGGAGGCTGCACACATCATCGCCCAATGTTTGAAGCGGCACTATCCATGAACAAACCTTCACAGCAAACCACCCGCATGGCCATGGGCTTGTGCTTGCTCAGCATGCTGTTGTTTGGGGTAGGTTTGATGGCGGGCAGCCAGGGCTTGGAGTGGCCCATTCAATGGCAGGACAGCATCGTGCAAGACATCCGATTGCCGCGCACCTTGGGTGCTTGGTTGGCTGGCGCTTTACTGGGGCTGGCCGGGGCTTTGGCGCAAGGCTTGTTTCGCAATCCCTTGGCTGATCCGTATTTGCTGGGCAGTGCATCGGGTGCCACTTTGGGCGTCACGGCGGCCTTGATGCTGGGTTTGTGGGGTGGTTGGCAATTGCCCGCAGAGGCTTCGATGGCAGTGCAATGGGCTTGGCGTTTGGGTCTCACGGGCTGTGCTTTTGTGGGTGCGTGGTTGGCCGTGTTGCTGACCTTGTTATTGGCCAAAGGTGTGCAGCACACGCTGCGCTTGCTGTTGGCTGGTGTGGTGGTTGGCGTGGTACTGGGGGCCATCACGTCCTTGATGCTGGTGTTGCGACCGCAAATTTACCCGGCTATGCAGTCGTTCACGCTGGGGTCCACCGCCATGCTGAGCGGCGCTTCTTGCAGCCTGATGGCCATGTCCTTGTTGCTGTGTTGGTTGTTGGCATGGCGACTCAGCCCTTTGTTGGATGGCCTGAGTTTGGGTGAAGCCACGGCACAAAGTTTGGGCTTGCGCGTCGCGCCCTTGCGCTTGATTTTGCTGGGCGTGATGGCCTTGGCCACCGCCACCGCCGTGGCCCAAACCGGTCTGATTGCCTTCGTCGGCTTGGTGGCGCCGCACTTGGTGCGGGCCCGTGTGCGCACCACGTTCGCCAACAGTTCCATGTTGGCCGCCCTCATGGGCGGTGTGTTGCTGTGTGGCGCAGACATCTTGGCCCGCTTGCTGTTGGCGCCGCAAGAACTGCCTGTGGGTGTGCTCACCGGAGTGTTGGGTGGTGGTTATTTGTTGTGGCGTTTGCAGTCGCCCACCAAACAAGCGGAGGCTGCATGACCTCTGTTTTGCAAGCCATTGGCATTCATGCGGAATGGGACAAGGTGCCTGTGTTGTTGGATGCCCATGCAGACTTTGCACAAGGCCAATGGACCTGCATCGTCGGCCCCAATGGTGCGGGCAAAACCAGTTTCCTCAAAGTCTTGGCGGGTTTGATGCCCGCCCAAGGCGAGGTGCTGTTACACGGCCATAAGCTGCAATCCTTGTCCAGCCAACAACGCGCTACGCAGTTGGCATGGTTGGGTCAACAAGCCACTGGCAGTGACGATTTGAGTGTGTTCGATGTGGTCATGTTGGGTCGTTTGCCGCACCAAACATGGTGGACCGGTGCCACTGACGAAGACCGCGCCGTCGTCGAAAACCTGATGGTATCCATGCAATTGACCGAATGGCGAGATCGCAGCCTGGGCACTTTGTCAGGTGGCGAGCGTCAGCGGGTGTTGTTGGCCCGCGCCTTGGCGGTTCAAGCCCCGCTGTTGCTGATGGACGAACCGATTGCCAACGTGGATGCGCCGCACCAAGCCGATTGGTTGGCCACAGTGCAACAACTCACCCAAACCGGGACCACCGTGGTCAGTGTCTTGCACGACCTGAACCTGGCTTTGCGGGCCGACCAAGTGCTGGTGATGCAAGCGGGCAGGGTGGTGTTGCAAGCTGCGCCCAGCGACCCAGCCTTGCATGTGTGTTTGCAGCAAGTGTTTGACCAACGTTTGAGTTTTCACCAAGTGCAGCAGCATTGGGTGGCGCTCTTGGTCTGAGCTGACTTTGCTAAGCTTGCGGTCATTTGCTGACCGAGGTGTGACATGTCCAAACTTCAAAACCAAGCCAACTTTCATGACAGTGGTTCCAACATTCGGGGTGACTTCGAGCCGGGCGACGCGTTTTATGAAGCCCTGATGGACGCGCACCAAGGTCTGAATGAATCACAAAGCCATTTGCTCAATGCGCGATTGATTTTGGTGATGGCCAACCACATTGGCAACCTAGAGGTGCTCAAGCAAGCCATCCAAACGGCACGCGATCATTTGGAATGAAGCTCAATA
>CAMDCZ010000061.1 GCA_945890735.1 Bordetella parapertussis | reverse complement strand
CCTTGATGAACGAAAACTATGCGCAACCCAACCTGCCCGACGGTGTTCGCGCGGAATTGCTCAAAGGCTGTTACCGCTTTGCCGCTGCGCCATCAGGCTTGGCTGCAGATACACCGCGTGTGACCTTGATGGGTTCGGGCGCGATCTTGCGCGAGGTCATCTTGGCGGCAGGGGAACTGGCAGCGCAAGGCATTGCCGCCGAGGTGTTCAGTGTGACCAGCTGGAGCGAACTGGCCAGAGACGGGCAACACCAAGAGCGATTGGCCATGGCGGGCCAGACTGCGCAAACCCCGTTCGTGCAAGCGCAGTTATCAGCCGGGCATGGCCCGATCGTGGCCGCCACCGACTATGTGCGTGCCGTGCCTGAAAGTATTCGCGCATTTTTACCGGCCAATCGCCGCTACACCACCTTGGGTACCGATGGGTTTGGCCGCAGTGACACGCGCGCCGAGTTGCGTGCGTTTTTTCAGGTGGATGCCGCCAGCGTGGTGCGTGCAGCGCGCTTTGCGCTGGGTTTGCCGCCAGCCGCTCCAGGCCTGACTGGTTGAGATGACTTCAGCGGTTGGCTTTTTCAAACTGGTGCATGCAGTCCACCAAGGTTTGAACACTGGCCAAGGGCATGGCGTTGTAGATCGACGCACGCATGCCACCTGCCGATCGGTGTCCGCGTAGCTGCACCATGCCCTGCGCCTGCGCGGCCTGCAAGAAAGCATCGTTCAGGGCTTCTTTGCGAAGGAAAAACGTCACATTCATCCGCGATCGGTCTGCCCGCGCGACCTTGTTGTGAAACAACTGGCTGTGGTCCAAAAAGTCATACAGGAGATCGGCTTTGCGCTGGTTGTGCGCCTGCATCGCGGCCAAGCCACCTGCGCGTTGGATATACCCGAGCACCAAACCCATGATGTAGATCGCATAGGTCGGCGGGGTGTTGTACATCGAGTCCTGCGCCGCCTGAATTTGGTAATTGAAGGCCGAGGGGGTGATCGGCAAGGCATGGCCCAGGAGGTCATGGCGAACGATCACCATGGTCACACCAGCAGAACCCATGTTTTTTTGTGCGCCTGCATAAATCAACCCGTAGCGCGACACATCCAGGGGCGCGGACAAGATATTGGAGGACATGTCAGCCACCAGCGGCACATCGCCAGTCTCTGGCGTCCAGTGGCATTCCACCCCGCCAATGGTTTCGTTGCTGCAAAAGTGCACATAGGCCGACTGCTCAGACAGTTGCCACTCGGCCTGTGACGGCATCCGCAGGTAGCCATCGGTTTGGCTGGTGGCAGCGACATGGACTTGTCCGTACTTGCGGGCTTCATGGTGAGATTTTTCCGACCACACGCCACTCAAGACATAGTCAGCCTGGCCGGTGCGTCCCATCAAATTCATGGGCACAACTGCGTTTTCTGCAATCGCACCGCCTTGCAAAAACAACACCGAGTGGGTGTCAGGCACCTGGAGCAGATCGCGCATCAGGGCCTGGGTGTTGGCCAGGATCTCGGTGAACTCAGGCCCACGGTGGCTCATTTCCATGACCGACATGCCAGAGCCACGCCAATCCGTCATTTCTTGGGCGGCCTGCGCAAGCACTTCCAGGGGCAATTGGGCGGGGCCAGAGCTGAAATTGATGACACGGGACATGCCTGAGAACTCTTCAATCGTTGACAAAATGTGTTTGATAAACAAATGCTTACGCTTTTTGTTTCAAGTGGAACAGGGCTTGCAATTGACAAATAAATTTGCTAAATTAATCAAATGAGATGTATTAGACAAATTTGTGGGCTCCTGTTTCTGGTCGTATTGACCGGTTGTGCCAGCCATGCTTCCAAAGCCATCGCCAAGCTAGATGATAAGAGCGAAGCTTTTGGGACAGGCCCATGCCAAAACGCGCGCCACAACGCCTGGATTCATGGCGAGTTGAAAACAGCCAAAGTGTGGGCCATGCCCGCGCTCTTGTTCGCGGCCGGACCCGGCGCCGCCGTGCCCTTGTTTTTGGCCAATGTGGGCTTGAATACCGCGGACCACATGAAGGCCAGTGACATCACCGCCAGTTGTGGTGGTGTCGCACCGACCCAAGAAGCCATGGTGGGCGACATCGCTTTGGACGCTGCCTTGGGATTGACCGTGGGTGCCGTTGTGCCTGCTGGTTCGGCGATCAGCAACATCGGGGGGCGCTGATTGCCAGGCGCGGCCTGGATTCAGTTCAGCTGGATACCTTCGTGCTGGGCAACTTTGCCCAAAGCTTCTTCAAACAATACCCTCGCTGAGCCAGACACCGCAGACAAATAGGCATGCAAACTGGCGTCTTCAGCGGAATTGCTCAAACAGTCTTTGCTGTACTGCTCAAAGCTGTTGAGTTGGCGGATCAGGTCAGCCACATGCTTGGGACACTCGCACAACACATTGCTCGATATTTCTGACACCCGCTGCAAAACCACATCATCGTATTGACGCGGTGGGATCGTCACCGTCAACGGCTTGATCGAAGACACCCCCGGCTCAAGCAACAAAGCCGAGCAAATGATGTCGCGCAAATCTTCATCGGCCAAAGGCTCTTGTCGGTAAACCACGCCGCCGGCCTTGAGCGCACTCAACACATGCGCGGTAGCAAAGTGAAAAATCAACACCACTTTGTGAACGCCCAGCTTTCGCTGAAGCCGCTTCAAATCTTCAACCGCTGCCATTTGCACTGCGCCGATTTGCACCAAGAGCATGTCTGGCTTGGGGCCGCTGTCCTCGAGCAGGGCCTGTGTCAGCCCTTCGTGCACCTTCATCACTTTGAATGCCACCACACCGGCGGCCATGTTGAAACTGGGTTTTTCAATGCGACTGCCCAAGTTGTAACCCACCACCGCCAAATTGATCACCGACGGCACCAACTGCGGTGCAGATTGTCGGGCGATGGAGACCCTGGCGTCATTGAGCAATTTCTGCAACTGCACCGTCTCCAGCGAACTCAAGTGGCTGATGGCATGCCCTTGCATGGTCAGGTTTTTCATGAGCGTGACCCGCAGCACATCCCCCTCGGTGTAGAGGCGGTGACCGCCGTCGGATTTGGGCGGTTTGACGACCCCATAGCGCCGCTCCCACACCCGCAAGGTGGCCACGGGAACCCCCGCTAATTGGGCAACAGCCCCGATGCGGTAGAGCGCTTGGGCCGCGGTGTCATGCTTGGCGGTGGAATCCATGGGTATGCAAGCCTTTATTTGAACAAGTTTTGTTACAGTATTTTGCAGTGTACAGCAATTGAACCATTTAAATCGCAATTATTTCATTGAAATAGGCGAGTTTGAACCTTATATTTGATTCACAAAACAGTTTTGAATCAGGAGAGACCATGTTTTCTAACTTGACACACAACGCCGTGAACACGCTTTTGCTGGTGTGCAAACACCAAGACGCTGGGCCTGTCACAACCGACTTCATCAGCAAGCAGTTGGGTTTGTCGGTTTCTTACCTGGAGTCGCTGATGTCACAGTTGAAAAAGGGCGGCTTTTTGGTGTCTTACCGAGGCCCAGGCGGTGGCTACTGCAGCAATGGCAACCCCGCCAAACTCAAATTGCTTGACTTGCTGGATGTCTTCAAAGAAAGCAGCACCCCCAAATCAGCCTCCAGCGGAGAGCTCGACAAGGACCTGATCGCGCATTTGATGCATGCGTTCATGAAAAGTCACCTGCAGACCCTGACCTTTGAAGACCTGCTCAACCAAGTCCCTCACACTGCATGGGGCGTGCAAGCACGGCAAGAGCGCGCCTCGGAATCGAAAAAATTCAAACCCTTGAAAATCCACAAACTCCCCAGCGGACCCAACTCCGTGTTCAGCCTCGCCGCGTCTATGGCACTGTGATGAGGCGCTGAGCATGGCCCCTGGGTGGGTTGTTAAGATCGGTCGAACCCCGACGGATCACGACGATGAAAACCTTGCGCTCCATGCTGTTTGTCCCTGGCGACAGCGAAAAAAAACAGGCCAAAGCCTTCAGCTCACAGGCAGACGCCCTGATTTTGGACTTGGAGGACTCTGTCTCTCCAGCGCGTTTGCCGGTGGCTCGTCAGATGGTTCGCGCTTATTTGGCTGAACATCCCCGACAAAACCAAGCTGTTTGGGTTCGCATCAACCCTTTGCAAACCGATTTGGCGCTGCAAGACCTGGCTGCAGTCATGCCTGGCCGGCCTGATGGCATTGTTTTGCCCAAACCCCTGAATGCCCAAGACATGGTCAAGTTGGACCACTTTTTGAGCGCTTTTGAAACACGCGAAGGCGTGGCGCTGGGCGCCACTCTGATCATCCCGATCGCCACCGAATTGCCTGGTGCGCTGTTTGAGCTCCATACCTATGCCGGCGCGAGTCAGCGCTTAGCAGGCATGACCTGGGGTGCGGAAGACTTGGCCACGGCTGTGGGTGCGAGCAACAACAAGGCAGCCAACGGTGATTTCGATTTCACCTACCAAATGGCACGCAGCATGTGTTTGCTTGCCGCATCCCACGCCCAAGTCCAGGCGATCGATACCTTGACCGTCGATTTCCGAGATGAACCCGCTTTGCGCAAAGAGGTGCTGCGCGCACGGCAAGCAGGCTTTACCGGCAAGCTCGCCATCCATCCTGACCAGGTGCTGCCGATCCACGAGTGCTTTCAACCCAGTGATGCAGAGTTGACCCAGGCCCAGCGCATCGTGGATGCTTTTGCTCACGCGCAAGGGGCTGGCGCGGTTCAGCTGGATGGAAAAATGGTTGACAAGCCTCACCTGTCGCAAGCGCTGCGCTTGCTCGAACTCGCTTCAAAGGAATGACCATGGCAGGACTGTATTTCGAAGAATTTTTTGTCGGCCAGGTGTTTCAACATGCCATTCGACGCACCGTGTCCGAGATGGACAACGTGTTGTTTTCTGCCTTGACACACAACCCTGCAGCCCTGCATTTGGATGAAGAGTATTGCAAGAACCATTCGGAATTTGGCCAACGGATCGTCAACAGCGTTTTCACCTTGGGCTTGATCGTGGGTGTGTCCGTGGGCGACACCACTTTAGGGACAACGGTTGCCAACCTGGGCTGGGACGAGGTACGTTTTCCCAAGCCTTTGTTTCATGGCGATACCGTCCATGTGGAAACCGAAGTGCTGGAACTGCGTGCAAGCCAATCAAGACCCCAGCAAGGGATTGTGATTTTTCAGCACCGAGGCTTCAATCAACATAATGAATTGGTAGCCATTTGCAAGCGAAGTGCCTTGATGATCCGCAAACCAATGCATGCATAGCGCTCCAAAAATCAGGGAAAACCCGATGCATTTGTCATGGGCTAGGGCAAATCCCTAGTCACGGATGTCGTTACCGCCAGTCGGAAACTTGATAACATCTTTCGCAGGCTATGTCGCCTTCTTCTCCCTAAGGAAACTCAGTGAGCATTACCAAAATCTCCGCCGTATCACTGGCAATTTCAGCACTGTTTGCTACCGCAGCCATTGCGCAAGACAAAAACCTGTCAACCCTGCAACGCATGGGCAACACAGACACCAACATGAACATTGCTACCGTTGCACAAGACGGTAAAAATGCTGATGCCTTGCGCGCCAACTTGAAAAAAATCAAGTTGCCTGAAGGCTTCAAGATCGAGTTGTATGCTGTTGTTCCTGACGCACGCTACATGGCTGTTGCACCTTCCACCAACATGTTGTTCGTGGGTACACGTAAAACATCCGTCTGGGCTGTGACCGACCGTAACGGCGACAACACCGCTGACGAAGTCAAACAATTCGCACCCGCCATCAAATTTGCAAACCCCAACGGTGTTTGCTTCACCAAAGATGGTTTCTTGGTGGTTGCTGAGTCCAACCGCATGTTGCACTTCCCTGCTGCTGAATACTTCTACGAAGGTCCAGACGTTGCAGTTGGCGTGATCGTGCCTGAAGGCAAAATGATCCCTGTGGAAGAGCAATCTTTCAACCACACTGGTCGTGTTTGTAAAGTCGCCAATGACGGCAAAATCTACGTCACATTGGGTCAGCCTTACAACGTTCAGCCCAAAGAAAAAGTCGCTTTGTATGACGAAGTCGGCATCGGTGGCGTGATCCGCTACAACGGCTTGGACGGCTCAGGCCGCATGGTTTACTCCAAAGGCATGCGTAATCCTGCTGGTCTGACCATCGGACCAAAGGGCGACATCTGGACAACCGACAACCAAGTTGACGGCCTGGGTGACGACATTCCTCCCGGCGAGTTGAACAAGCTGACCAAAGCAGGCGAACACTTCGGTTTCCCCTTCTACAACGGCAAATTCAAAGTAGCTGGCTCTGGCGCAGCACCTGACCTGAAGGACATGAAAGAGCCAGCCGGCATGATCTATCCTCAAGTCGAGTTCCCTGCTCACCAAGCTCAATTGGGCTTGACACACTACACCGGCAAAATGTTCCCTGCCAAATACCAAGGCGGCCTGTTCGTGGCTTCCCATGGTTCATGGAACCGCACTCAGCCTAGCGGCTACCTGTTGAACTTCGTGCCTATCAAGGCCGACGGCAATGCAGGCCCAGCAGAAGTGTTTGCTGATGGCTTCTTGGACAAAACCACTAACCGCGCCATCGGCCGCCCAGTGGACGTTGCCAACCTGCCTGACGGTTCTATCCTGGTGTCTGACGACTACGCTGGCGCGATCTACCGCATCAGCTACAGCCAGTAATCCAGCTTGACTCACGGGCCTTTGCGCCTGTGATCAAATCCTAAGCGGGGCTTCTTTGGAGGCCCCGCTTTTTTTACGAGGAACCCATGAAGAAAATTGCAGTCATCTTGAGTCTGGGCTTGTCCCTGTGGTCATTGAACACATTGGCCCAAGACGCCAAAGCAGGCCGTGAAAAAGCGGATGCCGCATGCGCCTTATGCCACGGCCCCACTGGCATCGCCAGCATGCCCAGCGCGCCTAATCTGGCCGGTCAGCCGCCCCTTTACTTGAGCGAACAGTTGAAGCACTACCGCAATGGGAAACGCCAACATGAAGTGATGGCTGTCATTGCCAAACCTTTGACAGATGCAGAGATCGCTAATTTGGCCGCTTGGTACAGCAGCATCAAGGTCACCGTTGAAGCCCCTTGATTGGCTCTATGTGGGACTGCTGAGCGCCACGCTGACGCTTGGCTCGGTTCCAGCACACGCCAAAAAAAGCATCCGGTTTTTGACTGCGGGTGAGCTCCATGCCAGCTTGCTGTCGCCAGACGAGGCCGTTCGCTTCAGTGGGCGCAACTACATCATGGGTGTGATTGACACCCTGATGCTCACCAAAGACGCACCGATTTGCTTTGGCGAGCAAACCGAAATCAATCTCTTGGTGGACACCGTTTTGCAACAGCTGGTGCAACGCCCTGACCTGCTGCGTTTCAATGCCGCGAGTGTGGTGCGTGAAGTGATGGTGGCCAACTACCCCTGCATTTGACATGACCTATGACAGCACCTGTCCCTACCCCCGCGACCTGATCGGCTACGGCAGGCAATCGCCACAGGCAAACTGGCCGGGACAAGCGCGCATTGCATTGCAATTTGTCTTGAATTACGAGGAAGGCGGTGAAAACGCCACGCTTCATGGTGACACGGGTTCAGAGCAGTTTTTGTCGGAAATGTTCAACCCGCCGAGTTTCCATGACCGCCACCTCAGCATGGAAAGTATCTACGAGTACGGGTCGCGCGTGGGCGTGTGGCGCATCTTGCGCGAGTTCGACAAACGCGAACTGCCGCTGACCGTGTTTGGCGTCAGCATGGCGCTGGAGCGTCACCCTGAATTGACTGCGGCCTTTGTCGAGTTGGGGCATGAAATCGCTTGCCACGGCTGGCGTTGGAT
>CAMDCZ010000060.1 GCA_945890735.1 Bordetella parapertussis | reverse complement strand
CCCGCTTTATTGACCTTGACACCCTACACATGAAGCGCGGTTTCTACACCATCATGGCAGCCCAGTTTTTCAGCTCTTTGGCTGACAACGCTTTGTTTGTGGTGGCGGTGGAAATGATCAAGGCGACGGGCGGTGCCGAATGGCAACGCGCCGCATTGGTGCCCATGTTCGCGCTGTTTTATGTCGTGCTCGCGCCATTCGTCGGCGCATTCGCCGACTCTCGACCCAAGGGCGATGTGATGTTCATGAGCAATGGCATCAAGGTGGTGGGCTGCCTGATGATGCTGTTCGGCTCCCACCCCCTGTTGTCCTATGCGATTGTGGGCCTGGGTGCTGCCGCTTATTCACCTGCCAAGTACGGCATCTTGACCGAATTGCTGCCGGCGTCTTTGCTGGTCAAGGCCAACGGCTGGATTGAAGGCCTGACGATCGCCTCGATCATCTTGGGCGTGCTCTTGGGTGGTCAATTGGTGGGGCCGCACATCGCCTCTTTCCTGCTGTCGCTGGACCTGCCGTTGATCGAATTGGGCATCGACACCCCACCTGAAGCGGCCATCTGCGTGATTGTTTTGCTCTACGGTCTGGCGGCTTGGTTCAATACCCGCATTCCCCAAACCGGCGCGCCATTGATGCCGATGCACAGCCAAAAACAACACAGCCTGGCCTACAACCTGGTTGCCTTGGCGCCCGATTTCTGGCGTTGCAACCTGCTCTTGTGGCGCGACAAACTGGGGCAAATCTCTTTGGCCACCACCACCTTGTTCTGGGGCGCCAGTGGCAACCTGCGCTACGTCGTGCTGGCTTGGAGCGCGGTTGCGCTGGGCTACACCACCACGCAAGCGTCCTCGTTGGTGGGCGTGATCGCGATTGGCACGGCCGCTGGCGCGGTCATCGCGTCCATGCGCATGCGGCTGGTTGATGCACCGCGCGTCATGCCCCTGGGCATTGCCATGGGTTTGCTGGTGTTGGGCATGAACTTCATCGACAACGTTTGGTTGGCCGCGCCTTTGTTTATCTTGCTGGGTGGTTTGGGTGGGTTTTTGGTGGTGCCCATGAACGCGTTGCTGCAACACCGAGGCCACAACCTGATGGGTGCGGGCCGCTCGATTGCCGTGCAAAATTTCAATGAACAGGCCTGTATCTTGGCCCTCGGCGCCCTTTACGCCTTGGCCACCAGCTGGGGTTTGAGCGCATTCGGGGCGATTGCGGGGTTTGCCGGTTTGATGGCCGGTTGCATGTGGCTGATCCAGCGTTGGCACCGTCGCAACTGTGCGGTTCACCATGACGAGGTGGCGCGTCTGATGGACATCGCCCGCCGCGATCCCGGTCACCACTGAGCGATGGCGGCGCCTGCCCTGGGCCCGGTGCTGGGCTTGTTGTTCAATGCCTTGGTGTTTGGTGTGTCTTGGTGGCCTTTGCGCGAGATGCAAGCCCTGGGTCTGCATCCCCTGTGGGCCACTGCGCTGATGTATGCCTTGGCCTTGACGCTGACGCTGGCCTGGCAACCCAGCGCCTGGCTGGGTCTGTGGCGCCAGCCGATGCTTTGGTGGCTTTTCCTGGCCTCTGGACTGACCAATGTCGGCTTCAATTGGGCGGTGACCTTGGGCGATGTGGTGCGCGTGGTGTTGCTGTTCTACACCATGCCAGCTTGGTCGGTGTTGCTGGCTTGGTGGTTGCTGGGCGAACGGCCCTCCCGCATGGCCTTGCTGCGTTTGTTGTTGGCATTGGTGGGGGTGGCGCTTGTCTTGAAAACACCGGACACGCCTTGGCCACTGCCCTCCTCCTTGTTTGATTTTTTGGCGCTGCTCGGCGGCGCCAGCTTTGCGCTCAACAACGTGATGTTGCGCAAACTGGCCCAGGTGCCCGAGTCCTCGCGCATGAGCGCCATGTTTGCCGGCGGCATGGTGATCACCGCCTTGACCGGTCTCGTTGCTTTGCCGTTTGGTTGGGTGAGCCTGCCCCATGACATGGGTTGGATGGGTTACGCCGTCGGACTGGGCTTGTGCATGTGGGTGTCCAACCTGAGCTTGCAATATGGGGCCGCACGGCTGCCAGCGGCCACCACCGCCTTGGTGATGTTGTCGGAAATCGTGTTTGCCACCGCCACCTCGGTGGCCTTGGGGGCAGCCGAGCTGAGCGACCGCAAACTGTGGGGCGGCTTGCTGATTGTGTTGGCTGCGGTTTTGGCGACAATGCCCTCACGCCTTCAGGAGAAACCATGAGCACTGTGTACGATTTTCATGCCCACACGATCGACGGTCGGGATGTCGCTTTGTCGGATTTCAAAGGCCAAGTGCTGTTGATCGTGAACACCGCCAGCGCTTGCGGTTTCACGCCCCAATTCGAAGGCCTTGAAACCTTGCACCAAACCTTGGGCCCCAAAGGCTTGGCGGTCCTGGGTTTTCCTTGCAATCAGTTTGGCAGCCAAGACCCGGGCAGCAACCATGAGATTGGCGCGTTTTGCCAAAAGAACTATGGTGTGAGTTTTCCGATGATGGCCAAGGTCAACGTCAACGGCCAAGATGCCCATCCCCTGTTCCAGTGGCTGAAAAACCAAGCGCCAGGTCTGTTGGGCAGCGAAGGCATCAAATGGAACTTCACCAAGTTTTTGGTCAGTCGGGATGGTCTGGTGATCAAGCGCTACGCACCACTGGACAAACCGTCTGCGATCGCTGCTGATATCGAAGCGGCGCTGGCCTCACACGGGTGACTGATCACTGGGCTTGCAAGGCCTGGTCCAGCATTTCGATCCAATGCCGCACCGGCACATCGGTGCCGCTTTGCAGGTGGGTGATGCAGCCGATGTTGGCGCTCATGATCGCCTGCGGTTGCATCTCGCCCAAGTGGCCGAGCTTGCGGTCGCGCAGCTGTGTCGCCAACGCGGGCTGCAACACGCTGTAAGTACCGGCTGAGCCGCAACACAAATGGGCTTCAGTGCTGGCCACGCGCACCTTGAAGCCCAGCAGGCCCAGGTGGGTTTCCACACCGCCTTTGAGTTGCTGCCCGTGTTGCAAGGTGCAGGGCGGGTGGAAAGCGAGCAAGCCTTGTTGCCGGGCGTGTGCAGGTTTGACTTGCTTTTGCAGCTCAGGCATGAGCGCGGGCAGCAGCTCGCTCAGGTCTTGGGTGAGTTCGCTGATGCGGCGGGCCTTGTCGGCATAGCGCGGGTCGTTGCGGAAGATATGCCCGTAGTCTTTCACCGTGACGCCGCAGCCCGAAGCGTTCATCACGATCGCTTCGACGCCTTGGGCGAGGTGCGGCCACCAGGCGTCGATGTTGTGCTTCATTTGCACATGCGCCGCGTCTTGGTCATTCAAGTGAAATTTGACACCACCACAACAGCCCGCCAGTGGCTCGACGATGGTTTGGATGCCGCAGGTGTCGAGCACCCGCGCGGTCGCGCTGTTGATGTTGGGGCTCATGCTGGGCTGCACGCAACCAGCGAGCATCAAGACCTTGCGTGCGTGGCTGCGGGTCGGCCAAGCGCCTGCGCTGCGGCGCTCGGGCACCTTGGCTTGGAGAGCCGACGGCAGCCAGGCGCGCACGCTTTGACCCAGCTTCATGGCGGGCGCAAACAAGGGCGAGGACAAGCCCTCTTTCAGGGCCCAGCGCACGGTTTGCTCAGCGGCCGGGCGAGGCACTTTGTCGTCGACCAGCTTGCGGCCAATGTCGACCAAGTGGCCATACTGCACACCGCTGGGGCAGGTGGTTTCACAGTTGCGGCAAGTCAGGCAACGGTCCAGGTGCAACTGGGTGTCACGGGTGGGTGCCACGCCTTCGAGCACTTGCTTGATCAGGTAGATGCGGCCACGCGGACCGTCCAACTCGTCGCCCAGCAATTGGTAGGTCGGGCAGGTGGCGGTGCAAAAGCCGCAGTGCACGCACTTGCGCAAGATCGCTTCGGCTTCAAGGCCATCGGCGGTGTGTTGGTATTCGGGGGCGAGGTTGGTTTGCATGCGGCTGCTCAGGAAAGGCCCAGACGCCCGGTGTTGAACACACCTTGGGGGTCAAACTGCTGTTGGAGTGCGCGCTGGATGCGCTGCTGTGCGGGTTGCAAAGGGTGAAAGACCGGCACCTGTGGGTGCATGCCCGCCTGCGCGGGCCGAAACAAGGTGGCGTGTCCGCCCGCCGCGTGTGCGGCCGCGCGCAGTTCGGCGGCGGCGCCCTCAGGGGCCCACAGCCAACGCAGTGCGCCATGCCATTCGATGCAGGGCGAGTAGGGCAGGTTGAGCACGGGCGCGGTTTGCGGCAGGCTCAAGCGCCACAAACACAGGTCGGCGGCAGTCGCTTGGAAAAAGGGCAAGGTGTGTTCGCGGCTGGCTTGCCAATCGCGTGCGGCCTGCGCGGGTTCCATGCGGTGTGCGCTGCCGCCCGCCGCCTGCACGTCGGCGATCATCCGCGGGCAGGCCGACTCGACCGCCGCCACCGCGCCGCGCAAACGCACGAACAACAGGTCTTGCGCCGGTTGCGCCGTGCTGTCGTGCACCCAAGCGCTGGCGTTGAGGGGCAGGGCTTGCCCGCCCCAACGGTGCAACAGCGCCAGGGCATCGTGTTGCGAGAGCACGCATTGCAAGGTGGCCTCCTCCGGGGCCACCGGCAAGACCTTGAGCGAGAGTTCGGTGATCACCCCCAAGGTGCCCATGCTGCCTGCCATGGCGCGGGAGACGTCATAGCCCGCCACGTTTTTCATCACTTGGCCGCCGAAGGTGAGCGATTCCCCCAGGCCGTTGAGCATTTGCACGCCCAGCACATGGTCACGCACACCACCGACATTGGCGCGGCTCGGTCCGGCCAAGCCAGCCGCGACCATGCCGCCCACGGTGGCAGACGCGCCAAAGTGGGGGGGTTCGTAGGCCAGGGATTGGCCTTGGTCGGCCAGCAAGGCTTCGAGCTCGCGCAAAGGCGTGCCCGCCTTGACCGTCACCACCAATTCGCTGGGCTCGTAACTGACCACACCCGACCAGGCGCGGGTGTCGAGCACCTGCGCTGGACTGTGTGTGTCGCCGTAAAAATGCTTGGTGTTGCCACCTTGGATGCGCAAGCGCTGCCCGTGGGCTGCCGCATCTCGGATGCGGTCTTGGAAATCAGAAACCACACAAACCTTTACTTGGCGATGACCCGCACCATTTCCAAACACTTGTTGGAGTAGCCCCACTCGTTGTCGTACCAAGAGACCACTTTGACAAAAGTGCTGTCCAAGGCGATGCCTGCGTCCGCGTCAAACACACTGGTGCAAGGCTCGCCACGGAAGTCAGTGGCCACCACTTTGTCTTCGGTGTAACCGAGCACGCCCTTCAAAGCACCTTGGCTTTGCGCTTTCATTTCGGCGCAAATCTCGGCGTAAGACGCTTCTTTGTTGAGTTCCACCGTCAAGTCCACCACCGACACGTCCGAGGTGGGCACACGGAAAGACATGCCGGTGAGCTTTTTGTTCAAGGCGGGGATGACCACGCCCACCGCTTTGGCCGCACCGGTGCTGGAGGGGATGATGTTTTCCAAAATGCCACGGCCGCCGCGCCAGTCTTTGTTGGACGGGCCGTCGACGGTTTTTTGCGTGGCGGTGGCGGCATGCACCGTGGTCATCAAACCGCGCTTGATGCCCCATTTGTCGTTCAACACCTTGGCCACCGGGGCCAGGCAGTTGGTGGTGCAAGAGGCGTTGGACACAATGGTTTGACCGGCATAGGTGGTGTGGTTCACGCCATACACAAACATCGGCGTGTCGTCCTTGGAAGGCGCGGACAGCAACACTTTTTTGGCGCCAGCGGCCAGGTGTTTTTCAGCGGTGGGTTTGTCCAAAAACAAACCGGTGGCCTCGATCACCACGTCGGCACCGATCTCGCCCCATTTCAAAGCCGCCGGGTCGCGCTCTTGGGTCAGGCGGATTTTTTTGCCGTTGACGATCAGGTTGCCGCCGTCGACCGACACCTCGCCTTTGAAGCGACCGTGCACGCTGTCGTACTTGAGCATGTAGGCGAGGTAGTCGGGCTCGAGCAGGTCGTTGATGCCGACGATGTCAATGTCGTTGAAGTTTTGCACCGCTGCGCGAAACACCATGCGTCCGATGCGTCCGAATCCGTTGATACCTACTTTGATGGCCATGAGTTTTCCTATAGAAAAGTTAAGTTGATAATTTCGCTTTAGATTGTTTTTTATTTGGCTTCTTGGGCTTTTCGATTCCACTATTGAATATGACGACTTTGTCCCAAAGAATAACCCCTTCTTGGGAAACAAACTCAATCATAAAGTCCCGAAGCAATTGTCTATGCTTGTTTTCGAAAGCTTCTTTGTAAAGTGAGCCATGTGTTTTAGCAAAACTCTCCATAGCTTCCGATATTCGCAAATAAAAATTCGGCTCACCCGTCAATGTTTCCCAAAAAGCTTGTCCCGCCAACTTCTCAATCACAGTGTCTTTTCTGCTGGATTTACGCCCATAGCCAAACCCAATAATCGGACGAAATAATTTGTTAATTTTCTTTAATCTTGCCTGCAGTGATTGAAACTCACCCGATTGTCCTTTTGCGCTTTGTGAATTCAAAATATTTTTGCTTGATTTAACAGAGATGGCCAAGTACGTTGCAGCGGTTTCAATAGCGATGTCCTGGCCTGCGCTTGCACCAACTGACACGTGCCAAAGCTCTCCAGGAGCAACATCTCTGTTTTGAGCAGAAAATACAGCCAGTGGCTCAATAAAGTCATTTCCAAATATGGTTTCATCAGAACTAGATACATAGGCAACCAATAATTGACCCATGAAATCAGAGGCGTCCGAGAAACCCAAAGCACGATAGAGGTATGGGTTTTTATTCAGCAGTTTGCCAAGCGTCAGCCGATCCAAGGCGCCAAATCTTTTTTCATATAGAACCGTCAGTAAACGACCAATTTCGGCATTTAATTTTGATTCAGAGATCACTTTCTAGATCTCCCGATTCGACAGTAAATTGATTATGAACAGAAGTGCCTCGCATTCTTTTAGCTTGAACTTGGGCATTTCCAAGAGCGACTGACATCAACATTTGGCCAATGGCGCGCCCGAGTGGAATTGGAACTGCGTTACCAATTTGACGATAGCAGTCAGCCGTTTTGCCTTCAAATTTCCAATCATCTGGGAACTGCTGGATTCGAGCATACTCACGGACTGAAAGTGGGCGTAATTGAGTAGGATGACACAGCAGGGTCGCCTTCTGAATGGGACTGGTAACCAATGTGGGGGATGGTTCAAGGCTGTTTAAACGCCTATAAAACCCAACCTTTCCACCACCTGAATGGAATGCACCACCCATTGCCTCTTCCATGAGATCTTTTGGAAGGTTTTTCCAATTTCCACCTTCAGGCAACATAGCAAGGAACTTCATGATGTTTGGAGAAAATTTTGCACAATCGCCCACCAAATCTAAATTAGAAATAGCTTCCCCGAGGGTTTTCCAACGCATATCTGCGTTTTGATGCTTTGGAAAATGCGATGGTATCGGGAGAAAAATATTTTCTCCATCTCTTGTACCAATAATCACCAATCGTTCTCGAAATTGAGGGGTCCCATAATGAACAGCATCGAGAACGCCATGGACTGTTTTGTATCCAATTTTATGAAAGCTGTTTAATATGTCATCCAATACTGGGGCGGATTTTTTGTCTCCTGGAATAGAGGGCATGGAAGCCAGGCCCTTAACATTCTCCATTACGAAAAATCGAGGCTTAACTGCTTTAATTACCTTTATAAATTGCTGATATAGCTGGCCCCTTTCATCGGAAACGCCCAATCTTTTTCCGGCAGTCGAAAAAGACTGACAAGGAGGCCCCCCAACCACTGCAAAGACTGATTTACGCTTGACGCCACTAACTGCCAATAGAAATTCACACTTTGGGTCTTGGTTAACAAGTTCTTCTATGTCGCCATCAACCGCGATATGCTGATTTCTCCTGATGGTTTCGATGCACCATGGATCAATATCTTGAGAAACAGCAACCCTCAACCCCGCTTGATTTAGTCCTAAATCAAGGCCCATTGCACCCGAAAAAAGAGATATTACGGGGTATGGATGCTCAGCATTCAACCTCAACGCTTCTGCGCTGGGTTGAAATAAAGGCAGTCTGCTGTTCATTTTGTTGTTTAGGCGTTTTGCAGCACCTTCAACACCGTTTCAGCCACATTCTTCGGCGTGAAGCCAAAATGCTCGAACAACACCGGTGCGGGCGCACTCTCGCCATAGGTGTCGATGCCGACCACGGCCGACACGCCGTATTTCCACCAGCCATCGGTCGAGCCCATTTCCACCGCGATGCGTGGAATGCCTTTGGGTAACACGGCGGATTTGTAGGCCACGCTTTGACGGTCAAAGGTGGTGGTGCTGGGCATGGAGACCACGCGCACCGCGACTTTGTGCTCGGCCAGCAAAGCTTGCGCCTTCATGGCCAGTTGCACCTCGGAGCCCGTGGCGATGAGGACCGCTTGGGCTTTTTTGTTCAGGCCCACTTCTGAGGGCTCGGCCAGCACATACGCGCCCTTGTTGATCGCGTCCAGGCCGCTGGCGTCCTTGGCTGCGCT
>CAMDCZ010000059.1 GCA_945890735.1 Bordetella parapertussis | reverse complement strand
GCATGGGGGATGGGGCGGCGAAAGCGGACTACTCTAACAGTCAACGCACTGACTTGTTGCAGTGCCATAATTCCATTCATCAATACACATGGAGCCATCCTTGGAAACCTACCCTGGTCGGTAGCTTTCGGTTCTTTCAGGCATCCAGCCGAGCCGACCGAAAGCGACCCATCCATCTTTTTGTCCCGCTCACCTCAGCACTGAGATTGCCATGCTCAATATTTTCTCGCTGGCCAATGGCCGTTTGTTCCAAGAAGAGATCTCTAGCGAATCAGAACTCTCCCAATTCCAACCCATCTGGGTTGACATGGAGTCGCCCACGCCCGACGAAAAGCGTTGGGTCAGCCAGCACTTCGGGGTTCAGATTCCCGAAGATGCCATGGACGAAGACATCGAGGAATCCGCGCGCTTTTACGAAGAGGACAACGGCGAGTTACATATCCGCTCCGATTTTTTGATCGCCGATCCGCAGGCGCCCCGCGCGGTCCGGGTGGCGTTCATCTTGAACCGCCACAACGATGCGCTGAAAAGCCATGGTGTCTTGTTCTCTGTCCATGATGAAGACCTCCCGGTTTTTCGCTTGCTGCGGCTGCGGGCACGGCGTGCCCCGGGCTTGATCGAAGACGCCAAAGATGTGCTGCTGGAGTTGTTTTCTGCCGATGCCGAGTACTCCGCCGACACCTTGGAAGGTGTTTACGATGAACTCGAAAAAGTCAGCAAGATGGTGTTGTCAGGTGACGTGACCGATGCCTTGGCCGGTGAGGTGTTGGGCGAGATTGCCCGGCAAGAGGATTTGAATGGCCGCATCCGCCGCAACATGATGGACACCCGACGTGCCTTGAGTTTTGCCATGCGTTTGCGCATGCTCAGTGCCGAGCAGTTTGATGATGCACGGCAAATTTTGCGAGACATTGATTCGCTGGACAGCCACACCGCTTTTTTGTTTGACAAGATCAACTTCTTGATGGATGCCACGGTCGGCTTCATCAACATCAACCAAAACAAGATCATCAAGATCTTCTCGGTGGCCAGTGTGGCATTGCTGCCGCCCACCTTGATCGCCAGCGTTTACGGCATGAATTTCCAACGCATGCCAGAGCTGCAATGGGAGTTTGGCTATGCTTTCGCGGTCTCACTCATGATTGCCAGTGCGGTCGTTCCCATGTGGTACTTCCGCAAGCGCGGGTGGCTGAAATAAGTCCTCAGCGCTGCCCCAGCCAGGTACCCAGCAAGGCCAAGCTGTAGCGCCCAGCGACTTCGTGAATGAAGCGTGAAAAGTCATGCGTGGCGCTGTCATCCGCGCGGTCTGACACCGTTCTCACCGCGCCAAAAGGCACACCGTAATCCAAGCACACCTGTGCCACCGCAGCGCCTTCCATTTCCACCGCCAAGGCCTTGGGCAAACGCTGTTGCAAGGCTTGGCTCTCATGCGAAGTTGAGACAAACCGGTCGCCACTGACCACCAATCCGGCATGCACCTTGGGCGACTGCACATGCAACTCGTGCAGCACCGCCAGGTCCAACCACTGCCCAGGGTTTTTCAAGATGTCTTGCGCCGCTTGGGTCAGGCTTTGCGTCAAGCGCACATTGGTGGGGAAATGGGCGCGCCCATACAAAGGGACTTCCATGGGCGGGAACAGGGGTGAAGCGTCCATGTCGTGTTGCACAAACTCGGTGGCCACCACCATGTCGCCCATGTTCACACCGGGGGCCAAACCGCCGGCCACGCCGGTGAAGATGATCTCGGTCACATCAAAACGCTCGATCAGCGCGGTGGCTGTGGTGGCGGCAGCGACTTTGCCAATGTGCGACAAGGCCAGGACCACTGGATGGCCATGCCAGGTGCCAGTGGTGACTTGGCGCGAGCCCAGCTGGAGGCTGTGCGGGTTATGCAAAGCCTGCTTGAGGCCTGCCAACTCTTGTTGCATGGCCCCGATGATGGCGATCGGTTTCATGCGCAGACCCCTGCGCTCAAGGCTGCGTCACTCGACCGCCTTGACCATGTCTTCCACCACCTTTTTGGCGTCGCCAAACACCATCATGGTTTTGTCCATGTAGAACAGTTCGTTGTCCAAGCCGGCATAACCCGCGGCCATCGAACGTTTGTTGACGATGATGGTTTTGGCCTTGTAGGCCTCCAAAATGGGCATCCCGTAAATCGGTGAGCCTTTGATCATGGCGGCGGGGTTGACCACATCATTGGCACCCAAGATGATGGCCACATCGGCCTGACCGAATTCGCCATTGATGTCTTCCATCTCGAACACCTGGTCGTAAGGCACCTCGGCCTCGGCCAGCAAGACGTTCATGTGGCCCGGCATGCGACCGGCCACGGGGTGGATGGCGTACTTGACGGTGATGCCTTTGTGCGTGAGCTTCTCGGCCAATTCGTTGACCGCGTGCTGGGCACGTGCCACCGCCAAACCATAGCCTGGCACGATGATCACGGTCTCAGCATTGGCCAAGATATAGGCCGCGTCATCCGCACTGCCGCTCTTGACCGGGCGCTGCTCGGTGCCGCCAGCGGCAGCGCTGCTGGCTTCGCCTCCAAAACCACCCAAGATCACATTGAAGAACGAGCGGTTCATGGCTTTGCACATGATGTAGCTCAGGATCGCACCGGATGAACCCACCAACGAGCCTGCAATGATCAGCATGCTGTTGTTGAGTGAAAAACCAATGCCCGCTGCCGCCCAACCCGAATAGCTGTTGAGCATGGACACCACCACTGGCATGTCAGCGCCGCCGATCGGGATGATGATCAACACGCCCAATACGAACGACAGCGCCAGCATCACCAAAAACGCATCCCAGTTCCCAGTGAACATGAAAAACACGCCCAGGGCCAAGGTCGCCAAACCCAGCAGCAAATTCAAGGTGTGCTGACCGGCAAACACCACGGGTGCGCCTTGGAACAAACGGAATTTGTACTTGCCTGAGAGCTTGCCAAACGCGATGACCGAGCCGCTGAAGGTGATCGCGCCAATGGCCGCGCCCAAGAACAATTCCAGGCGGTTGCCGTTGGGAATGTCCAAGGTGCCCAGGCCTTGCGCCACGATGCCAAAGGCGGCGGGCTCAACCACCGCTGCGATGGCGATGAACACCGCGGCCAAGCCGATCATGCTGTGCATGAAAGCGACCAACTCGGGCATCTTGGTCATCTCGACGCGCTGCGCCATGACCGCGCCTGCGCCGCCGCCGACCACCAGGCCGAGCAACACCCAGCCCAAGCCTTGCACGGGGTCGACTTGTCCGAGCTGACCGGCTTGGTTGAAGATCAGCGCAGCGGTGGTGACAACCGCGATCGCCATCCCCGTCATGCCAAACAGATTGCCCCGAATCGAGGTGGTTGGGTGCGACAAGCCTTTCAAGGCTTGAATGAAACAAATACTCGCCACCAAATACAGCAGCACAACCAGGTTCATGCTCATTTCTCAGCTCCTGCCTTGGGGGCTTTTTTCTTGAACATCTCCAGCATGCGGCGGGTGACCAAGAAGCCGCCGAACACATTGACCGCGGCCAAGGCCACGGCCAACACGCCCATGGTTTTGCCCAGCGGGGTGACGGTGAGCGCGGCGGCCAACATGGCGCCCACGATGATGATGGCCGAGACCGCGTTGGTCACCGCCATCAACGGGGTGTGCAAAGCGGGAGTGACGTTCCAGACCACGTGGTAGCCCACGTAAATGGCCAGCACGAAGATGATGAGGTTGGTGATGGTGTGGTCCATGGTTATTTCCTTTTGACGTCGCCGCCTTGGGTCATCAAACAAGCGGCCACGATGTCGTCTTCGAGGTCCACGCTGAAGCCCTTGTCTTTGGGCAGCACGAGTTTGAGGAAATCCAACACGTTGCGGGCGTAGAGTGCGCTTGCATCGGCAGCGACCAAAGCGGGCAAATTGGTCTCACCCACCAAGGTCACGCCATGCTTGATGACGGTTTGGCCGGCTTCGGTCAAGGGGCAGTTGCCCCCGGCAGGCGCGGCCAAGTCGACGATGACCGAGCCGGGCTTCATGGCTTTGACCATGTCTTCCGTGACCAGCACAGGTGCTGCACGTCCGGGGATCAAGGCGGTGGTGATCACCACATCGGCTTGGGCCACGCGCTTGGCGACTTCGAGCTTTTGGCGATCGAGCCAGCTTTGCGGCATCGGGCGGGCATAGCCCCCCACGCCTTCGGCGGCTTCTTTTTCTTCGGCGGTCTCGTAAGGCACATCGATGAACTTGGCGCCCAAGGACTCGACCTGTTCCTTCACGCTGGGACGCACGTCCGAGGCTTCAATGACCGCGCCCAAACGCTTGGCCGTGGCAATCGCTTGCAAACCGGCGACGCCCACACCCAAGATCACCACGCGGGCGGCCTTGACAGTGCCAGCCGCGGTCATCAGCATGGGGAAAAAGCGTTGGTATTTGTCGGCGGCGATCATCACGGCCTTGTAGCCTGCGATGTTGGCCTGGCTCGAGAGCACGTCCATGCTTTGGGCGCGGGTGGTGCGCGGTGCGGCCTCTAGAGCAAAACTGGTGAGACTGGCCGCGGCGATGCGCTGCAAGCCATCGGCATCAAACGGGTTGAGCATGCCGACCAAGGCAGCGCCCGGTTTCATGTGACCCAACTCGGCGGCAGAAGGCGCGCGCACCTTGAGCACCAACTCGGCACCCAAGGCACCAGCCGCATCGGTGATCTGGGCGCCGGCGGCTTCATATGCGGCATCGGTCACGCTGGCAGCCACGCCTGCGCCAGACTGCACCAGGACTTGGTGCCCTTGGGCAATGATCTTTTTGGCCGTTTCGGGGGTCACGGCGACACGGGTTTCACCGGCCGTGGTTTCGGCTGGCACGCCAATCAGCATGGTTTTCTCCTCCACTCAATGGGCGAGAATCATCGCAGATTCATCAAACACCCAGAAAAGGGTCTATTGTCCACCATGAACCAACGTTGGAAGCCCAGTGTCACCGTGGCTGGCATCATCGAAAAAGAGGGCCGGTACCTGCTGGTCGAAGAGCACACACCCAAGGGTTTGATGTTCAACAACCCGGCGGGCCACCTCGACCCGGGTGAATCGCCGGCGGACGGTTGCATCCGTGAGGTGCTTGAAGAAACCGCCTTTCATTTCACCCCCACTGCGCTGGTCGGCATCTACCTGTCGCGGTTTTTGAAGCCGGCGTTTCAAGGCGAGCCCGCAGAAGACATCACTTACCTGCGGTTTGCTTTCACCGGCACCTTGGGTGACTTTGAACCCGAACGCCAGCTCGACGAGGGCATCGAGCGCACTTTGTGGATGAGCCTGGCCGAGATGCACGCCACGCAAGCAAGACACCGCAGCAAGCTGTTGATCCGCTGCGCCGAAGACCATGCGAAGGGGCAGCGCTTTCCCCTGGCGTCGGTTTACACCGACTTGTCTGTTTTCCAAGCTGATTGATGCCCCGGCACGCAAGGGACCGTGAGCTGCTGCCTCAGGGTTTGAGGATTTCAGCCGCAGGCTCTTCGGCAGCGATCACACCGAGCGCCCAGGGTTTCAAGCGCGCGGTGTCTGACCTGAGGACCTCTTGCTTGACCCGCAGCAGTTGGGTCGGGTGCATCGAGAAATGGCGCAAGCCCATGCCCAGCAACAAACGGGTGAGCGACGGGTCGCCTGCCATTTCGCCGCACAAGCTGACCTCTTTGCCAGCGGCAGCACCTTGGGAAATGGTGTCTGCCAGTAAACGCAAAACAGCAGGGTGCAAGGGATCGTACAAATGGGCCACCTGCTCATCGGCCCGGTCAATCGCCAAGGTGTACTGAATCAGGTCGTTGGTCCCAATGGACAAGAAATCAAAGTGCTTCAAAAACAGTGGCAAGCTCAAGGCTGCAGCGGGCACCTCGATCATGGCACCCACCCTGAGCTCTCCGTAAGCCACACCCCGCTTGTCCAGTTGCTTGCGCGCTTGGGCCAACAACTCAAGGGTTTGGTGGATTTCGCGGGCGTGGGCCAACATCGGAATGAGCAGGTTGACCTGGCCATGGGCAGCCGCGCGCAATATCGCTCTTAACTGGCTCAGGAACATGGCGGGATCGGCCAAACTCCACCGAATCGCACGCAAGCCCAAAGCAGGGTTGAGATGTGCTTCGTCTTTGGCGGTGCGGTCCAAGGGTTTGTCGGCCCCGACATCCACGGTGCGGATCGTGACTGGCAGGCCCTTCATGCCCTCGGCAGCGCGTTTGTAAGCTTGGTATTGCTCTTCTTCGTTGGGCAAGCGCCCCTCACGACCCATGAACAAAAATTCGCTGCGAAACAAACCCACACCGGCCGCGCCCATGGCCAAGGCTTGCTGGCTGTCCTCGGGCAATTCGATGTTGGCCAGCAGATCGATTTTTTGACCATCCAAGGTGACCGCAGGCGTTTTTTTCAGCCGCGCCAAGCGCTCGCGCTCCAACTGCGCTTGTCGTTGCTTGAAGCCGTATTCTTCCAAAATGATCGGTGTTGGCCCGACGATGATCACACCCGCATCACCATCGATGATCACCCAGTCATCTTGTCTCACCAAATGGCTGGCATTGCGCGCGCCCACCACCGCTGGGATGTCCAAGCTGCGTGCCACGATCGCGGTATGCGATGTTTTGCCGCCGACATCGGTGACAAAGCCTGTGAACACGCTTTGCTTGAATTGCAACATGTCTGCTGGCGACAAGTCGTGGGCAATCAGCACCAGCGGCACATCCAAGTTGTCCTCCAGCAGCTGGTCTTGCTGCCACCCGTTGTTGCTTTTGCGCGGATGGGGCTGTGGCAAGCTGGTGGGCAAGCCCTTCATGTGCCTCAACAAGCGTTCAACCACTTGCTCAAGGTCGCCCTTGCGCTCGCGCAGATAGGCATCTTCCATTTCGTCAAATTGGCGGGTCACGACCTCGAGCTGCGATGTCAAGGCCCATTCGGCGTTGTAGAGCCTGTCGGTGACCCAGTGCTTCACCCCATCTGCCAGCATCTCGTCTTGCAGCATCATCATGTGCACTTCAAGCAGCGCGGCCAACTCCGGTGGTGCGTCTTTCGGGACGGACTGGTGCAAGCGCTGCACTTCCTGCATGACCGATTTTCTGGCGCTGGTGACGCGCTCCAACTCGGCATCGACCTGACTGTGGTCGATGAAATAGTGCGCCACGTCCACCCGGCTGGAAGCCACCAGCACAGCGCGCCCAATCGCAATGCCACGCGCAACCGCCAAGCCATGGATCGAGAATGTCATGAGCGCCTATTCACCTTCACCAAATTTGTGGGCGATCAGGCCCAACAAAGCATCCATGGCTTCTTGGGCTTGTTCGCCATCGGTCTCCAGGGTCACTTCCACCCCCACGCCAGCAGCCAGCATCATCACGCCCATGATGCTCTTGGCGTTGACCCGCCGATCACCACGGGAAATCCATACCTCACAAGGAAAACTGCCCGCCATCTTGGTGAGCTTGGCTGATGCGCGGGCATGCAAGCCCAATTGATTGACGATGGTGGTTGTCTGGGTGATCACGTTGGTTTCAGGTGGTGGTGGTTGGGATGCCTGGTACCCGCAGCACGCCCTGCGCGCCGCCTTCGAGTGCACGCTGCGTCAATTGGTCCAAACTTTCATGGCGATAGCAAACCGTTCGCAAGAGCATCGGTAAGTTCACGCCTGCAATCAGTTTGTATTTCACATCATCTGCCAAACGCTGCGCCACGTTGGCGGGCGTTGCGCCCAAGACATCCGTCAGGATCAAGGTATCTTGGGCGGTATGCAACGCCATCAAGCGTTGCGCAGCAGCCAGGCTGGCCTCGGGCGTTTCGTCTGCCTGAATGTCTATGGCTACCAGCGCTTGCGCACATTCAGGAAATACATGCAAAGCACACTCACGCAAGGCATGCGCGAGTGGGGCGTGTGCAATCAAAACAATGCGGGTGCTCATGCGGACAATGACCTTTGGCCGCATTATCACCCCAGGTCTTGGACTGCGTCACAATCTCGCCATGAACTCTCTCGATGGTGTGCGCGTATTGGATTTGTCTCGTGTGCTGGCCGGCCCATGGTGCACCCAGACCTTGGCGGATTTGGGCGCGGATGTGGTCAAGGTTGAACGCCCTGGCACGGGTGACGACACCCGTGGCTGGGGCCCGCCTTTCCTGCCCTCGCTTGACCAGCAAGACAGTGCGGAGTCTGCCTATTTTTTAGGCGCCAACCGCAACAAGCGTTCAGTCACTTGCGATTTTTCCAAGCCAGATGGCCAAGCCTTGATCCGTCTCTTGGCTGAAAAAGCAGATGTCTTGGTGGAGAATTTCAAGGTCGGTGACATGACCCGCTATGGCCTGGACTTTGAACAACTCCATCGCATCAACCCCCGACTGGTTTACTGCAGCATCACCGGTTTTGGCCAAACCGGTCCTTACAAGCACCGGGCGGGCTACGACTTTGCCATCCAAGCGGTTGGTGGCTTGATGAGCGTCACCGGCGAGCGCGATGATGCGGGTGGCGGCCCCCAAAAAGTTGGTGTGGCGGTGGTGGATTTGTTCACCGGCATGTATGCCTCGGTGGCCATTTTGGCGGCGCTTCGCCATGCCGAAAAAACAGGCCTTGGTCAGCACATCGACATGGCTTTGCTCGACACCCAAGTCGCGATGCTGGCCAATCTGGGTGCCAA
>CAMDCZ010000058.1 GCA_945890735.1 Bordetella parapertussis | reverse complement strand
CGCATCTGCTAACCTCTGAAACACCTCAGCAACTGTCTACGGAGTGACTCATGTCAGTGACCAAGCTTTTGAAGGGCCGCCGTGCCGCCGTTTGCGCCCTGACCAGCGCCTTGTTTTTCGCTGCGGTCAGTGCCAGCGCTGCCGACATCCCCAGTGCGTCGCCTGAATCCAAAGGCATGGTCTCTGAACGACTGGCCCGCATCCGCCCTGTCATCCAAGGCGAGATTGACGCCAAACACATGCCTGGCGCGGTGGTCATGGTGGCGCGCAAAGGTGCGCTGGTGTATTCGGATGCGATCGGTGTCAAACCCGACGCGATTTTCCGTGCCTATTCCATGACCAAGCCCATGACCTCGGTGCTGGCCATGATGATGGTGGAAGAAGGCAAGTTGCAACTGGCCGACCCGGTGTCCAAGTTTTTGCCTGCCTTGGCGCAAATGCAGGTCTTGGCCAACCCTGCCGATCCGGCCAGCGCCACCGTGCCTGCTGCCCGTCCCATCCTGGTGCACGACCTGCTGCGCCACACCTCTGGCCTGACCTACGCCGAATTCACCCGCTCGGCCGCGATGCGCAACGCCTACATCCAAGCAGGTTTGTTTTCCAACGAAACACCATCTGCTTGGATCACCCTGAGCCCACAACAGCAAGTCGCCGCCTTTGCCAAGGCCCCTTTGCAATGGCAACCCGGCAGCACCTGGGAATACAGTTTGTCCACCGATTTGCTCGGGCGTGTGCTTGAAGCCGTGGGCAAAAAGCCACTGGGCGTGATGCTCGACGAACGCCTGATCAAACCCTTGGGCATGAAAGACACCTCCTTTGTGGTGCCTGCTGACAAGCTCAGCCGCATCGCACAGCCCTTGGCGATCGACCCGCTCACGCAAAAGCCCATGGCCCCCATGCTCGACGTGACCCAAGCGCAAGGCAACGAATCCGGCGGTGCTGGCTTGTCAACCACCGCCGCCGATTACCTGCGCTTTTGCCAAATGCTGCTCAACAACGGCAGCTTGGATGGCCGCCGTTACTTGAGCCGCTCCACCGTCGCCTTGATGACCTCGGACCACCTGGGACCCAAAGTAGCCACCCCGCTGCAACCCGGTGAACTCTTGATGGGCGTGCAGGGCTACACCTTTGGCCTGGGCTTCATGGTGCGCCAAGGACCCGGCATGGCCAGTGTCCCTGGCTCTGAGGGCGACTACGCCTGGGCCGGTGCCGGTGGCACCTTCTTTTGGATCGACCCGAAAGAACAAGTCATCGGTTTGATGATGGCGCAAACCCCTGGCCCGATTCGCCAGTACTACCGCCGCATGGTCAAGCAACTGGTTTACCAGGCCTTGGAATAAGCCCATTGAAGTAGGCAAGACATGTCCTCCAACATCCTGCAACTCGCCCCGCTGTCGTTTCCCTGGCAGACCATCGATCCGTTTTTGTTTTGCGTGCACCACCTGGACCATTACCCGCGTGGCAACGCGCAGATGGGGCCCGATGCCTCGCTGGCTGGCCGGCAAATCGGCAGCGACTTTGGCAACAAAGACGGCTGGAGCATGTACCACGGCCACACCATTCCAGGGTTTCCATCACACCCGCACCGCGGCTTTGAAACCGTGACCATCACCCGCCAAGGGCGCATCGATCATTCAGATTCGCTGGGGGCCACTGCCCGTTTTGGCGACGGCGATGTGCAATGGTTGACCGCTGGCAAAGGCATCGTGCACTGCGAGATGTTCCCGCTGCGTCACCAAGACCAGGACAACCCTTGCGAGCTGTTTCAGATTTGGTTGAACCTGCCTGCGGTTCACAAAATGTGCGAGCCGCACTTCACCATGTTTTGGCGCGAGCAAATCCAAACCGTGGTGGCGCGCGACGCGCAAGGCCTGGCCACCGAGGTGGTGGTGGTGGCTGGCCAATTGGCTGAGGCCCAAGGCCTGCCCCCGCCGCCCCATTCATGGGCCAGCCAAACTGACGCAGACCTGGCGATCTTCACCATCCGCATGGCGCCTGGCGCGAGCTGGACCTTGCCCAAGGCCTCGCAGGCCGCGACACGCCGTCAGCTGTATTTCTTCAGAGGCGAAGGCCTGACACTGGATGGGCAAGCCATCCCCAGTCGCCATGTGCTCGAGGTCAAGGCGTCAAACGACCTGCAACTGGTCAACACAGGCTTGGAGACTTTGGAGTTGCTGCTGTTGCAAGGCCGCCCGATCTGTGAGCCGGTGGCGCAATATGGGCCATTTGTGATGAACACCCAGGCTGAGATCCACCAGGCCTTTGCCGATTACAGAAGCACCGAGTTTGGGGGATGGCCCTGGGCCGCGAGTGACCCGGTGCACCCTCGGGAGACCGGGCGCTTTGCCCGCCATGCCGATGGGCGGGTGGAAATCATCGAACCCGCTTGACTTTATTCCGTGGCCACGACTTCCTTGGTATAGGGCTTGATCTTGTAAGAATTGTCTCGCTGGATGCGGATCACCATGAAAGTGCATTCACGCTTGAGCTCACCGTTGCGGATCATGTCGCAAAAGGTACCGCTGCCGGCGAACGATGCCTTGCAATAGTTCTTCTGGTCTTCTTCTTTTTTCAATGTGCATGAGCTGATGTCAGCTGCCCACAGGGGCGAAGCAAACAACGACAGCAGACAGGCCAGGGTGAACTTGTTCATGGAGGTCCTTCAAGGATCAGCGGAGTTCCTTTATATCGGCTGGAACCCAACAAAACCAATAAAAAACCATGAAAAACAACGCTTTAGCCTGGTTTATGACAGCTTTGTCATGCAATTCCGGTTTTCACCATCTGGAGAAATACCGGCAAGGAGATTTGCCAGTGAGGGGGGGGAACCCAGGTCATGCCGGATTTGGCATGCATTAGACTGGATTTGGAAAGCGATATACCCATGAACAAACCCCATTTCGTGTCTTGGCAAGTCCACAACCGTGCTGAACAGGCCCTGGAAGACATGCCCACCCTGCCCAGCGATCACCAGCAAATCGAGCGTGGTGACCGCAACATGAACGAGGTGTTTGACAAACTCAGCAAGCTGCAGTCGACCCTTTACGCCGCCAAGTCCAAAGGCTTGCTGCTGATTTTGCAAGGCATGGACACCTCAGGCAAAGACGGTGCCATTCGCCATGTGTTCTCCCACATCAGTCCCCTGGGTGTCCACGCCCACGCCTTTGCCGCACCCACCGAAGAAGAGTTGCGCCATGATTTTTTGTGGCGCATCCACAGCAAGGTGCCCGGACGCGGCGAAATGGCCATCTTCAACCGCAGCCACTACGAGGATGTGCTGGTTACCCGTGTGCGTGGCTGGATCGATGCGGCCACGGTCAAACGCCGCTTCCAGGACATCAACCACTTTGAAAATCTATTGCACGCTGAAGGCATCACGGTGCTGAAATGCTATCTGCACATTTCCAAGAAAGAGCAAAAGAAACGGCTGCAAGCGCGCTTGGACGACCCCAGCAAGCAGTGGAAGCTACAGGCCTCGGACTTTGAGGACCGCAAGTTGTGGCCTGATTTCATGCGGGCCTACCAAGACACCTTGGTTGCGACCAGCACGCCCCACGCGCCTTGGCACATCGTTCCTGCAGACGACAAGCCGTACCGGGATTATTTTTTGGCCGAGTTGCTGGTGGAAACGCTTGAAAAAATGAACCTGCAGATGCCCAAGCCCAGCTTCGATGTGTCCAAGGCCAAGCTGACCTGAGGTGTTCAGCCCTGGGAGCGCTTGAAGACCACGACCACGACCGCCAAGATGGCGATGGCGATCCAAATGCGTTTGTTGTTCGCCTCAATGAACTTCAAAGCACGGTCTTCCATGGAGGGTTTGGTGGGCTCGCTCATGGGTTGGCCCTGGCCACCCACACCGTGGCACCTTCTGGGCCATAGTGCTCTGCATGGGGAATGTCGCGGGCCAAGCGGAACGGGTCACCGGCTTTGAGGAGGATGTCCTTGTCGCCCAAGGTGAGTTTGAACTCACCGCGCACGACCAAGGCGCTGACATCAAAGGGGTGGGTGTGGGTTTCAATCACCAAGGAAGGCGTCCACTCGCGCACCAGAACCTCGTCAAAGCCCTCGTCCATGGAGATGGCGGTGAAGTCTTCAAAGCTTTGGGGAGGTGTGGTTTGCATGTTGGTTGCTCAAGTCTGCCAGTTGATCATCATTTTCAGGCATTGTGGCTCACCAAAGGCGACCTTGTAGGCCTCATGGGCTTGAGCCACGCCATAGGTGTGGGTGATCAAACCGTCGAGTGACAGCGCCCCGCGCTCGACCAAAGCGGTGACCGCCTGCAGGTCGTGCTTTTTCCACTGGGCCGCCACGCGAATCTGGGCTTCGCGCATGAAGGCAGGGGCGAAAGCAAAGCCAATGTCTTGCTTGTAAAACCCGGCCAACACCACCTCGCCACCCGGGGCCAAGCGCATGATCAGGCTGTTGAGGATGCTGGCGTCGCCGCTCACGTCGTAAATGGCTCGGTAGTCTTTGCGGTCATCGTCCGAGGGATGAAGCACCGGGTAACCCAGCGCACCCGACTGACGCAAGGCCTGGGTTTCCCAGACGGTGGGTGCGGGTTGGCCCATGGCCAGGCAAATGCGGGCCAGCAAGCGACCCATGACACCGTGGCCCACGATCAGGTCTGGAAACACCGGGTTGGGACGCGTGCCCCCCAAGGCAATCGTGTGGTAGCAAGTGGCTGCCAAGGCCAGCAACACCGCTTGAGGACCGAGGTCGGGATGCACCTTGACCACGCGGTCATGCGGCACCACCATGCGCGAGCCCGCACCGCCAAAAATATTGCGCACCCCTTGGAAGGTGTAGGAACCTGGCACAAACACATGGTCGCCTACTTGAACGGAAGAACCCTCGTTGACCTTGACCACCTGACCGACAGTTTCATAGCCTGGCACCAAGGGGTAACCTAAACCCGGAAACGGCGGCATGCTGCCGTCCCACAACAAACGCTCGGTACCCGTGCTGATACCACTGAACGTCACCGCCACTTCAATGTCTTGTGCCTCAAAGGCTTTCACCTCCAAGGTTTGCACGGACAAGGTTTGAGGGGCGTCAAAAACAATGGCTTGGGCGTGGGTCATGTGGTGGGCTGCTGAACGGCTGGTCTGATCTTCAAGCAAAGAGGTTACAACCTCAGGTCAAGCCAGCGGGCTAGCGTTAACCAGCATCCAGGTCAAAATCCACCCATGGCTTCATCACACAACTACAACCGCATCGCCCTGGCGTCTTGCTTTGGCACCTTCATCGAGTGGTACGACTTCCTGACCTTCGCCACCCTGGCAGTGCACTTTGCGGTGTTGTTCTTTCCAACCGATGACCCGGTCGCCGGTTTGCTCTACAGCTTGGCCACCTTTGGCATGGGCATGGTGGTGCGGCCCTTGGGTGCGGCTGTCTTTGGGTCCTTCGGCGACCGCTTCGGCAGGCGACAGGTGTTCATCACCACGATCGCGGTCATGGGTGTGGCCACGTTTTTGGTGGGTTTGTTGCCGACCCATGCCCAAGCAGGTTGGTGGGCCACTGGCGCCTTGTTGACACTGCGCGTGGTTCAAGGCTTGGCGATGGGCGGAGAGATTGGCGGCGCCAATGTGTATTTGGCGGAGCATGCACCCGTGGCCACCCGGGGCGCCTCCACCAGCGTGTTGCAGTGGATGGGGGGCTTGGGCATTTTGGCCTCCACTGCGCAAATACTCTTGCTGCAAGCTTGGCTCAGCCCCGAGGATTTCATGGCCTGGGGCTGGCGTGTGCCGTTTTTGCTCTCTGCGTTGTTGTTGGTGATCAGTTTGAAAACCCGCTTGGCCCTGTTGGAGTCACCGGTGTTTGACCAATTGCAAACAAGCCAACGAACCAGCCGCAGCCCGCTCAAAGAATGCCTGAGCGACAGACACACCTTGGGACGCATGATGCTGCTGTTTTTCTCGGTGTCGGCTGGCGGCGGTGTGCTGTTTTTCAGCTCACAGGTCTACACCGGTGTGTTCCTTAAAACCGTGGTGCACATGGACCCAGTGACCGTGGGCGCTTTGAGCGTGGCTGCCACGCTGTGTTTGTTTCCCCTCACCTACATCGCAGGCGCCTTGTCCGACCGCTGGGGCAGGCGCCCAGTGGTGTTGTCAGGCTTGATGTTGGGTGTGCTGGCCATCATGCCGGTGTATGCGGGGTTGCAAATGAGTGCCGCCGACTGGCCTCAGGCGTTTGCCCTGATGTTGCTGTTGGTGCTGGCTGTGGCCTTGGTCACGGGCCCGCAAACCGCTTTGCTCTCGGAGTTGTTTCCCGCCCGCACCCGCTACACCGCGGTGGGCTTGCCGCACAACCTGGCAGCCGGTTGGATCGGTGGGTTGACGCCCTACATGGTGAGCCTGATCTCGGGTCAAACCGGTGTGGCGATGCATGGCTTGCTCTACCCCACTGCGCTGTTGCTGGTCGCTTGGGTGGTGGCCTACTTTTATTTGCCCGAAACGCGTGGCACAGACTTGAATGCTTGAGCGCACGGACGATTTCTGCCAGGACAAGCGGCACTGACAGGACTGCAGACAGTCAGTGCTTGAGTCGCCAAGCCCACGCAGCCAAAAACAACCACCCCGCCACGAAAGCCATGCCGCCATAAGGCGTGGCTGCTCTGAAGGTGTCCACGCCTGCCAGGTGCACCAACAAGATGTTCACGCTGAACATCAGCAAGCCCATGACGATCAACACGCCAGCTGCCAACAAGGTTTTGCTGGGCGCGTGCAGCCAAGCAATTGCACCCATCACCAACAGCGCCAAGACATGGAACTGCTGCAGTTGCATTGCCGACTGCACCGAGCGCAGCGCATGGGGGCTGAGAGACTCTGCCTTGTGCGCCACAAAAGCAGCCAACAAGACCGTGGCTGCACCCATCACACAGGCGACAACCAACAGGGCTTTGCTAGCGAATTTCATGAGAACTCCAAGGGGTATAAGGGTTAAGATTTTGAACATGAAGACATTGCTGCATTTGACCATGGCCACCCTCGGTGCTGGCTTGATGGCATTGACCTCACCCGTCCGCGCCAACGAAACGCCCCACCCCTGGACCCACAAGCTGCAAGCCCTCTCCAGCAGCGACTGGAACCGTGAGCGTGCAATGCATTTGCTCGAACGTGCAGGCTTTGGCGGCACGCCGCAAGACATTGACCGCTTGGCCAAGATGACGCCCTCACAGGCGGTGGCGAGTTTGGTCCGTTACCAAAGCATCCCTGATCGCCATGTGCCCTTTGAAGCCTCAGGTGCCCACGACGAGGGTTTAGAGCCGTTCGCTGCTTCACGCCCTGCCGCTACCGATTTGGCCAAAGCCACGGGCGAGGCCCTGGGCGTGAAAGTCAAACCCGAGGGCAACCGCCGGGTGCAACAAGTGGCTGACCGCTATCTGTATTGGTTGCGTGCATCTCGCCTGGAAACACACCGCTTGGGCTACTGGTGGGCCAACCGCATGCTCACCACCCAGCGCCCTTTCCAAGAAAAAATGACTTTGTTTTGGCATGGCCACTTTGCCACCACCGAAGAAAAGGTGCGTGACTTTCGCAAACTCCATGTGCAAAACGAACTGCTGCGCCAACACGCCACCGGGGAATTCCGCCGCTTGATGGTGGCCGTGGCCAAAGACCCGGCGATGCTGGCGTTTTTGGATGCAGGCGCCAACCTCAAGGGTGCGCCAAATGAAAACTTTGCGCGTGAAATCATGGAGTTGTTCACCATGGGGGTGGGCAACTACAGCGAGAAAGACATCCAGGAGGCCGCCCGCGCCTTCACTGGTTGGAATTACCAAGGCCTGCGGTTTGTGGTCAACCCCGATCAGCACGACGACGGCATGAAAACCGTTTTGAACCAAACCGGGCGGTTCAATGGCGAACAAGTGATTGACATTTTGCTGGCCCAACCAGTGACCGCCGAATTTTTGGCGGGCAAGCTCTACCGATACTTTGTGCGTGAAGACCTGTCCCCTGCTTACCAACAGCGGTTGGGCAAGTTGCTGCGCGACAGCCAATACAACATCGGCGACTTCATGGCCACCGTGATGCTTTCTCAAGACTTTTACAGCCCTGCATCGGTGGCCACCCGCATCAAACCACCGGTGGAACTCTTGGTGTCGACCTACAAAAAAATGGAGCTCAAGGCCGTGCCAGGCATCCCTGACTTCAACGAACAGTCTGAATTGCTGGGTCAAAAACTCTTTTACCCACCCAACGTGGCGGGCTGGGCGCATGGGCGCAGTTGGATCACCCCCGGCTTGTTGTTGGCGCGTGGCAATGTGATTTACGACACGGTGTATCCCCCGATCGACTTTGTGGCCAACGACCGCGTGCCCAATGGCCTCTACCAAATCAACCCCGTTGCTGACAAACTGGCGCAAGGCCAAGACGTGACCACCGCGACCAAGCCCGAGGGCAAAAACATGGGCGAGATGTCCATGTCCAACAACGGGGATCGCGACGAAGACTTCAACACCCGCTTGGCCAGTTACCACGCCTGGCGCAAAGCGATTGAAAAAGTCAAACCCATTGAGCGTGCCACCGCACAACTGAACGTGTCACACCTGCTGCGCCAAGCCCGGTGCAACACCACCGACCAAGCGGTGGCGCATCTGGTGGAACGCTTTTTGTCGGTGCGCGTGCCCGCTGATGTGCAGGCCAAGATCGCCGCCATGTTGGCGCAAGACCTGGGTACCACCGACCTGCGTGCCGCCGACAGCTATATGGAGGACGCCTTGCGCAATGCGCTGCACGTCATCCTCTCGCTGCCAGCCTACCAATTGGGATAAGCCATGAACCACCCATCCACTCACAGAAGACAGTTTTTGCAAGGCTTGGCAGGCATCGGGATGGGCAGTGTCTGGCCCATGGGCCAACAAGCCTTGGCCGCCAACCCCGACCGCATCCTGGTGGTGGTGGAGCTCACCGGGGCAAACGACGGCTTCAACACCTTGGTGCCCTATGCGGATGACACTTACTACCGCTTGCGGCCTAAGCTCGGCATCCGCGCCAATCGCCTTCGCAAGGTGGACGACCAATACGGCTTCAACCCCGGCATGGCGGGCTTTGAGCGCTTGTTCAAGGAGGGGCAAATGGCGGTGGTGCATGGCTGCGGCTATGACAACCCCTCGTATTCGCACTTCACCTCGGCGTCCTACTGGCACACGGGCGTTCCCAATGGCGGTGAGCCCTATGGTTGGCTGGGGCGTTTGGCCGATGCGATCGACCCGCCATTGACACCCCATTTTTTGGTCAACATCGACGAGCGTCAATCCTTGGCGGTGCGTGCCGCCACGCATGTGCCAGTGGTGTTTGACGATCCAGAACGTTTTGGTCGCAAAGGGCTTTACCAAAGCCGTCCGCTGATCGACAAAGACATGGGTGGCATGTCAGGCAGTGCAAACGGCACATTGCAGTTTTTGGAAGATGTCGCGCAAAGCGCCCGGCAAGCATCTGCACAAGTGCGCGCTGCTTGGCGCAGCTACCAAACCCCTGT
>CAMDCZ010000057.1 GCA_945890735.1 Bordetella parapertussis | reverse complement strand
GTCCAACTGGCGATGGCCCCGGCTTCACTGATGCCTTCTTCCAAAATTTGACCGTCCATGGCTTCTCGGTAACTCAGCACCGAGCCAATGTCTTCGGGCTCGTATTTTTGGCCCACGCTGGAATAAATCCCGACTTGCTTGAACAGGTTGGCCATGCCAAAGGTGCGGGCCTCGTCAGCCACGATCGGCACGATGCGCGGCCCGAGCACCGGGTCTTTCAACAACTGCCCGAGCATCCGTACAAAGGCCATGGTGGTGGACATTTCTTTGTCTTGGGCTTGCAATGCGAATTGACCATAGCCATCCAAGGCGGGCACAGCCACTGGGTTGGCTTGGGTGTGCCGTTGCGGCAGGTAGCCACCCAACTGCTGGCGTCGCTGGTGCAGGTATTGCATTTCAGGGCTGTCATCCACGGGTTTGTAAAAAGACAGCGAGGTGGCTTGTGCGTCGCTCAAGGGCAGGTCGAATCGGTTGCGAAAAGCCAGCAAGGCCTCGTCATCGAGCTTTTTCTGGCTGTGCGTGGTCATCTTGCCTTGCCCGGCTTGACCCATGCCATAGCCCTTTTTGGTGTGGGCCAAGACCACGGTGGGCTGTCCTGTGTGGCTCGCCGCTGCCGCGTAGGCGGCGTGTACCTTGACCAGGTCATGGCCGCCGCGTTTCAAACGGTCGATTTGTTCGTCGGTGAGGCCTTGCGCCAATTGCGCGAGCTCGGGGGTTTGGCCAAAAAAGCTGTCGCGGTTGAAACGACCATCCTTCGCGGCAAAAGTTTGCATTTGTCCGTCCACCGTGTGGGCGAATGCGCGAACCAGGGCTTGCTGCGTGTCTCTGGCAAACAAGCCATCCCAGTCGCTGCCCCACACCAGTTTGATCACATGCCAGCCCGCGCCCCGAAAGAGTTGCTCAAGCTCGTCGATGATGCGTCCATTGCCCCGCACAGGGCCATCCAGCCGTTGCAAATTGCAGTTGACCACCCAGACCAGGTTGTCGAGCTTTTCACGAGACGCCAAAGTCAAGGCGCTCATGCTCTCTGGCTCGTCCATCTCACCGTCGCCAAACACGCCCCACACTTTGCGCCCGCTGCAATCTTGCAATTGGCGGTGGGTGAGGTAGCGCATGAAGCGGGCGTGGTAGATCGAGCTGATCGGGCCCAGACCCATGGAGCCGGTTGGGAACTGCCAAAAATCAGGCATCAGCCAGGGGTGGGGGTAGCTCGACAGTCCGCGCGCACCGTGTTGGGCAGCGCTCAACTCTTGGCGGTAATGGGTCAGGTCGTTTTCGGTCAGTCGGCCTTCCAAGAACGCGCGGGCATAGACACCAGGCGCACTGTGCGGCTGGAAAAACACCAAGTCACCGCCGTGTGCGCCATGCCGCGCATTGAAAAAATGGTTGAAACCGACCTCAAACAAATCGGCCGCGCTGGCGTAACTGGCGATATGGCCGCCCAACTCGCCATAAGCCGCGTTCGCCCGCGCCACCATGGCCAATGCGTTCCAGCGCATGAGCGATGCCAGCTTCTCCTCGATGGCCAGGTCGCCAGGATAGGGTGGTTGGCTCTCCACCGGTATGGTGTTGACATAGGGCGTCACCAACTGCGGCGTCCAGTTGATTTTGGCTTGGTGGGCCATGACCACCAGTTGGTCCAACAAGTAGCCTGCGCGTTCGGGTCCGTGTAGGTTGACCACGCCTTGGAAGGCTTCTCGCCATTCGGTGGTTTCAATCGGGTCGAGGTCGGTGGTTCGTTGCAGCATGGCGGTTTCTCAATACAGGCGTGGGCTGTAATTTAATCTGCGATCCACAAAACAGGGTGTTGAATATCACTTGTAATGGATAAAAATCAGCATAAAATACTGAAAATATGAAATAAGAGATATTTATATGCTTTTGGATTCGGTGGACTACAAAATCCTGGCCCAGTTGCAAGAGGACAGTGCCTTGACCAATGTCGAGTTGGCCAAGCGGGTGCATTTGTCGCCTTCACCGTGCCTGGCGCGGGTCAAGGCCCTGGAAGCAGCGGGTGTGATTCAGCGTTATGTGGCGCTCACGCAGCCGCAGGCCTTGGGCTTGGGCTTGAACGTGTTCATTTCCATCAGCCTGAAAGAGCAGTCCAAAGCAGCCCTTGCTGAGTTCGAGCAGCGCATTGCCGAGCACGACGAGGTGATGGAGTGTTATTTGATGACGGGCGACTCGGACTACCTGATTCGGGTGGCGATTGCCGACATGGCAGCCTTGGAGAAATTCATCCTAGAGCAACTCACACCCATACCGGGGGTCGAGAAAATCCGCAGCAGTTTCGCGCTCAAGCAGGTGCGTTACAAAACCGCCTTGCCCTTGCGACGCTAGTGCCCCAAGCCGTTTCAGCCAGATTTAGTCTGCTCGGTGAGCAGGCTTTAGCGCTTCATCATGTCGGTGCGCAACAGCTTCATCAACAGCATCCATTCACCACCGTTTTGCACGGTGAAGGTGAAACGCTCGTTCATGCCATTGTTCATCTCGATCTCATGCCAGTTTTGGAAGATGGAAAAACCACCCTTGCGCACAGCGGTCTCGGTGAAAGAGATCTCGATGTGGATGAATGAAATGTCTTCGTGGCTGTCGAACGACTTGAAATACAAACCATCTGAGAGCAGGTAAAGAACGCCTGTGGGCAAAGAAAATCGGCTGGCCGTGTTGGCTGGGCCGTAGGCAATGATGGTTTTGTTGATCAGCTCCACGGGAATGGACTGCTGAATGATTTGCCCGATATCGCGGGCTTTGTAAAGTGCAAACACCACCCCAGCCAAGAGAACCCCCAGGGCATAGACATTGTGTTGGGTGATGATGAAAACCAGTGTGGCAACGAACAAAAAAGGCATCAACAGGTCAAATTTCATTTCCCAGCGACCCCTGGCGATCAACAGGGAGCTGTTGTCCAGGGTGTTGGCCAAAATCATCGGCGAGATGCTGCTGGGCTTTTGGCTTTGGACATGCGGCAGCTGTGAGCCGCAGTTTTGGCAAAAAACGTTCTCGCTGGGGTTGATGAAATAGCAGCTGGTGCAGATCATGGTGTCTCTCAATGACCTTCGTGGGAGTGGTCTTTTGCCTTGTCTGCACTGTCGCCAGTGCTTGGCGCATGGCTGTCACTGTTCGCATGGCTGGCACCGCTATGCCCGAGAAAGTTGTAAATCGCCAGCGAGCTCAGCACCAAGGTCAGGCCACACAACAGGCCAATCACAAAAACCATGAAACTGCTGCTGTCTGGGTCTTCTGATTTGCCGCTGTCACTGCCCTTGCGAGAAGCCAAGCCTTGCAGATCCACTTTTTTGGACAGCTCTTGAAGCTGCTTTTTCAGGTCCGACACCGATACGGCCATCGGGGCCAGCTGCTGGGTCAGACTTTCGGTGGCAGCGGTGTGGCTTTTGAGCATGTCTTGCATCCGGCCAAGCTCAGCTGCATGCGCGCCGTTCAAGTTGTCGGTGATTTGAGTGGCATTGGTGGCAAATGCTTTTTGGAGTTCTACTTTCTGCTTTTCCAAAAGCAACTTCCACGCGTCGGGGATCGGGCCTGCATTCGCCTGCTCGGTGGACTCGTTCAATTGGGTTTGCAGTTGAGCCAAGCGATTGGCACATTCCCCTTGCTTGTCCAGCAGGTCATGCAACAGGTTTTCAGCCGGGTTGGGCTGGGACTGGTGGTGGGATTGTTGTTGGGCTGCCAAGGATATGAAGTCCAGCAAAAGCGAGTGCTTTTCCAGCGTTTTTTTGAGCTCAGCCTGTTGTTGTTCCAGGCGCGACAGCCATTCGGCATCGTTGAAGACAGCGGTGGCGTGTGGCTCGGTGTGGGGTTGGACGCTGGCCAATGGCGCCGCCACAGGCACCGCCACGGGTTCGAGGTTGAGGTCGATGTGCAGCAGGCCCTGGTCAGCCAACGCAGGAACCGATGTCGGGGCCAGCTGGATCGCCAGGTCTTCAACGCGCTCAGACGCGGTTGTCAAGGTGTCTTGTGAAGCGGACTCTGACGAGCTTGGGCCGCTGTCGGTGGTCTCCGCCTGTTCTGCTGGCGTGGCTTTGCCAGGTCTTTTCACGGGCGCGCCGCACTTGCCACAAAACTTGGCTGTGACTGAAATCGGTTTTCCGCAGGCTGCGCAATCCATGTTCATGACCTATCTGTATTCATTCGACCGAGTAGATTCGGCATGGGGAGTATTTTCCTGAACCTGCGTGGTGCGCTTCACACTCTCTGAGCACAATTTCTTCTGCTGCAGCCTGTCCTTTGTCGGTGTAGGCATCTGCACAATAGGCACTTTCGCCATCAAAGCTGTATACAAAAGCTTTAAAAGGCTTGTCCGGAAAGTGTTTGCGGTTGAAGCGCTCGAACAGTTTTTTGCATTTGCCAAACAGGGGTGGGCGGTACAAGGTGGCCAGGGATGAAAAGCGTTGAGGGTTGGTGGTTTGCTCTTCAGCGGCTGCCTGCGTTGTGCTGGTGGGCTCGGAGAGGTTGGTATTTTCGATGTCAGGCTCGGCTGGGGGCGGGGTGCTGGCGGTGGGTGCGGGTTCCAGTTCCTGGGCAGGTTCAACAGCAACGGGGCCTGCAGGTGCGGCTGAACGGTTCACCATCGACTGCGAATAGAAATACACAGGTACCGTGACCATGGTCATCACCATGGACAGGAAGAGGTATTTGGTCATGGCAGACATGGTTGGCGAAATGGATTCAATCGTGAGAAGGGTGGCAGCAAACTTTTCCACTGTGTTGATCGGACGAAGTCTCTCCTACTTGAGCGGTCCGCCCCAGCAAAGCACCTCATTGGCTTCGCAGGTTTGCGGCTTAAGGTGTTGATTACACGCCAAAAATTTAATCGCCAGCGTGCAATGCTTGCCGGTATTGGCGTTAAGATCACCGATTCATGTGACCTTCCAACCTTTCCCAAGGGATTTTCATGTCTGAACCAGTTACCCAGCACAGCAATCTCATCATCGGTGAGGGTGTGACCTTCATTGGTTCCATTTCAGCCCCTGGCAAAGCAAGCATCAACGGCAGCGTCTCCGGCGAAGTGACCGTCAAAGACCTGCAAATTGGCCCCAAAGGCAGCGTCTCCGGTCAAATCGTCGCCCAAGTCATTGATGTGCATGGACATTTGGCCCAAAACATTGTGTGCCATGACCATATCCTGATTCACCGTAGCGGGACCGTGGCTGGCAATTTGGATTACGCCGAGATTGAAATCGAACGTGGTGGTCAGTTCAAGGGACAAATGACACAGCATGCCCAAGGCGAAACACCTTCCTTGCAAAAAACCAACACGGCACCTAAGAAATTCTGACGATTTTTTAGAAACCTTGTCATCTGCTCAGCAAGGGTCCGCGTTAACACAGCACCGATTGTTAACGGAACCCCGAATGAACAAGTCAGACCAAGCGATGCAAGACCCCGTTGTTGAAATCGACCACCGCTACCAATACGTTCCCGCTGCCAATACCCCCATACGCAATACCTTTGAGCGTCTCCGCTCGCAGCTGGCTCAAGAAGCCGAACAAAAAAGCCGCCCTGTTTCACGTTTGTACTCTGGTTTCAGGGCCCTCAAGGCCTGAACCTGCGGTGATGCATCCCTTGAGATGGGCTGACAGTCCCCCTGCAGGCCCAGTGTGCCATCCGACTATCATCGGTCATGGCTATCAAATCAACGGTTTTCAAAGCGCACCTGCAAATCGCAGACATTGATCACAACTACTACGCTGATCACGCACTCACCCTGGCTCGGCACCCCAGCGAAACCGATGAGCGCATGATGGTGCGCTTGGCCGCGCTGTCACTCAACGCACACCAATGCCAAGACATGTGCCAAGGCGATGCGGTCTTGGCCTTCGGTGCTGGCTTGTCAGACCCGGATGACCCCGACGTCGCACTGACGGATTACACCGGGCGCAAACGGATGTGGATCGAAGTGGGTCAACCCGAAGAAAAACCCTTGCAGCGTGCCTGCAGCAAATCGGACCGCGTGCTGGTTTATGCGTTTAACCACGCGGCTGAGGTGTGGTGGAAGTCGATTGAAAACAAACTCACCCGCATGGACAAACTGGGTGTGGTGCGCATCCCCACCGAGGCCGCGCAAGGCATGGCAGCCATGGCCGAGCGGAGCATGCAATTGCAAGTCACGCTCCAAGAAGGCGCCATGACCCTCAGCAGCCAATTGGGCAGCGTGCATTTTGAGCCTGTGGTTTGGCGTCCATACAAGGATTGATCATGTTTTTTCTCTGTAAACGCCATGCGCGTGGCTGGCGAAGCGCTTGCGTGTGGATGGGGGTGTGTTGGGCCATGGGCTGCACATCCGCCTGGTCACAAGTCCAGCTCCAATGCGAAATCGAAGTCAACGGCGAGGTGCATCGACATGCGTTCTCCATGGTCAGCGATCCCTATTCCGCTGGCAGTGTCGATATCGGCGAGCGGTTTCGATTCAAAGCCGTTGTCTTGGGGGAGGGCGATCGGGTAGACCTGGTGAACATTTACGCCTTCTACCAGACCCGTCGGCAGCCCATGCTGATGCAGCATGCCAAACACCTGGCCCCCGTCCCCATGCGCCACCCGCAACCGGATGCCCTCACCGGGCGTGTGGCGCTTTACTCACCAGTGTTGGGCAAGGAATTGGCCTACCGCTGTGCCTTGCATCAGGGGTTGCGATGAAAATCGTTTGGCGCCTTTGTTGGCTGTTATTTGTCACCCCCATGCTGGCGCAAGCCGACCCTGTTCGGGTGTTGATCACCGGCGACATCATGCTCGCAGGTTTGCCTGAAAAGGTAATGCGCAGTGGGCAAGACCCATTCGCTGGTTTTGCCAAGCTGTTCAGACAAGCCGATGTCCGAATCGGCAACCTCGAATGCGTGATTTCCAACCAAGGCGAAGCCGAGCCCGACAAACCCAATGTGTTTCGGGTCCACCCCCGCGCCATGCGTTATTTGGCCCGGCATTTTGATGCAGTGGGTTTGGCCAACAACCACTCGGGTGACTACGGCCCCCAAGCCTTTGCGGACATGCTCAAACGCTTGAAGCAGCATGGCGTGGGCTTTTACGGGGGAGGCGCCAATCTCCAGCAAGCCCATGAGCCCTGGGTCGTGGAGAAAAAAGGTGTGCGCATTGCAGTGCTGGGCTACAACGAATTCCAGCCTCGCTCGTTTGAGGCAGACCATGACAAACCGGGCATTGCTTGGAGCGAAGATGAACAAGTCCTGCGCGACATCGCTCGCGTGCGCAGCCAAGGCCTGGCCGATGTGCTGATCGCGGTGATGCACTGGGGCTGGGAAGATCCTCTGGCCAACCAGCGCCAACGTGAACTGGCCAGACGCATGATCGATGCCGGGGTGGATGCGGTGGTGGGTGGGCATCCCCATCTGGTGCAAGACACCGAGATTTACAAAGGCAAACCGGTTTTCTACAGCCTGGGCAATTTCGTGTTCGAGGGCTTCGACAATCCCACCAACAACACCGGACATGTGGTTGAGCTGCGTGTCACCAAACAAGGCATCGTCGATTGGGCGGTCACAGAAGCATTCATCGACAGCCGTGGCTTGCCGCAAACCTTCAAACCCTCAGGATGGAAAAAATGACTTCAGAACTGCCCAACACCATGCGTCATGTCGCTCACGGAGAAGGAGGAGCGCCCGAGGTGATGCATGTGTCACACGGCTCACTGCCACAGCCAGCCCCCGGCGAGGTCCTGATCAAGGTGGCATATGCCGGTGTGAACCGGCCGGATTGTCTGCAACGCAGTGGCCGCTACCCACCCCCGCCTGGGGCATCCCCTGTGTTGGGTTTGGAGGCGTCCGGACATGTCGTGGCTGTGGGCGAGGGCGTGACCCGCTGGCAACTGGGGGATGCTTTGTGCGGCTTGGCCAATGGCGGGGCATATGCCGACTATGTATGTATTCCGCAAGGCCAATGCCTTCCTGTGCCTCAGGGCATGAACCTGTTGCAGGCAGCAGCCTTGCCTGAAAACTATTTCACGGTATGGACCAATGTGTTTCAACGCGGCCGCCTGCAAGCCGGCGAAAGCTTCTTGGTGCATGGTGGTTCCTCTGGCATTGGCCTGACGGCCATACAGCTGGCCAAGGCTTTTGGTGCCCGGGTGTTGTGCACCGTGGGCAATGAGGCCAAAGCGCAAGCTTGTTTGAAAGTCGGTGCGGATCTCGCGATCAACTACCACACCCACGACTTTGTTGAACAGGTGTTGGCCGATACGCAGCAGCGGGGCGTCAACATGGTTTTGGACATGGTGGGCGGCGACTACATGCAACGCAACCTGAAAGCCCTGTCCGTCGATGGGCGTTTGGTTCAAATTGCCTTTTTACAGCCCTCCAAAACCGAGGTGGATTGGATGGCGCTCATGGTCAAGCGATTGACATTCACAGGTTCAACCTTGCGTCCACGCACAGCCGCTGACAAAGCGCAAATGGCCAATGAGTTGCAAGAAAAGGTCTGGCCACTGCTGGAAAAGGGTCATTGCCAACCCGTCATTCACCAGCTGTTTGATTTGGCCGAAGCAGCCCAAGCCCATGCTTTGATGGAGTCATCCACCCACATCGGCAAAATCATGCTTAAGGTGGCGGGGGGCTGATCAGGCAGGCGTCGCACGCACCATAGAGGGTCAGTTCGTGGCTTTCAACCGCAAAGCCCTTGGGCGCGAGCTGCTTCAAGTCGCCAGGGCAGTCATGCACGTCATACACCTTTTGACACCTGGTGCAGTGGAAATGGTGGTGGTGGTGGTGGTGGGCGGATTCATAGCGCGGGTTTTCGCCAGGCAAGTGCACAGTGGTCAACAAGCCGTTGTCCAACAATGACTTGATGTTTCGGTAGACCGTGGCGATCCCCATGCCGGGTACTTCCACAGAGGCGGCCTCCAATATCTCTTGCGCCAACAGAGGTCTTTGTGCGGTTTGTATCGCGTTGAGGATGGCCGTGCCTTGTTTGGTGATGCGTTCCATGGTGTCAGTGGATTGTTTGATAATGCGTTATCATTATCGATATTTCAAGGAGATTCCATGCCATTGTCACCTCAAAGCCATGCCATCCCACGCCATCGCAAGCCCATCCGTCATGCCATCGGGTTGGCCTGCATGGCCCTCGCCACGCAGGCATCTGCACAGGCGACAGCCGAAGCTACCGAGCGCTTGCCTCAGGTCACGGTCACAGGCAATCCCTTGGGTAACAACGATGGGGTTCAGGCAGTGCAAGCCTTGCAAGGCGATGCACTGGTCTGGCGATCTGAAAGTACCTTGGGAGAGACTTTGTCGTCGACCCCGGGCGTCTCCAGCAGCTACTTTGGCCCCAACGCCAGCCGACCGATCATCCGGGGCATGGATGGCGACCGCATCAAAATCCTGAACAACAGCCTGACATCACAAGACCTGTCGGCGTTGAGCAATGACCATTCGGTGCCCTTGGACAGCTTGGCGGTCGAGCGCATCGAGGTGCTGCGCGGACCCTCGGCCATCATGTATGGCGGCAGTGCGGTCGGTGGCGTGGTCAATCTCATCGATAACCGAATCCCTTCACAGCCGATCACGGGTCTGAGCGGCAGGGCTGATGTGGGCTGGGCCAGCGGCAACCAAGAAACCCGTGGTGCAGCGATGCTTGAGCTGGGCAATGGGCAGTATGCCGTGCATGCGGACGCGTTCGGGCGTCACAGCCTGGACCAAGCCGTGCCTGACACCTTGGCTTGCGAAAAAACAGGTTCACCCAGCAGTGCCAAAGCCATTTGCAATTCCAACAACAGCGCCAATGGCTATGCCCTGGGCGGCAGTGTGTTTTGGGACAACGGCTACCTGGGGTTGTCGGGCAACACCTACCGCAGCAGTTACGGCGCGGTGGCTGAGGACAATGTGCGCATCGATATGAAAAACGATCGCTATGCGCTGCAGAGCGAAATTCGACAACCCGTGCCCATGGTCGACAGCCTTCACTTCCAGTGGGGCAACACCGACTACACGCACACCGAGTTTGAAGACGGTGCCGCTGGGACAGTGTTTGCACAAAAAGGCAATGACATTCGCCTGAGTGCCAAGCACCAGGCATTCGACACGGCGCTGGGTCGTGTGCATGGTGCGTTGGGATGGCAAGGCGAGAACACCCAGTTTGTTGCAGACGGTGAGGAGGCCTTCATGCCCGCCACCCAAACACGTCTGTCCGCTGTGTACCTGATCGAGGAATGGCGACAACCCTGGGGCAATGTCAGCATGGGGCTGCGCTCAGAGTCTGTCACGGTGGATGGCAATGCCTTCAAGGATGCACAAGCCTCGAACAACCGCTTCTCGCCACTGAGCAGTGCACTTGGCCTGCTGGTCAAGCTCTCGCCTGAATGGTCGGTCAAAGGGCATTTGGCACAAACCCAGCGTGCCCCCAAGGACTATGAATTGCG
>CAMDCZ010000056.1 GCA_945890735.1 Bordetella parapertussis | reverse complement strand
CTGGGTAGTTGAGCTTCAAGCCACGGGCTTTGCGGCGCTCGGCCAAGAGAGCCGCAGTGAAGATCAGCAGCTTGTCTTTTTCGCGAGGTGTGAGTTCCATGATGATTTTTCTGCAAAAAGATGAACGCAAGTGGGTGTAACTTGATTGTGAAGCAAATGCAATGCCTGCGAAATGGATGTCAAAGGCACCATCTTGATGCATGCACCTTTTTTCGCGCCAAGTGAATGCTCAAAATAAAGGGTAAATACCAATTCATCTGACAGGCTTCGGAATTACTATTCGCCCATCAGTATTCAAAAGCCGTCAAGAACGCCGGTTTTGTGAAGGAGCAAAAAAGCCCCATACACGCTTGTCGTGGCATGGGGCTTTTTGCATTTTGAGCGGTCATTTACCTTGTGAAATTAAGGAGTCAACATGAGTTTGTCATCACGTCGTAAGTTCATTCAAAAAGGCAGTACCTTGGTGGCTGCTACTGCTCTTCCAAGTGCAGCACTGTGGCCAAGTGTGAGTCATGCTGCTGGAGAGGTCAAGCTGGGCTTGCTGCATTCCATGTCAGGCACGATTGCATTGGCTGAAGCTGCCATTGTGGATGCCGAAAAAATGGCCATTGATGAGATCAATGCCGCTGGTGGCGTGCTGGGCAAAAAAATCGTACCAGTGCTGGAAGATGGCGCCAGCGACTGGCCAACCTTTGCTGAAAAAGCCAAAAAATTGCTGCAACAGGACAAAGTCCCTGCAGTGATTGGTTGCTACACGTCTGCATCTCGCAAAGCGGTGCTGCCTGTGTTCAAGGCCAACAAAGGACTGTTGTACTACCCCACTTATTACGAAGGCCAAGAAGAAGACCCACAGGTGATCTACACCTCTCAGGAGGCCACGCAATCCGTGGTGGCTGCGATGGAGTGGATGGCCAAGCAGCAAGGCAAAACCTTCTTCTTTGTCGGCTCTGATTACATCTATCCCCGCACATGCAACAAGATTGCCAAAGCAACCGCCACCCGTTTGGGCTCCAAGGTGGTGGGAGAAGAATATGCGCCCTTGGGTCATACCGAGTTCTCATCCATCATCAACAAAATCAAGGCTGCCAAGCCTGATTGGATTTATTCAACGGTGGTTGGCGGCTCCAATGTGGCCTTTTACAAGCAGTTGAAGGCTGCAGGCTTGGATGGCAGCAAGCAAAAACTGTTGTCCACAGTGGTTTCAGAAAATGAAATCGACGGAATCGGTAAAGACAATGCTGTGGGTTACTACGCATGCATGGGATATTTCCAAAGCATCAAGTCACCCGAGAACGAAAAGTTCGTTGCCGCCATCAAAGCCAAGTACGGTAAAGACCGTGTCGTTGGCGACCCCATGGAGTGTGGCTACAACGCTGTATATCTGTGGAAGCTGGCTGTCGAGAAAGCCAAATCCTTTGAAGTTGCCAAGGTGATTGCCGCATCCTCAGAAATCGAATTCAAGGCACCCGAGGGTTTGGTGAGGATCCATAAAACCAACCACCACGTCTGGAAGAAAGTCCGAATTGGGCGTGCGCGTGCAGACGGTCAGTTTGACATCGTTCACGAAAGTCAACTGACTGAACCCAACCCGTTTCCTAAGCTGTAATTTTTTGATGTGAAGTATTCGGATGGCCTGCCGGGTAACCGGTTGGCCGCCGATGGGAGTTTCCGTGAGTCTTGAAATTTTTTGGATGCAGCTGTTCAGTGGTGTCAGCTATACAGCGATCTTGCTGTTGATGTCGTTGGGACTGGCCATTGTTTTTGGCCTGATGGGTGTCATCAACATGGCGCATGGGGAGCTCATGGCCTTGGGTGCCTATGTCACATTCCTTGTGGCAAATGTTTTCTTGAAAATCTTTCCCGACTCGGTCAATACCTACATTTTGTTTGCCATACCGATTGCGTTTGTGGTCACCTTTTTATTCGGTATGTTTTTAGAGTGGTCGGTGGTCAGGTGGTTCTACAACCGCCCCTTGGACACACTGCTGGCCACCTGGGGCTTGAGTTTGATCTTGCAACAAACTTACCGCACCGTGTTTGGTCCTCAGGAGGTCACCATCCCCTTGGCATCTTGGTTGGATGGCGCCATTGAGCCCTTCGCAGGTGTTCAGCTTCCCTTGAACCGTATTTTCATCATTGTGTTGACTTTTCTGGTGGCTGCAGCGGTTTACTTGCTGTTTTTCAAAACCCGTATGGGCTTGCAAGTTCGTGCGATCACACAAAACCGCGCGGTTGCTGAGACAGTCGGAATCAATACACGGCAAATTGACATGTACACCTTCGCGCTGGGTAGTGGGTTGGCTGGCATTGCGGGCAGCGTCTTCACGATGATCGGCTCGACCAACCCCAGCACAGGCCAGTTGTACATCGTAGATACATTCATTGTGGTGGTATTCGGTGGTGTTGCCAGCATCATGGGCACAGCATTGTCGAGTTTCATCATTGCCCAGTTGCAAACCACTTTCGAATTCATGACAACGAGTTCATATGCCAAGGTGCTACTGATGCTGATCGTGGTGGTCATTCTCTACTTCCGCCCGAATGGTCTGTTTTCGCCCAAAGTGAGAAGTTGATATGCCCAAGGATTTTTTGCAAAAAAGCTGGTGGCTGAATTTCGGCATTATTTTTGGGCTGCTTTTGATCTTGCCGATGGTTTCGCCTGAGTTCAGGGTACCCCTTTATGGTAAGTACCTGTCATTTGCGTTTGTTGCCTTAGGCATTGTGCTAAGTTGGGGCTATTGCGGGATTTTGAGCTTGGGGCAAGGCATCTTTTTCGGCATCGGTGCGTATGCATTGGCGATGTTTTTAAAGCTGGAAGCCTCTAGCCCCGAGTTGCCTGACTTCATGGTGTGGAGCAGTGTGGAGCAACTGCCCCTGGCTTGGGTGCCTTTTCAAAGTTTCGGCTTTACCTTGCTGTGTATTTTTGCTTTGCCAGTTTTGACCGCATTCCCGTTCAGCTATTTGATTTTCAAAAAACGGGTCAGCGGAGTTTATTTCGCCATACTGACATTGGCACTCTCACTGACATTGACAGTCTTGATCATCGGCAGTCAAGGTGGCACGGGTGGCGCAAACGGCATCACTGATTTCAGCACCTTGCTCGGGTGGGATGTGGCTTCAGATGCGGCTCGCAAGCGGTTGTTTTTCTTGATGCTCGCGATTTTGGCACTGTGCGCCATTTTGGTTCACTACCTGGTTTCATCTCGTTACGGCAAGGTCTTGATTGCGATACGAGACAGAGAGGACCGAGTTCGATTTTCAGGCTATGACACCGCATGGATCAAAGCCGTGACTTTCTCAATCTCATGTGTGCTGGCTTCGATGGGGGGTGCGATGTTTGTGCTTTTCACGGGGCTGATCACACCACAACTCGTTGGAGCGGTTGCCTCCGTTGAAATGATTGTGTATGCGGCCTTTGGTGGGCGGGTCTCCATACTCGGTGCGGTGTTTGCAGCCTTCTCTGTGGGCTGGCTCAAATCGGCCTTGTCTGAAGAGTTCCCACAAGGCTGGTTGTTCTTTTTGGGTGGATTGTTCTTGCTTGTCACAGCTGTGTTGCCGCAAGGACTGGCTGGCTTGTTGGGCTTTGCCAAAAACCGCCGAACCGCATCAGGTGATCTCAAATGAGCAGTCGGTCTTTGTTAGAGGTGCGGGACTTGGTGGTCCGTTTTGGAGGCTTTGTCGCAATAGACCATGTCAATTTAACCATTGAGCCAGGCGAAATTCGCATCATCATCGGCCCCAATGGTGCTGGCAAAACCACCTTGCTGGATGCGATCTGCGGTAAGACCCCCATGACCCAAGGCAGTATCCATTTCGCGGGCATACCGATTGATACCGAAAGTGAATTCAAGCGAACACGCATGGGCATGGGCAGGAAATTCCAAACACCGTCCGTGTATGACGATTTAACGGTTTACCAAAACATACAAATCTCTGTGCCCAAAGGGCAAAGCATTTTCTCTGCCATTTTCAACAGCGACGATCAGTTCGATGACGAAATTTTGGAGGTTGCGCAACTCACCAATTTGCAGGACATGCTGGCTGCACAAGCCGGCACACTGAGTCACGGGCAAAAACAATGGTTGGAAGTTGCAATGTTGCTGGTGCAGCATCCCAAATTGTTGCTGCTGGATGAGCCCGTGGCTGGCATGAGTCTGAAAGAGCGTGATCAGACTGTTGACCTGATTCGGCGTATTTCAGCCATTCAAGCCATCGTGGTAATCGAACACGACATGGACTTTGTCAAGAAGCTCTCTGCCAATGTGACTGTGTTGCATCAGGGTGCGATTTTGTGTGATGGTTCGATTGAACAAGTCCAAGCTGATCCACGTGTTCGTGAAGTTTATTTGGGTGATTAGGGGATAACTTTGCTACACACAACTGATTTGATGGCAGGTTATGGACAAAGCATCGTTTTGCATGGTGTGTCCTTTGACATGAAGGCTCACGAGGCGGTGGCCGTGATTGGTAAAAACGGCATGTCCAAGTCAACCTTTTTCAAAACCTTGGTGGGTTTGTTGCCTGTTCACTCAGGACGCATTGAGTTCATGGGCCAAGACATCACCCGCATGCCTGTGTTTGAGCGCGCACGCATGGGCATAGGGTATGTGCCGCAAGGCCGTTTGCTGTTTGGTCAGTTAACCGTTGAGGAAAATTTATTGACGGCCCTGAACACCGGACGCATGCAAAAAATCCCCGACCTGGTTTATGAATTGTTTCCTGTGTTGTCCCAAATGAAAGACCGCAAGGCCGGCAATCTTTCTGGCGGACAACAGCAGATGGTGGCCATCGGTCGGGCCCTGACAACGGGCCCGAGCCTGTTGATTTTGGATGAGCCGACTGAAGGCATTCAACCATCGATCATCAAGGAGATTGCCGCCGCTCTGGTCAAACTCCAGCAGGCAACCGATTGCACAGTGTTGCTGTCAGAGCAAGTGCTGAGTTTCGCTGTCAGTGTGGCTGATCGCTTGGTGGTTTTGGAGCGCGGGGAGATTGTTCACACCTGCGGCAAGGGAGCGGGGGATGTAGATGCCGTCAAGGCATTTTTGACAATTTAACAATTCACAGGAGAACTCAAATGAGACATGGTGATATTTCAAGCAGTAAAGATTGCGTCGGGGTCGCGGTTGTTAACTACAAAATGCCACGTTTGCACACCAAAGCCGAGGTGTTGGACAACGCCCGCAAAATCGGCGACATGCTGGTTGGCATGAAGCAGGGCTTGCCTGGCATGGACTTGGTTATCTTTCCTGAATACTCAACCCACGGGATCATGTACGACTCGAAGGAGATGTATGAAACAGCAGCGACCGTGCCGGGCGAAGAGACTGAAATTTTCGCAGCTGCTTGCCGCAAGGCCAAGGTATGGGGCGTGTTTTCATTGACAGGGGAGCGTCATGAAGAGCACCCCAAAAAGGCACCCTACAACACCCTGATTTTGATGAACGACAAAGGTGAAATCGTTCAAAAATACAGAAAGATCATGCCTTGGGTGCCCATTGAAGGTTGGTATCCCGGTGAGTGCACCTACGTGTCGGATGGTCCCAAAGGCATGAAGATCAGTCTCATCATTTGTGATGATGGCAACTACCCCGAAATCTGGCGTGATTGCGCCATGCGTGGTGCCGAATTGATCGTGCGCTGCCAGGGTTATATGTACCCCGCCAAAGATCAGCAAGTGATTGTCGCTAAGGCCATGGCTTGGATGAACAATTGCTATGTGGCGGTGGCCAACGCCTCTGGCTTTGATGGCGTGTATTCATATTTCGGTCACTCCGCCATCGTTGGATTCGATGGTCGCACACTTGGCGAATGCGGTGAAGAGGACATGGGCATCCAATACGCAGAGCTTTCGGTCAGTTTGATTCGCGATGCAAGACGCACCATGCAGTCCCAAAACCATTTGTACAAGTTGCTGCACCGCGGTTACACCGGCAAAATCAATTCAGGTGAAGATGCCAATGGCGTTGCAGCTTGCCCATTTGACTTTTATTCCAAATGGGTCAACGACCCAGAAGGGACAAGGAAAATGGTGGAGTCGATCACCCGTTCAACACCAGGGACAGATGAGTCGCCGATTGAAGGCATCCCTAATCAGTCCACAAAGCACCGTTGAAATCAGCTCAATCAGGTACCTCGACTTGCCGTGTGGCCGTCGGGGTACCCCGATTGAATTCTCCCCCTCGCTGCATAACTTGATGAGTCTGATTTGACTATCTCCTACCATCCGATAGCGCATGAGGAACTGGTCTTTCGCCAGGCCTTTGACCAGCATTTGCCATTGCTCATCAAGGGCCCAACAGGCTGTGGAAAAACACGTTTTGTGGAATATATGGCTCAGCAGTTGAACCTGCCCATGTGGACGGTTGCTTGTAATGAAGACACCAGTGCCAGTGATTTGGTGGGCAGGTATATCTTGAAGGGCAATGAAACGCCCTGGATGGATGGACCGCTGACGCAAGCGGTCAGGCAAGGTGGTATTTGCTATTTGGATGAGGTGATTGAAGCCCGCCAAGAAGCCTTGGTTGTCTTGAATGCATTGGCTGATCACCGTCGGCAGTTGTTCATTGACAAAACCAATGAAGTCTTGATGGCGCCTCCCCATTTCATGCTGGTGGTTTCCTACAATCCTGGCTATCAAAGCGTGATGCGCGATTTGAAAGAATCCATCAAGCAGCGTTTTGTCGCTGTTCGGTTCGATTACCCCGCGATTGAACTGGAACAACAAATCATCGTCAGCGAATCCGGCTGCCCTTCTGCATTGGCCTTGGCCTTGGCCCATTTTGGTGCAAGTTCTCGCAAATTGGCTGGCAGCGGGTTGTTTGAGGGCGTCTCCACGCGGATGTTGATCCATGCCGCCAAAATGCTAGCCACCAGCAGGGAGCAATCACACCTGTTGGAAGCCGCCTTGATAGACCCTGTCACGGATGAACCCAATATCCGAGCCAGTTTGTTGGCCTTGCTACCCCTGGTGATTGCAGCCATTTGAATGTCGTAAAGCTTCCATGGCCACAGTGATTGCCGATCAATGGCTTGAATCTGTCTTGCGGTGTTTGCAGCAGCCTTCTCAACGCCTGCCCGTGGTGTCTGTTGAAAGAAATCATCAACAGCAAAGACTGGCCATCACCCCTTTTGGCTTGTCCTTGCCCCAGCATTTGTCAGATCAACTGTCGGGTGTTTTACAAGGCAGTTATCCACCAGCAGACCTGCTGTGCATGGTGGCGCATGCCAAAGCGCACTTGAGCTACTCCGCCTTCTTTCAACCTGTCGGGAAATTCAAGCATTTGTCATTGGCTGTGATTTCATTGCTGGAAGATGAGCGGGTTGAGCGCTTGATTGGCCGAGATATAAAAGGCATGGGAACGGTATTGGCCTCGCGCATGGATGCCGAGCATGCGCTTGCCATTGGCGGCGTTGAAACCCAGTTGGCCAAAATGACGGTCTGTTTGAATCGACAAACCAATGTCTATGAGGATCATTGGTGCGGAAAGGCTTTGGACATGTTTGAGCAAGCGTTGCACAGCGGTGGTGGCTTTACCGCACTGCGCGAAGTCGGTTCCATTTTGGCCAATGATTTGGGGCAAATGCGATACCGGTTTGACCATACCAAATACGCTGTTTGGCCAGCTTATCGAGACGACAACTCCATTCTCTGGACAGATGCCTCGGCTGAGCAAAAGGAACAGGAAACAGTGAGCTTTTCTCGTGCCAGTGCACCAGCTGAGCCTGAACAACCGGTGCAACAGGAAGATCTGGTTTTTTTCTATGACGAATGGGATGCAGGAAACAGCACTCTGCATCCAGCCCATGTCACAGTGAACCATTTGGGCTTGGTGCCGGCATCAGGCATGCAACGGATTCCACTGCGAGCCTCTCAGGCCTTGTTTTTCAAGTCGAAACGAAAGAATGCAAGCCGCGGTGAATTCAAGGTGTCTGCTGATGCCAGCGAGCAGTTATGGCTGGACAAAGTCATTGAACGCAATGTGGATTTGCACTGTCGTATATCACCGCAAGAAAAAATTTTCCAGCAATGGCAAAGGCAGCAATTGAGTGGCGGTGTGATGGTGTTGATCGATGCTTCGGAGTCAGCCAATGACCGCATCCCTGGAAGTTTCACCAGCATTTTGGATTTAGAAAAAAAAGCCATAGGCTACTTGTCTGATTTCTTCCAGGCCGCAGGCATTCCCTTTGCTGTTTCAAGCTTCCATTCCAATACAAAGGACGATGTCAGTATTACACTTCACAAGGATTTTGCTTCGCCTTGGACACTCGCCGATCGGCGCGTCTTGCAAAACCTGCAGGCTGCTTATTCCACCAGGCTGGGTGCGGCACTACGGCACATGGGACATTTGTGTTCTCAGCGCCTTCAGCAGTCAATGGTCTTGGTGTTGACAGATGGTTTGCCCAGTGATGTTGATTGTCCTGGCGAAGATTATTTATGGCAAGACAGCCAATTTGCGGTGGCGCAATTGCGGAGTGAATGTGTGGATGTGATGTGTTTAAAAATCGGCTCTTTGCAAGGACAAATTTGCCAGCAAATTTTTGGTTTGTCGCATACAGTGATTTGCGAGGCAGTCAATATTGAGCTGGCTATTCGCAATGTGTTGAAAAAAATAAGAAAGAGTTTTCCATGATGACCGTTATTCCTGTTGGCGTGCTTTTTTCGCAAACGGGTGCTACCTCTGTGATTGAAAAAACCCAGTTGCATGCCACTTTGCTGGCGATTGAATCTGCCAACGCTTTGTTGTCCTCACATGGTTTTGAAATCAAGCCTTTTTATGTGGATCCGCAATCCGACCCTTATCTTTTTTCCTCCATGAGTGAGAAGTTAATCACGGAGCAAGGTGTCAGCGTCATCTTTGGTTGCTACACCTCGATCAGTCGAAAGTCCGTGGTACCAGTGGTTGAAAAACACAACAAATTGCTTTTTTATCCCACCTTGTACGAAGGTTTCGAATTTTCTCCAAACGTGATTTACACCGGCGCATGTCCCAACCAAAACATCATTTTTTTGGCTGAATTCATGTTTTCCATGTTTGGAAAAAACTGCTACTTGGTCGGTTCAGACTATGTTTACCCTTATGAGTCCAACCGCATCATGAAAGACATGGTCAACGGATTTGGCGGAAAAGTACTGGGTGAGCAATACCTCAGTATCGAGGCCTCTCACGCTGAATTTCGCCCGGTGGTTGAAGACATTGCGGCCTGCAAGCCCGACTTCATTTTCTCCACGGTGGTTGGTTCTTCAACCGGTGCCTTTTATGAAACTTATGCTCAAGCAGGTTTGCAGCCGCTCACTTTGCCAATTGCCAGTCTGACAACTTCCGAGGCTGAATTGGCGAGCATGCAAGCTTATGCCCGGGCAGATCATTTCACCGCGGCTCCCTTTTTCGCATCCATCTTGAAGCATTCAGACCTGCCGCATTTGCTTACATTGGCAAACCAAACCCAGGGTGTGCCAGTCAATCAGTGTTGGGAATCTGCCTATTTTCAAGTTATGCTTTTTGCCAAAGCCCTCATGGAGGCAGAAGACACCCACACAGACAGTGTGCTTAAAGTCTTGCGTGGCATGGAAGTGGATGCACCACAGGGGCGCGTGCGTATCGACCCAGATAACAACCATTGTTGGGTCTATTCCCGAATTGGGAAGTCCATGGTGAATGGTGATTTTGAAATTGTGAAGGAATCCAAAAGGACGGTGCGTCCTGATCCTTATTTGATGTCCTATGCCATTTCAGCTTTGTAGCTTGCGCCCTGGTTGAGCTTGCAGCGCCAAGTTTGTTGACATTTTTGCCGCGGGGGATTGTATGGAACAGCGAGATGTTGTTGCTGGCTTACGCCAGATGCAAGTGGGCTTATGCCTTCCCTTGGGTGCGGAAGGGCGTTTGATTTCCCAACAACTTGAACGACTGGGCATGCCCTATCGCCAGGTATGGCCCCCAGAGATGAGCGACTTACTCAGCGTCGATTTGGTGGTGCTGGCACTGGTCCCGGAAGCTTTCATCAAGATTGACAAAGCATTGCTGCAAACATTGAAAAATAAGATCGTGGTCTCGGTGTTGCAGTTTGAAAGCCCAACAGTTCTTGATTTGGCTTGCCAGTTGAACTCCTCCTCTTTGCTTTTCTCGCCTGTGAAGCCGTTTGGTGTGTTGTCAGCGATTGTGCTGGCTGTCAATCAACAAAAGGTACGCGAGGATTTGATCAAGCGAATCAACAAGCTTGAAGGTCGGATAGAGTCCGTTCGCATCATTGAACAGGCCAAGCGTTTTCTCATGGATACCAGCGGCATCAGTGATGTTGAGGCTTTCAAGATCATTCGCAACCGGTCCATGGACAAGCGCTGTTCAGTGGAAGAAGTAGCACACAGCATCATCACGGCCATGGATGCCCTGGAATCCGCGCTTGGCAAGACGTCACCCATCAGCAGCTCTGTCAAGCAAGAGCCGAAATCCAAAAAAACAGGCTCTGTGATTCGCATCAAGTAAACACGTGAATCCAGCCCATGCCCCAGGCGCACTGAAAGGGTGCCCTGCACCAATTGCGTTCTCATTTCTTGGTGCATCCATCTGAACTTTTCAACCTGCCGTTGAGGATTGCCAATATCCACCGGGGTTTCCAGGGTATGGCACAAGGCTTGCAGTAGAGGTTGGCGCAGCCCAC
>CAMDCZ010000055.1 GCA_945890735.1 Bordetella parapertussis | reverse complement strand
TTGGTGGACAGGTTATATTACTAACCAGTCAGTCATTAACAAACCCACCCACACCTTGAACGCCTCCCCCCTCGAAACTGCACATAAACGTGAGCGACGCAAAGAGGCGCGTCCTGTGGAATTGCTTGAGGCGGCTTTGTCCTTGTTTGTGGAAAAGGGCTATGCCGCGACCAAGGTCGAGGAAGTCGCGCTTCGCGCAGGCGTGTCCAAAGGCACCTTGTTTTTGTATTTCGCCACCAAAGAAGACCTGTTCAAGGCGGTGATCCGCGCCAATTTGGCCGAACATTTCCCCACCTGGAACCAAGAATTTGAGAGTTTCCAAGGCAGCACAGCCGACATGTTGCGTTATGCGATGCAGTCTTGGTGGGAGCGCATTGGCAACACCAAGGCCAGTGGCATCACCAAACTGGTCACCAGCGAAGCCAGCAACTTCCCCGAGGTGGTGCAGTTTTTCGAAGCCGAGGTGATGCAGCCCGGGCACCGCTTGTTCAAGGCCATCCTGCAACGCGGCATCGACAGTGGCGAATTTCGGCCGCTGCCAACCGACTTGGCGGTCTACAGCCTGGTCTCCACCATTGTCTTCCTCACCATGTGGAAGCACTCGCTGTCGGCCTGTGTGTCACAACAATCTTTCGATCCCGAACTGTTTTTGCAACAGCATATAGACACCTTGATTCGAGGCTGGCGAATGCCAGCCTGATGTTTGTTTGACGGAGTAATTTGAGATGAATTCACGATCCAAATGGGTCTGGTCTGTCCTGATCTTGGTGGCTTTGGGCGTGACCTATGGGGTGATGCGCAAGCCCACCCCAGCCGTGCCACCCCCCGCGTCTTCAAGCAGCGTGGCTGCGCCTGCCAGTTTGGTGCAGCTGCCCGCCAGCGAATTGATCACCGCGCAAAACCAAACCCTGATCCACACCTTGCCCGTCACTGGCAATCTCAAGGCTGTCAACACAGTGGTGATCAAAGCCCGCGTGGCTGGTGAGTTGCTCGAACTCAAGGGCCGTGAGGGTGACAGCGTCAAAGCGGGTCAAGTGGTCGCGCGGATCGATCCAACCGAATACCAGCGCCGGCTGCGCCAAGCCGAACAACAAGCCGATGCCGCCAAAACCCAGATCGACATCGCCAAGCGCCAGTACGAGAACAACAAAGCCTTGGTCGACCAGGGTTTCATCTCCACCACCGCGCTGGACACCTCCTACGCCACCTTGGCAGGCGCACAAGCCACCTACAACGCCGCGCTGTCTGGCGCTGATGTGGCTCGCAAAACATTGGACGAGGCCGTGCTCTACGCCCCCATCACTGGCCAAATTGCAGCCCGCTTGGCACAACCCGGTGAGCGTGTCGGCGTCGATACCAAACTGCTCGAGTTGGTCGACCTGAGCAGCCTGGAGCTGGAAGCCACCCTCAGTCCAGCCGACTCGATGGATGTGCAGGTCGGGCAAACAGCCTTGCTCACTCTCGAAGGCCGGGCGCAAGCCATCAAAGCCCGGGTGCAGCGCATCAACCCCAGTGTGCAAGCCAGCAGCCGCAGCGTGTTGGTGTACTTGCAACTGCAGACCACCAGCGGGCTGCGCCAGGGCATGTATGGCCAAGGCGAGCTGCAGTTGAGCCAAATTCAAGGTGTGGCTGTGCCCTTGGAGGCGGTACGCACCGACAAACCCCAGCCCTATGTGCAGGTGGTTGACAAAGACCGTGTGATGCACCAAAGCGTGACCTTGGGCACCCGCGGTTACTTGAGCGGTGCCGGCCAGACCGGTACCTGGGTGGTGGTCAACGGTTTGGCCTTGAACACCCAGGTATTGCCCGCCAAAATGGGCGCTTTGCGTGAAGGCTTGAGCCTGCGCATCACACCCGCCGTGCCTGCGGCAGACAGCCCTCAGAAACCATAAGCCATGTGGTTCACCCAAGTCAGTTTGCGCAATCCGGTGTTCGCCACCATGGTGATGCTCGCCCTGGTGGTGCTTGGCGCGTTTTCTTTCCAACGGCTGAAGATCGACCAGTTCCCCAACATCGACTTGCCCGTGGTGGTGATCACCACCGAATACCCAGGTGCCTCGCCCGAGATCATCGAGAGCGAAGTGACCAAAAAAATCGAAGAAGCGGTGAACTCCACCTCTGGCATCAGCGCCCTGACTTCGCGCAGCTACGAAGGCATGTCGGTTGTCATCGCCGAGTTTCAGTTGAGCGTCAACAGTCGCAAGGCCGCGGATGATTTGCGTGAACGGGTGGCCATCATCCACCCCTTGCTGCGCCCGGAGGTCAGGGAGTCGCGGATATTGCGCTTTGACCCGGCGAGTCGACCGGTCTGGAATCTGGCGGTGGTCTCCGACCCCACCACGTTGGTGCCAGGCGCGACTGCACCCAGCCATGTTGAGATGACCAACTGGGCTGACCAGGTGTTGAAAAAACGCCTGGAAAACGTCCGAGGCGTGGGCTCTGTCACCCTGGTGGGCGGCACCAAACGCGAGATCAACCTTTACTTGAACCCACAGGCGATGGAGTCTTTGGGCATCACGGCTGACCAAGTGGTGGCCGCGGTCAGCAACGAAAACCAAGAACTGCCGGTGGGCTCGGTTCGCTCATTGCAGCAAGACCGGGTGGTTCAGGTGCAAGGCCGTATCCAACGCCCTGAGGACTTTGGCAACATCATCGTCGCCCGCAAAGCGGGCAGCATTGTCCGTTTGTCGCAAGTCGCGCGCGTCAACGATGGCGCACAAGAGCTGGAAAACCTGGCGCTCTACAACGGTGGTCGCACCTTGCTGATGACGGTGCAAAAGTCGCAAGACGAAAACACCATCGAAGTGGTGGATGGCCTGATGGAGATGGTCACGGGTGTGCGCCAGCAACTCCCCCCGGGTGTTCGGCTGGAGGTGATTTATGACGGTTCACGCCAAATCCGGGTGGCTGTCAACAACGTGAGAAAGACCTTGGTCGAAGGCGCTGTGCTGACTGTGTTGATTGTGTTTTTGTTCCTCAACTCATGGCGCTCCACGATCATCACCGGTTTGACCTTGCCGATCGCGGTGATAGGCACCTTTTGGGTCATGGCCCTGATGGGCTTCACCATCAACATGATGACCTTGATGGCCTTGTCGCTTTGCATTGGCTTGCTGATCGACGACGCGATCGTGGTGCGCGAGAACATCGTGCGGCATGTGCAAATGGGTCAAAACGCCTATGACGCAGCGATGCAAGGTACACGTGAAATCGGCCTGGCTGTTTTGGCCACCACCTTCTCCATCGTGGCGGTGTTTTTGCCCATCGGTTTCATGGACGGCGTGATTGGGAAGTTTTTCCACGAGTTTGGCCTGACCATCGTGGCTGCGGTTTTGATTTCCATGTTCGTGAGTTTCACCCTGGACCCGATGCTCTCCAGCGTTTGGCACGACCCCAGTATCCACATCGAGGGTCAGCGCAAGCCAGCACCCAACTGGTACGACCGCAGCTTGGGTCGGGTGACCCAGGCTTTTGAAATCGGCACGGAACGTCTGAGCCAGGTCTACCAGGCTTTGCTGGTCAAGGCCCTGCGCCATCGATTGGTCACGGTTTTGCTGGCCTTGGGCGTGTTCCTGGGCAGCATCATGATGGTGCCGATGCTCGGCACCGAGTTTGTGCCCAAGGCCGATTACTCGGAAGCCTCGGTGACGTTTTATGTGCCGGTGGGCTCCTCCGTGGAAGTCACCGAAGCCAAGGCCAAAGAAGTTGAAGCGATGCTGCGCAGCTTCCCCGAGGTGCGCTACACCTTGTCCACGATCAACACCGGCAACGCCAACGGCAAAATCTACGCGAACGTGTACTTCCGCATGTTGGACCGCCATTTGCGCACCCTCAACATCAACGATTTCACGCCCAAAATCCGCGAGCGCCTGCGCAACATGCCGGGCTTGACCGTGACGCATGTGGGATTGCTCGACTCGGTGGGCGGCGCCAAACAAATCGAGTTCTATCTGCTGGGTCCTGAGCAGCCCGAACTCGACCGCCTGGCCGCGGTGGTGATGAACAAAATCGCCCAGGTCCCCGGCTTGGTGGACATCGAGTCCAGCGTCAAGCCCAACAAACCGACCATCGACATCACGGTGCGCCGTGAGGCTGCAGCCGACTTCGGCTTGGGTGTGGCCAGCATCGCCAACCAATTGCGTACCTTGGTGGCAGGCCAGACTGTGGGTGTATGGCGTGCCGGCAACGACCAGACCTACGAAGTCAAGGTGCGCTTGGACCCACAGCTGCGCACTGCACCCGAAGACCTGGAACGGCTGCCATTCCATGTGGGCTCAGCCGCGGATGGCAGCACACGGGTTGTGCGGCTCAACCAAGTCGCACAGATCCGTGAGGGATTTGGACCCAACCAAGTCAACCGGCGCGAACTCTCACGCGAAGTCTCCTTCAGTGGCAACACCTATGGCCGCCCCAGTGGAGATGTGTCTAAAGACATCCAGGCCATCATGGCCGAGATCCCGATGCCAGACGGTTACCGTTACCAGTTTGGCGGCTCGACCAAGAGCATGAAAGAGTCGTTTCAGTACGCCTTGATTGCGCTCAGCATGGCGATCATCTTCATCTACATGATCTTGGCCAGCCAGTTCAAAAGCTTTTTGCAACCGCTGGCCTTGATGACCTCGTTGCCCATGACCCTGATTGGGGTGGTGTTGGCGCTGATGCTGTTTGGCTCCACCTTGTCCATGTTCTCGGTCATTGGTGTGATCATGCTCATGGGGCTGGTCACAAAAAACGCCATCTTGCTGCTGGACTTTGCCATTCGCGCCCGCGAGGGCCTGCTGCGAGCCGATGGCTCGCGCGAGCCCCCCCTGGGCCGCAGTGAAGCCTTGTTGATGGCGGCCAAGGTCCGCTTGCGCCCTATTTTGATGACCACCTTGGCGATGGTGTTTGGCATGATCCCCCTGGCCTTCTCCGTGAGTGAAGGGTCGGAGCAACGCGCACCCATGGGCCAAGCCGTGATTGGCGGGGTCATCACCTCCTCTTTGCTCACCCTGGTGGTCGTGCCCGTGGTCTACTGCTACCTGGACGACCTGGCGCAATGGCTCAAGCGGCGCTGGGACGGCAAAGCCCATGTGGCTTGAACCCGGCTGGCTAAAATGACCGGCTTCCAGCCCATCCCCACACCATGAACACCCAACTTGCACGTTTCAATATGGTCGAACAGCAAATCCGCACCTGGTCGGTGCTGGACTTGCGCGTCTTGGGCCTGCTTTCTCAGCTCGAGCGCAGTCTGTTTGTGCCAGCCGCTTTTGCCTCGCTGGCCTACAGCGACACTGAAATACCTTTGGCCCATGGCGAGCACATGCTGGCGCCACGGGTCGATGCCCGCTTGCTGCAAGACCTGCAACTCCAGCCCCATGAATCTGTGCTCGAAATTGGCACCGGCAGCGGCTACCTGACCGCTTTGTTGGCACAGTCCTGCGCGCAAGTGCTGAGCCTGGAATGCCACCCCGATTTGGTCGCCAGCGCACAACAACACCTCGCCCAGGCAGGGGTGCGCAATGTGCAGGTGCGACACAGCACAGGCGTACCGACCGCTTTGCCCGAAGGCCCTTTCGATGCCGTGGTCCTGGGCGGCTCGGTGGCCTCGGTGCCCCCGGCCTTGCTCAACTTGCTCAAACCCAAGGGGCGTATGCTGGCCGTGGTGGGTGATGAGCCCATGATGCATGCCACCCGCATCACCCGCCAAGCCAATGGCCAAGGCCACAGCCAGATTTTGTGGGATGTGGTGACGCCCCGCTTGCACGGTTTCGCTGAAACCCCTGCCTTCCACTTTTAACGACGTACCCAAAGGATGACCATGAAATTGTTTCGCACCCTGCCCTTGATTGCGGCCATGAGTTTGGCCTTCTCAGGCGCAGCCCGCGCTCAGAACCTGGTTGAGTTGTTTGATGTCGCCCGCGAATTCGATGCCAGTTTCAAGTCGGTGCAATTGCAAGCCCAAGCCACCAAGCTGCGCGTCGAGCAGGCCCAAGCCAAATTGGGTGCCAGCGTCAACCTGAACCTGAAAGGCGATGTCAACAGCCTGAATTCCAACTACATCAACTCGGTCCCCACTGGCTTTGCAGACAACACCCGTGGCTACAGCAGCCAAACTGGCACGGTGGCAGCCACCCAACCCCTGTACCGTCCGGCAGACAAGGTCGAGGTCTCTCAAGCCCATTTGCAATTGAAGCTGGCCGAAGAGCAACTGCGCGCCGCCGAGCAGGACCTGATGGTGCGCTTGAGCCAGGTGTATTTCGATGTGCTGGCCAGCCAAGACACCCTGACCTTTGTGCAGGCTCAAATGAAAGCCGTGGCCGAGCAACTCGCCTCTGCCAAACGCAATTTCGAGGTGGGCACCACCACCATCACCGACACCCGTGAAGCCCAAGCCACCTACGACCTGGTGGTGGCCCAAGAAATCGCCGCCAGCAACGACCTGCGCGTGAAAAAAATGGCGCTCGAGCAACTCGTGGGCAAATCGGGCTTGAGTCCCAAAGCCGTGGCCTTGACTGCCATGCCAGAAGCCCCGCAACCCGCCAACGTGGATGAATGGGTCTTGATCAGCGAACAACAAAACCCCTCGGTCAAACAAGCCCGTATCGGCCTGGACGTGGCCCAACTGGAAACCAAAAAAGCCGATGCGGGTCTTCGCCCCACGCTGGACGCACAACTGAGCTACACCTACCAAAACAACGTCAATGGTGGTGCCGCGGGTTTGGCCGATTCACGCATGGGCGTCGCCTCGGGTGCCGTGGTGTTGAACTGGCCTTTGTACACCGGTAACGCCTTGAACAACCGGGTGCGCGAAACCCTGTCACTGGCCAACAAAGCCCAGGCCGATGTAGACAATGCGGCCCGCAACATCGCCCAAGCCACCCGTGCTGCTTACTTTGGTGTGGTCTCTGGCGTGGGACAGGTCAAGGCCTTGAAAGCCGCTGAAGAATCCAGCCAAGTGGCGCTGGAAGCCAACCAACTCGGCTACTCGGTAGGCGTGCGCATCAACATCAATGTCTTGGATGCACAAAGCAAGCTCTATGACACCAAGGCCAAATTGGCCAAAGCACGTTATGACGTGCTGGTCGGTCACCTCAAGTTGCGTCAACTCAGTGGCAGCTTGCAGTTGCAAGACCTGCAAGACATCAACAAACTCTTGGCCCCTTGACCTAGGTCAGGTCACGCATCAAGGCCACGCACTTGGCCACCGCGCCTTGGTGACGCTTGGAGAAAGCACTGGCCGCGCCTGCCCTGCGTGCCTGGCCCGCGCGGTCCAGGGCCAAATCATGGGCCTGTTGCATGCCTACTGCCAAGTTCTCCACCCGAAGCGCTGCACCTTCTGACAAAGCCGATGTGGCCGCTTGCGCGAAGTTGAAGGTGTGCGGCCCCATCACCACGGGGCAGGCACAGGCACAGGCTTCGATCAGGTTTTGACCCCCCAGGGGTTCAAAACTCCCGCCCAACAAAGCCACGCTGGCCGCGCCAAAATAAAAAGGCATCTCGCCCAGAGAGTCACCCAAGACCACAGCATGCGGGTTGCTCAGTTCTTGGCATGCGGGGGTCTCTGACCAATCACTGCGTCGCACCAGACCCAGACCACGTGCTTGCACCAAGCCCGCCACTTCCTCGAAGCGCTGGGGATGGCGGGGCACGATCCACCATTGCACCGTTTGCATCAGCGCGGGCTTGGCCAACAGCAGGTCGAGCAAAGCGGCCTCTTCGCCTTCGCGGGAGATGGCCAAGACCACGATCGCTTGGGTGGACTGCGCCCGCCAATCGAGGCCGAGCTTCAACAAGTCGGCATCGGGTTGGGCATCGAATTTCAAATTGCCAGTCACGGCAGTGACCGGGGCGCCCAAAGAACGCAAGCGTTTGGCGTCTTCTTCGGATTGCGCCCACACCGCGTGCAAGCTGCCAAACGCCGGGCGGGCCAAGACCTGCCATTGCTGGGCTTTGCGCCAGGATTTGTCGCTCAAACGGGCATTCGCCAACACCACAGGCACCCCTTGGTCCTTGGCCTGCCACAGCAAATGGGGCCACACCTCGGTATCGATCAACAGGCCAATGCGCGGTTGAAAGTGCTGCAAAAAACCCTGAACCGCTTGCGGCGTGTCCCAGGGTTGCCAGACCTGGACATCGCCTGCCTGCAGCATCGCCAAACCTTCGGTGCGCCCGGTGGCGGTGCCGTGGGTGAAGACAAAGCGCATGCCCGGGTTGGCCTCGCGCAAAGCCTTGACCAAGGCCATGGCCGCGCGGGTCTCGCCCAATGAGACCGCGTGAATCCACACAGCACCCGCTTGGGCAGGCATTTCGTAAAAACCAAAACGCTCGGCGATGTGCTGGGCGTAGGCTGGCTCCAGTCGGGCACGCTTGAACAGTTTGAGCAGCACCAAGGGCACCAGCAGCCACATGAAAAGAGCATAGACAAACCGAATCATGGCGGGGCTTGCACCAGGGGTTGTTGGCTGGCTGGCCTGCAAAGCTGCCAAGCCTTGAGCACCGATGCCACGGCGGGCGTGGGCGATTCAAAAACCACCGTCTGCACAGGGCTGTGCTTGGGTCCGGTGCGCCAGGCGGTATGGAAGTTGTACATCTGCACATGCGGCAAACCCAAGGCCACGGCGATGTGGCTTAACCCACTGTCCACACCCACCACGCCGACACAAGCGGCCAAGCGTTGAGTGAGCGCCACCAAGTCGGTACGCGGCCAGATGACCGCGCCTGGGCAGGCTTGGGCCACGGCTTGCGCAGTTTGTAACTCTGCGTCGTTGGCATGTGGCAAGGCCAGCGCAAAGCCTTGCTGTTGCAAAGCCTGTCCCAACGCCTGCCAATGCGTGAGCGGCCATGCTTTGTCCGCCCGCGAACTGCCATGCACCAGGGCCACGGTGTTGCCCGCGACACTGGGGTCGGGCGTGGTTTGCAAGCCCGCTTGCAACTGGCTTGGCAGGGCATAGCCCAGCGCTTGGGCACAGACATGGCGACCCCGGTCAACCGCATGGCTGTGCCACTCACACGGCACCCTCACATCCGCTACCCAACGGGTGGGCGCCTCGTACGCAGAGCCCTCGGTTCGATTGGCCATCGCGACCCGCTGACCACCGGGTCGCAAATTCGCCATCTTGGCCACCAAGGCAGATTTGCTCAAGCCCTGCAGGTCGATCACCATGTCGTAATCGACGGCTTGCAGATGGTGTTGAAACGCTCGCCAAGCGGCCCGGGTATCGCTGCGCCACCATTGTTTGCGCCATCGCCGCAGATCACAGGCAATCACCCGCTGCACGGCAGGACACAAGGCCAGCAAGGGCGCAAATGCGGGCTCGATCACCCAATCGATCTGTATGTTGGGGACCATGGCATGCATGTCCATGGCCGCAGGCAAGCTGTGCACCACATCGCCAAGCGAAGACAACTTGACGACCAACACCCTCAATGCGCGGCCTCTTGCACCTGTGCGTCGGGTTTGACTTGCCGCAGCAAGGCCATCATGTCAGCTTGGATGCGCGCCAAGGCCTCGGGGGTTTGGCCTTCAAAACGCAAGACCAAGACGGGCGTGGTGTTTGAGGCCCGCACCAATCCAAAACCGTCGGCCCAGTCGATGCGCACACCATCGATGTCGCACAACACGGGTTGGTGTTGGGGCGATGGCATGCCTTGGGTTTGCGCACGTTTCAGTAGTTCAGCGGTCACGCGGTGCGGTTCGCCTTCTGCACACGACACGTTCAATTCCGGGGTTGATTGGCTAGTGGGCAAGGCATGCAACACCGCATTGGCGTCAGGCGAGCGGCTCAGGATCTCCAGCAAGCGGCAGCCTGCATAGGTGCCATCGTCAAACCCATACCAACGCTCTTTGAAAAACACATGGCCGCTCATCTCACCACCCAAGGGCGAATCGATGGCTTTCATCTGCGCCTTGATCAGCGAATGACCGGTTTTGAACATCACAGGCACACCGCCAGCCGCGCGAATCGCTGGGGCGAGTTGCTGCGAGCATTTCACATCGAACACGATCGAGCCACCGGGCACGCGGCTCAGCACGTCTTTGGCAAACAGCATCATTTGGCGGTCGGGGTAAATGGTTTGGCCGTCGTTGGTGACGATGCCCAAACGGTCGCCATCGCCGTCAAACGCCAAGCCCAACTCGGCCCCGCTGGCCTTCAAGGCGGCGATCAGGTCGGTGAGGTTTTCGGGTTTGCTGGGGTCGGGGTGGTGGTTGGGGAATTCACCATCGACCTCGCTGAAGAGCTCAATCACCTCGCAGCCAATGGCGCGCAAGATGTCGGGCGCAGATGCGCCAGCGATGCCGTTGCCGCTGTCGACCACGATGCGCATCGGACGGCTCAATTGGATGTCTTGCACGATGCGGTGTTGGTAGTCCGCATTCACCGACACGGCTTGAACACTGCCGCCTGCTTGCAAGACCCAAGCTTGGTCTTGCATCATTTGCCGCAGGCCTTGTATCTCGTCTCCGTGGATCGCCCTGCCCGCCATCACCATCTTGAAGCCGTTGTAGTCCTTGGGATTGTGGCTACCGGTGATTTGAATGCCGCTGTGGCACAAGGTGTTGGCGGCGTAATACAACTGAGGCGTGGTGACCATGCCGACATCGATCACTTTCACACCCACGTCCACCAAACCTTGCACCAAGGCATGGGCGAGCGCGGGCCCGCTCAAGCGGCCATCGCGACCGACCGCGACCGTGGTCTCACCCTGCGCCAAGGCTTGGGTGCCAAAGGCGCGGCCGAGTGCCGTGGCGATGTCAGGATTCAATGCGCTGGGCACCACGCCACGGATGTCGTAGGCCTTGAAAACATGGGCTGGTATGTGCATGGTCGGGCATTGTAGGTGGCAGGCGCGGATGGCTTTGAGCAAGGTCAGCGGCTTATGATCGATCCTCCCTTTGACAGCTCAGCCCTGGTGCCCACATGACCTCTGTCTCCAACGCTTTTGCTGACCACCGCCAAGCCTGGCAGATGCCGATACGCACCCCTTTGGGCGGCATGACCCTGGTGGCGACCGAGGCTGGTGTGAGTGGTTGCTGGTTTGACAACCAGCGCC
>CAMDCZ010000054.1 GCA_945890735.1 Bordetella parapertussis | reverse complement strand
GCATTGCACAAAGCCTTTGACTTAGAGCAGAATCAGGCATAATTTGCATCAGCTGGAAACGTGACCGAGTGGCCGAAGGTGCTCCCCTGCTAAGGGAGTATGGGGTGTAGAGCCTCATCGAGGGTTCGAATCCCTCCGTTTCCGCCAGCAAACAAGCAAAGACGCCCCTTTCGGGGCGTTTTTGTTTTCTACCCAACAGACAACATACCATCAAAAATACGCATGTGACCTGCCCCCTTTGACAAAAACCAAGCGGCACTTTCCCTGGGTTAATATGTCCAGCCCACTGGGCCCTTGGTCGGTCTTCTTGGGCCATCTGCCAGCCTTATCTTCGAAAGTTCGCTATGCGCCCAGTACCGCCAGACATGGAAACCCGGATGCTTCAAAAGCTGACCGACCGGGTTTTGCAGCAATCGAATTTGATGGCGCAGCTGGCTGAGATTTTTTATGCAGTGGAGCAAGACCTCGCCAGCCAATACACCGAAGATCAGCTGACAGACAAGGGCAATTTGTATGTGGTTTACCGCGCCATCAACGGCGGGGTGTTGTCGCCCGAGCTGGCGTTGGGGTTAACAGACGTGCAACAGGCGTATTGGCTGGGCCTGGCCAAAGCCGGTCACATCGAGGTGAGCATCGTTCGCCGTGATTGCGAGCTCAACGTGGTCAGCATTCCCCTGGAATTCAAAAGCCCTGTGTCTGGGCACCACGCCAAGTTCACCTTCACCTTGACGATCGAGGCGGACTTGGACGCATCTGTTGTCCACCAGGTCAAAGGCAGCTACTCCAACATCAGTGCCCACGATTTTTGCAAAGTGGTCGAGGCTATCTGAGCCTTTTCCATCGAAACAGGCGCCTTGCCCTCAGGCCAAGTGTTTCAAAAACAGCTGTTTGACTTGCTTTGAACCAATTTTGTCTCAGTTAATAAGCGAAATACTAGGTATAATCCCTAATTATTCGCAACTGACCTATTTTTAATCTCTGCAAAAGGGGTTCATCCTATACAGTTCACTCATCGGCTTTCAACAAGCCCATCTGTTTAACCACCAAGGAGTTCCCATGATCAAGTACACCGTTTTCGCCGCAGGTTTGGTTTTTGCGCAATTGGCCTTTGCCACCAACACAGACAACATCGCCGTGGTCACTGCCAAAGACCAAGCTGTGATGGTTACCACCAACAAAACCACCTGGTCCGTGGTCGCCACCAGCACCAAGGGCTTGACCAAGGTTCGCGAGTTTCATGACATGGGCGCAAGCGGTGTCCAGCAAATCGACTACGTGGTCAACTGCACCAACGGCACATTGGCCCTGGCGGACTTTGCTGTGTTGACTGTCCAAGGTCGTTTGCCAGTGCGTGCCGTCGAGCCAACTTTCGACAGCCTGTCTTTCTACAAACCCTTGATTGAGCATGATGTCAAAGTCGCCAACAACGCCTGTGAAAGCCACATGGCCCTGAACGGCAGCCGCACCAGCGAATAAACCCTGGTCGCTCTTGACGAACCCGGCCTTCGCGCCGGGTTTTTTCATGGGCGCCTCACATGGCCTCGCCCTCCTCAGGGGCTGGTGTTCAGCCGGGTGTGCATAGGCAGTGACCATCAACAAGATTGAGACAAACAATCAGGGTTAACCCGCTGTTGCATTATGATTCGAATCAATGAGTCCAGCTCATTCAATAGTTTTTCTAAACCAAGCAAAGGAAGCAACATGTCCCTCATCAACACCCAAGTCCAGCCTTTCAAAACCCAGGCTTTCCACAATGGCAAATTCGTGCAGGTGTCCAACGAGTCCCTCAAGGGCGAATGGTCTGTGCTGATTTTCATGCCTGCCGCCTTCACCTTCAACTGCCCCACCGAAGTCGAAGACGCTGCGGACAACTACGCCGAGTTCCAAAAAGCCGGTGCCGAGGTTTACATCGTGACCACCGACACACACTTTGCCCACAAGGTCTGGCACGAAACATCACCCGCCGTTGGCAAAGCCAAGTTCCCCTTGATTGGCGACCCCACGCACCAATTGACCCGCGCATTCGGCGTGCACATTGAAGAAGAAGGCCTGGCTTTGCGCGGCACCTTCATCATCAACCCCGAAGGCATGATCAAAACCGCTGAAGTGCACTCCAACGAAATCGCACGCGATGTGAAAGAAACCCTGCGCAAGCTCAAAGCGGCTCAGTACACCGCCGCCAACCCTGGTCAAGTTTGCCCTGCCAAGTGGAACGAAGGCGCCAAAACCATCACTCCTTCCTTGGACTTGGTCGGCAAGATCTGATTTCACAGCACCCCTTAAGGAATCGCCATGCTTGACACCGCTTTGAAAACCCAATTGCAAGCCTATTTGCAAAACTTGCGTCATCCGATTCGCTTGATCGCTTCATTCGACGACAGTGCCAACAGCACCGAGATGCGTGAACTGCTCAACGAGATCGCCTCTTTGTCCGACAAAGTCAGCGTGGATGAGACAGGCAGTGATGCCCGCAAGCCTTCTTTTGTGATTGCCAGAGAAGGGGACACACAAGGCGTTCGGTTTGCGGCGATTCCTTTGGGACATGAATTCACCTCCTTGGTGTTGGCCCTGCTCTGGACGGGTGGTCACCCGCCCAAGGTCGAGCCAGAAGTGATTGCACAAATCAAGGCGATGGACCAGGCCATGAAACTCGAGGTTTACATGTCCCTGTCCTGCCACAACTGCCCGGACGTGGTGCAAGCCGCGACCCTGATGGCGGTCTTTAACCCACTCATTCAAACAACCATCATCGACGGCGGCTTGAACCAAGCCGAGGTCGAGGCGCGCCAAGTCATGGCCGTGCCCATGGTTTATCTCAATGACCAGGTCTTTGGCTCAGGCCGCATGAGCCTGGAAGAAATATTGGCCAAGCTCGACACCACCACCCCAGAGCGAGAAGCCGCCAAACTCAATGAGAAAGACCCGTTCGATGTCTTGATCGTCGGGGGTGGTCCTGCAGGCGCGGCAGCTGCGGTCTATGCAGCGCGCAAAGGCATCCGCGTGGGTGTGGCTGCCGAGCGTTTTGGTGGTCAAGTCAACGACACCATGGCGATTGAAAACTACATCTCTGTGCTGGAGACAGACGGACCCAAGTTTGCAGCCGCTTTGGAAGCACAAGTGCGTCACTATGACGTGGACATCATGAACCTGCAGCGTGCCGAGCAGATCATTCCTGCCCAAGAAGCGGGTGGTTGGATCGAAGTGCGCATGGCCAATGGCGGCAGCCTGAAGTCCCGCAGCGTGATTGTCTCCACCGGTGCGCGCTGGCGCAACGTGAACGTCCCCGGCGAAGAACAGTACAAAAACAAAGGCGTGGCCTATTGCCCGCATTGCGATGGCCCCTTGTTCAAGGGCAAGCGCGTGTCGGTGATCGGTGGCGGCAACTCCGGCGTCGAGGCGGCGATTGACTTGGCCGGGGTGGTCGAGCATGTGTCATTGGTGGAGTTTGCCGACAGCTTGAAGGCTGACGCGGTGTTGGTGAGCAAGCTCAAAAGCCTGCCCAATGTCAGTATCCATGTGAATGCACAAACCACCGAGATCACCGGTGACGGCCAAAAAGTCACTGGCCTGACTTACAAAGACCGCGCCACCGATGCTTTGCACCACCTCGAATTGGCTGGCGTGTTTGTGCAAATCGGCTTGGTACCCAATACCGAGTTTGTCAAAGGCACGATCGAACTGAGCAAGTTTGGCGAGATCATGGTCGATGCCAAAGGCCACACGAACCTGCCTGGCGTGTTTGCGGCGGGGGATGTCTCCACCGTGCCCTACAAGCAGATCGTGATTGCTGCCGGTGATGGTGCCAAAGCTGCTTTAAGCGCCTTTGACTACCTGATCCGCACACCTGCGCCCCAAGAGGGCTTTCAAACCCAGGCGATTCCTCAGCTGGAAACCATCTGAACCCAGGCGCTGGCCTGTTGAGCTTGGCACAAGTGCTGGACCACATGGGCCAAATCCTCACAGGCTGTGGTCAACCACTTGCCCGACTTTGGTCGAACGATGCCTTCATCGCCTCTGACAAGTCTTGGCTTCGGATGGGTTTGAGCAACACCTGATCGAAGCCGGCATCCTTGAGCAGCTGCACTTCATGGGGCATGGCGTGCGCGGTGTAGGCAATGAGCTTCAGGTGTTTCAAGTTGGTGTGCCCCCGCAATTGGTGACACAGCTCCAAGCCGCTGACCAAGGGCATGGAGATATCCAACAACACCAGGTCACAGGGATGGTTGGCCAACCAGGCCGTGGCTTGATCTGCGCTCTCGCACTCACTCACCTGGTGGCCCCAAGGACGCAACAGCAAGCCCGGCAACAGTCGGTTGGTGGGGTTGTCATCGACCACCAGCACATTCAAAGGGGTCATGGCTCAGTTCGGGTTGTCTGCATGCAAGGGCAGGGTGAAGAAGAACAGACTGCCTTGGCCAGCCTGGGTGGAGAAGTCCAAGGTGCCACCCATGAGGCGAACCAAGTGGTGGCTGAGCAACAAGCCCATGCCTGCCCCTTGCTGCGGGCGAAGCACGAAAGTCGATGGGTTGCTGATGTCTTCCTTGAACAGGGTGGGCTGTACCTCGGGCGGTATGCCTGGACCACTGTCTTGAACCGAAAAGGTCACATAGCGGCCATTGGCTGAGGGGGCCACCGACAGCACCACCTGGCCTTGGGCTGGGGTGAATTTCAAAGCGTTGTCCAGCAAGTTGTTGAGCACTTGACGCACCCGGTAAGGGTCTGCTTGCATCAGCACTGGCGTGTTTGTTGCCACCTTGGCAAACAAGGTGATGTCGGCCTCTTTGGCGCGGACTTGGTGCAATGCCTGGAGGGACTCGATCAGGTCGGTCAGCTCGAACGAGGTGTTGGACAAGCTCAGCGTGCCTTCTTGGATATGGGACAAGTCCAACAAGCCATTGGTCAGGTGCAGCATGTGCACACTGTTTTCCAGAATGATTTTGGAGGTGAATTGCACCATGGGTTCCTGCGAGCTGCTGTGGATGTATTCCGCATAGCCCATGATGCCGTTGAGCGGCGTGCGCAAATGGTGGGACATGGAGGCGAGGAAGGCTTGCAGACGCTGCTTGCTGTCTTGCGCTTGGCGCAGCTGCTCCGCCAACTTCGATTGTCGGTCGATCGCCTTGCGCCACTGCCACGCCAGGGTGACAAGCACCACGGCCAAGGCCAATGCCAACCATGCCAGCAGGTCAAGCGCAGGCAAAGTCATGCTTTGGGGTGGGGCTGGATCAAGAAGTGCTGCGCCAGCAGACGGCTCAACTCATCTGCATGGGCTTGCATGGCATCGACCAGTTTGTCAGAAGGCAAGATGCGCTTGGAGCGTTTGTCGGCTGTGCTGGTTTCAAAGAGGATCAAACCTTCGGATTCAAATTCGCGCAGCTTGTAGCGCAAAGCGCGTTCGCTCAGGTCTTTGTTGTGGTAGATGCCTTTGAGCAAGGCGGTGGCCCCCTCATCCTTGCCCTGCAGCTGTTTGGCGATGTTGAGGTAGAGGTAGCGGCCGGCTTGCGAATGGGCCAATTCGAGGTGTTGGTTTTCCCAGTCGTGGAGCTGACAAATGATTTGCAAAAGGTGGCTGGATGAGGGCGTATCTGGGTGACGCATAGGGATGTGGGGAGACAGGAGGGTTGAAAAGCGTGGCGAGCGGTTCAAGCAAGGGGGCGGTGGCGTTCAGGTCATGGCAGGTCTGGTGTCAATTGCCGTAAACATTTGCCGATTTTGGAGACCATTCCCGCTCAGTGAATCGCATGAATATGTGATTCACTAAGGTTCATCCGTGTTCACGCGTGGTTTTCCGCCTGAGATGCACGCGCCCATGAAAAAAGCGACACCGGTTGAAACCGTGTGCCGCTTTGCAGGGTGGGGGAGCTTCAGCGCGCGTCTGGCAGCTCGATTTTGACTTCCAGCACTTCGAGGTTGTCTTGACGCTCGAGGTTGACTTTGATGTCGTTGGGGTTGATGTTGACGTACTTGGACAACACCGCGATCAGGTCGCGTTGCAGATCAGGCAGGTAGTCGGGTTGGTGCGCGTTTTGGCCTGAGCGTTCGTGCGCCAAGATGATTTGCAAGCGTTCTTTGGCCACGCTGGCGGTTTTTTTCTTTTCACCGATCAGGAAAGACAGTAAGGACATGCTGCTTATCTCCGACCAAAGACGCGTTGCAACAAACCTTGTTTGGCGGCTTCGGTGAAGCGCAGCGGAACTTCTTTGCCCAAGAAGCGGTCGACCACGTCTTTGTAAGCCTCGGCCACATCGCTTTTCTCCAGCAGCACGGCTGGCACCCCTTGGTTAGAGGCTTGCAGCACGTCTTCAGACTCGGGAATCACGCCAATCAAGGGAATGCGCAAAATGTCTTGGATGTCTTCGAGCGACAGCATGTGGCCGTCTTGGACCCGGGTGGGGTTGTAGCGGGTGATCAGCAAATGCTCTTTGATCGGCTCTTGACCTTGGATAGCGCGCAGGGTTTTGCTGCCCAACATGCCCAAAATCCGGTCTGAATCGCGCACGGAGGAGACTTCGGGGTTGGTGACGATCAAGGCCTCGTCGGCAAAGTGCATCGCCATCAAGGCACCGGTTTCGATGCCCGCAGGCGAATCACACACGATGAATTCAAAGTCCATGTCTGCCAAGTCGCGCAACACACGTTCCACGCCTGCTTGGGTGAGCGCTTCTTTGTCGCGGGTTTGGGAAGCCGCCAACACATACAGATGGTCTGAATGCTTGTCTTTGATCAAGGCTTGGTTGAGGCTGGCTTCGCCATTGATGACATTGACAAAGTCATAGACCACCCGGCGCTCGCAGCCCATGATCAGGTCCAGGTTGCGCAGGCCGACGTCAAAGTCGATCACCACGGTTTTGTGGCCTCGCAAAGCCAAGCCAGATGCAAAACTGGCGCTGGTGGTGGTTTTGCCCACGCCGCCCTTGCCTGATGTCACCACGACAATTTTGGTCATCGAAAAAAATCCTTGTTGAGAAAAAATCCGCTGCAAGCCAGAAGGCTTTGCAAGCGTGAAGCTGCGAGTTTACAAGGCCCGCATCACCAATTTGTCATCGACCAAAGACACCTGTGCTGGCTTGCCAGCCACGTCTTTGGGCAAAGGGGTGTCGCTGGTGCGGTAAACGCCGGCGATGGACAGCAGTTCGGCTTCCAAACTCGCCGCAAAAATGCGTGCACTGGTGTCGCCCTTGGCACCAGCGATGGCTTTGCCCCGCAAAGGCGCATACACATGGATGTGGCCATCGGCCATCACCTCGGCACCGGGGTTGACCATGGCCAACACCACCAAATCGCGGCCCCGTGCGTAGACCTGTTGGCCCGAACGCAAGGGCTTGTCGACCACCAGCGCGCTTTGGCCAGCGCCGGCAACTTCGCGCACCACCTCGACTTCGCGGACCACTTCACGCACCACCTCTGTGGCGGCGGCAGCCGGCAGCACGCGCGCTTCGCCCGTGATGAACAGGCCCGCCAAAGTGGCAGCGGCCTCGTGGGCCGGGTTGCCGGCTTTGAGGGCCACGGGATTCAAGCGGTAGCGGCGCAGCAATTGCATCAAGCCGTTGAGATCCAAGGCACCTTCGGTGGCTTGGATATCGATGAGACTGGGGTCGTTGTCAAAGAAGTCGGGGGAGTCGCCAAAGCGGGTTTGCAGGTCGGTGGCCAGTTGTGTCAAGTCCAGCGTTTTGACCAGGACCGATACCAAGGGCAAGTTGGCGTTTTTGATTTCAAAAGACAAGGGGTTGGAACGGGCGTTCATAAAGTATCCGGTGGGTTCAAGCGGTAGGCCTGACACATCAGGCGTTGACTTTACACGCTTGGCCGAGGTGAACCGGCATCCAGCCGGGCAGGGTGCAATTTCGGGACAATGGCTGCCATTCGCAGGAGAGCAGGGTATGACAACCATCGCTGGGTTGATCTTGGTTTATTTTGTGTGGTTGGCCATCGGCTTGGTGTGGCGCAGCCAAACCGTGCGTGGCCCCTGGTTCTTTTTGTTCAGGGCCTTCTTGCCGAACTGGCAGTTCTATCACCAGGTCGGTCCAGTGCCCCATTTGTATGTGCGCTATGAAGCACCTGGGCAAGCCTGGAGCGACTGGCAATGGGTCTACCCGCGTGGCACCCGCAGCATCTGGCAACTGTTTCACAACCCCTGGGGCAACCGCGCCTTGGCCGAGCAAAACCTGGTGGACCATTTGTCCAGCGACATCAAAGACCTCGGGGAGGGCCAAGATGCCAGCGAGCTGGTGTCATACCGGTTGGTGTGTCGTTTGGCGGCGCAGGCGATGCGGCGTTTGCACCCGACCCTGACCGCAGGGCGGTACCAACTGGAGATACGCCTGGAACGCCCGGTGCCCAGCGGTTTTGCCAGCAGCGACACCGTGCTGCGCAGTCCGGAGATGCCTCTGTGAGCGGTGAACTGGTCATCCGCTGCCTGGAGATCCTGTGTGCTTGCAGCATCTTGCTGCAAACCATCGAATACTGGCGCATCGCCGACAGCACCGACCCGACTGGCGTGTGGTCGTGGCCGGTGCAGCGAGCCGACATTCCTGCCTCCCCTGCTGGGGTCTTGCGCTGGCTGGACTGGGTTTACCAACCCCTGCCTTACCGAGCCTTGCTGTGGCTGCGCGGATTGGCTGCCCTCTTGTTGGTGGTGGCTGGCTCGCACTGGGGCACGGCTGTGGTGTTGTTTGTTTTGCAGCTGCTTGTCTTGGTGCGCTGGCGCGGGGCGTTCAACGGTGGCAGCGATTTCATGACCTTGATCACCCTGACAGGCATCTTGATCGCACAGGCATTGATGTGGTTCACCGACCCGGGTTTGGCCTGGGCGGCAGGTTTGGGCTATGTCGCGATTCACACCTTGAGCTCGTATTTCATCTCTGGCTGGGTCAAGCTCAAGCGGGCTGAATGGCGCAGTGGTGAAGCCTTGACTGTGTTTCTCAACAGCGGTCTTTATGGGCCCTTGCCCGCCGACAGTGTGTTTCGCCGCCCAGCTGTCGCGTTGGTCTGCAGTTGGGCATTCATTGTGTGGGAGGGGGTGTTTCCGTTGGTCTTGCTCTGGCCTGACCTGGTTTGGGTGTTTGGGGGGGTGGCCCTGGTTTTTCACTTCCTGGTGTTCTGGTTTTTTGGCCTGAACCGGTTTTTTTGGGCTTGGGCTGCCAATTTGAGCAGCATTTTCTTTTTAGCAGACTGGCTGGGATTCAACCGGGTATTTCTTTATAGCTAATTTCAATACTTTATTAGGTTCTATATAACCAATCAACGCTAAATTTTCGCTTGGAGGACTTCAGGTCTGTGCATAGAATGTCGATCCTCATTGCGTTGGGGCCTCAGGGCTCACAAATACACAGGATTCGTGCATGCAGTTAATGTGGCTCTCAGGGCCAACCGGAAATGTCAGAACCATTTCGATCACCACCCGCACGGTTTTATCCGCGGCTGTGGTGGTTGGTGTGTTCCTGGTCGCCTCCGGCTTCTTGCTGCACTTTGTGGGTTTCAAGATCGCTGTTGAATACAACCCCGACCTGGCGCGCAGCATCGGCGGCGTGACCACCGAGGCGGAGCAAAAGCGCATGGAGTCGGTTTACCGGGACCACCTGGCGCAGTTGCGCGAGTCCATGCAAACCACGGTCAACGAGATCCGCCAACTCGAGACCATGAAGAACCGCTTCATGGAAATGGCCACGCCCACCGTGGTGCGCGACAAAGTCAACCGCCGTGAAGACAACAAAGGCGGCCCTTTGGTGGCGCCCCGTCCTTTCTCCAATCTCTTTCGGCAGCCTTTAGGCATCGAATTCGACCAAACCTTGCAAGATTTTGTGCAAACCCAACAAGCCGTGCTGGAGTTAAGAGGTCGCTGGGAGAAGCAACTCGATTGGCTCAACGCCTTGCCCTCGGGTGTCCCGATCCAAGGGGATTTCCGTATCAGCAGTGGCTTTGGCATCCGCAATGACCCCTTCAACGGTGGGTTGGCCATGCACGAGGGCTTGGATTTCACTGCCGCGGCTGGCACCAAAGTGGTGGCCTCTGCCAAAGGGGTGGTGACCCGCTCCGGTTGGGACCCAGGCTATGGCAATGTGATCGAAGTCCAGCATGCCGAAGGTTTTGCCACCCGATATGCCCATTTAAGCAAGCGTATCGCCCAAGTCGGTGACAATGTCGAGCGCGGCGGTGTGTTGGGCGAAGTGGGCAGCACCGGCCGTTCCACGGGTCCGCATTTGCATTACGAGGTGTTCAACAAAGACCGGGTGATCAATCCGGTTCAGGTGTTGCCGATCAGTTCAAGTTGACCCGGTTTCGGAGTTCCCATGTTTGAAAAATTGCGCGAAAAACCTTTGGCCAGCTCACAAGAGCGCTTCGAGACCTTGATTGGCCGAACCACCCAAATCTATGGGCGCGTCGTGTTGGTCGACAGTGTGCGCATCGATGGCAAAGTGGTTGGCAATATCGAAACCGCCAAAGAAAGCAAGGTCACGGTCGCCATTGGCGCCAGCGGTGAGGTCTCTGGCGACGTCACGGCCCACCGCGTCATGGTGGCAGGCAAGGTCGAAGGCAATATTTACGCTGCCGAGCGTGTCGAGTTTCACAAAGATTCCGTGGTGCATGGCGATATTTCCTACGGCTCGATCGCGGTCGAACACGGTGCGCGTTTGCTGGGCTTGGTGATCCAAAACCCGGCTGGCGGCAACACCGCGGGCGACGCCGCCACTTCCGCGATTCGGCAAGCGCAGACCAGCAAGTAAGCCTTGGACGCGCTGACTTCCGATCAGTTCGACCAGGCCTACAACAACCGGGCCTTGGTGCCCGATTTCCACCAATACCTGGAACGCTGGACCGCAAGCTCTCAGGCTGTGCGCGACAGCCAACCGTGTCTGACCGATCTGCGGTATGGCAGCGGCCCCCAAGAATCCCTGGACATCTTCACCACCGCCCATGCCAAGGCCCCGGTCGTGGTGTTCTTGCATGGTGGCTATTGGCGTGCGTTGGACAAGTCAGACCATTCCTTTGTTGCCCCAGCCCTGACCGAACAAGGTGTGTGTGTGGTGGTGCCCAACTACGCCTTGTGTCCGGCGGTGACGATTCCGCAAATCGTCATGCAAATGGTCAAAGCCCTGGCTTGGGTATGGCGCTACATCAGCACCTGGGGTGG
>CAMDCZ010000053.1 GCA_945890735.1 Bordetella parapertussis | reverse complement strand
TGCAATCGGGCGTGTCGTACGTCGGTGGTTACCAAGGCGCACCGGTGTCGCACTTGCTGGATGTGATGGTGCAAGCCAAACCCTTGATGGCGCAGCTCGGGGTGCATGTGCAAGCCTGTGCCAATGAAGCGGCGGCAGCAGCCATGCTGGGCGCGAGCATCCACTACCCGCTGCGCGGCGCGGTCACCTGGAAGTCGATCGTCGGCACCAACGTGGCGTCCGATGCGCTGTCCAACCTCGCGTCCCCGGGCGTGGTGGGCGGCGCTTTGATCGTGATCGGCGAAGACTACGGCGAGGGCGCGTCAGTCATCCAAGAACGCAGCCATGCTTTCGCCATGAAAAGCACGCTGTGCCTGCTCGACCCACGCCCTGATTTGCAGCACATGGTGGCGATGGTGGAACACGGCTTCGCGCTGTCCGAGGCGTCCAACATGCCAGCGATGCTCGAGTTGCGCATCCGCGCCTGCCATGTGCGCGGCAGCTTTGCCACCAAGGCCAACAAGCCCGCAGCGGTTTCGACCCGCCATGCAATGGCGGGGCCTGCGGCCTTTGACTACATGCGTTTGTCGCACCCACCGGTGACCTTCATCCATGAAAAACGCAAACTCGATGAGCGCATTCCCGCTGCGCGGCAATACATCCTTGACCACGGCTTGAATGAACACATGCCTGGCCACAAGCACCCCGACCTGGGCTTGGTGGTGCAAGGCGGCCTCTACAACACCTTGGTCAAAGGTTTGCAGCAACTCGGCTTGGCCGACGCCTTTGGCCAAAGCGACATCCCGATCCTCGTGCTCAATGTCACCTACCCCTTGGTTCCCTCACAGATCAGCGGGTTTTGCGAAGGCAAGCGGGCGGTGCTGGTGGTGGAAGAAGGCTCGCCCGAGTACATCGAGCAAGACATTGCCACGCAACTGCGCCGTGCAAGCATCGAGACCGCGCTGCACGGCAAAGACTTTTTGCCCGGCAGTGGTGAATACACGGTCGAGGTGCTGGCCCAAGGATTGGTGCGGTTTGCACAGCCATACCTTGGCCCTGATCGGCTCGCTGCGGCCAGCCAGTGGTTGCAGGACCTGGCGCAACGCCGTGCCGAGGTGGCCGCGCTGTTGGGTGAGCCCTTGCCCGCCAGGCCGCCCGGCTTTTGCATCGGCTGCCCAGAGCGGCCCGTGTTTTCGGCCTTGAAACAGGTACAGCAAACCATCGGTCCGGTGCATGTGGCCGCCGACATTGGTTGCCATGCCTTGGGCACCTTCGAGCCGTTCAACACTGGTCACTCGATCTTGGGCTACGGCATGAGCCTGGCCTCGCGTGCGGGTGTCTCGCCGATGATGCCGGGACGCACTTTGGCGATCATGGGCGACGGCGGTTTTTGGCACAACGGCTTGTTGACCGGGGTGCAAAGCTCGCTCTTTAATGGCGACGATACCGTGCTGTTGATTTTCAAGAACGGCTACACCTCGGCCACCGGCACCCAAGACATCATCTCCACCCCACTGAGCGGCTCAACCAGCCTGCAAGGCTTGGCACACACCAACACCACGATCGAGACCACGCTGCAAGGCCTGGGCGTGCAGTGGCTGCAGCGCGTGGACAGTTTTGATGTGGCCGACATGAAAACGGCGCTGCAAGCCGCGTTCACCTCGGACTTTCATGGCCTGAAAGTCATCATCGCCGAGGGCGAATGCCAACTCGAGCGGCAACGCCGCATCAAACCTTTGCTGGCGGCACGCCGCCAGCGCGGCCAACGCACGGTGCGGGTCAAGTACGGCGTGGATGAGGATGTTTGCAATGGCGACCACGCCTGCATTCGCCTGTCAGGTTGCCCCACCTTGACCTTGAAGGACAACCCCGACCCGTTGAAAGTGGACCCGGTGGCCACCGTGATCGATGGCTGCGTCGGCTGTGGCTTGTGTGGCGAGAACGCACACACCGCGACCTTGTGCCCGAGTTTTTACCGCGCTGAAGTCATCCGCCACCCCCACCACTTAGAGCGTTGGTGGGCCAGGCTGCGCTCGGGCTTGGTTCGCGCCTTGCAAACCGCATGAGCACCCCGATCAGCCTGTTGGTCTGCGCCTTGGGTGGCGAGGGTGGCGGTGTGCTCAGCGCCTGGTTGATGGACACCGCGCGGCGCGCCGGCTATCCCGCCCAAAGCACCTCGATTCCCGGCGTCGCCCAGCGCACCGGCGCCACCACCTATTACATCGAGGTCATGCCGGTGCCGCTGTCGCAACTGGGCGGCAAGCAACCCGTGTTTGGCCTGAACCCGGTGCCTGGCGCGCTGGATGTGCTGCTGTCTTCCGAGTTGCTGGAAACCGCGCGGCAAATCAGTGCAGGCTTGGTCTCGCCCGAACGCACACAGGTGATCACCTCATCGGCACGCAGCCTGACCACGCAAGAGCGCATGCCCATGGGCGACGGCCGTTGGTCCGATGCGCCACTGACCGACTTGGTGCACCGCTTCTCGAAAACCGCGCAGGTCTGGGACTTTGCCGCCATGGCGCAAACCCATGGCACCTTGGTGAGCGCGGTGATGTTGGGCGCACTGGCAGGCAGCGGCGTGTTGCCGTTTGCACGGGCACACTTTGAAGCCAGCATCCAAGCCGGTGAACACGGCCCGGCGAGTCTGCGCGGCTTTGCCGCTGCCTTCGCGCAGGTGCAACAAGCCCAGGCTTTGCAAGCCATGGTGGCCGATGACAACACCCCCACCGCCCCGTCGGCTGACTCAGGTCTGCAAGCCCTGCCAGCCCCGGTGCGTGAGATGGCGAGCTTGGGTTTTGCCAGGCTGTGCGATTACCAACACCAGCCTTATGCCGAGCGCTACCTGAGACGTTTGCAAAGCGTGGTCTCGCTTGAAACCGCGGCCGATCCAGAGCACCTGCAAGCCTATGCCGCCAGCCGCGAGACCGCGCGCTGGTTGGCCTTGTGGATGGCCTTTGACGACATCGTGCGGGTGGCCGATTTGAAAAGCCGCGCCTCGCGCTGGCAGCGGGTGGCAGGTGAAGTCCAAGCACAACCGGATGACGTGCTGCAGGTCTATGACCATTTCAAACCGGGCGTGCCCGAGTTCGCTGCCTTGTTGCCCTCTGCTTGGGCCACCCCCTTGTTGCGCTGGGAGCGTGCTCGGGTGGCCAAGGGCCAGGCCCCGTGGGGCTGGGCCTTGAAGATCGGCACCCATTCGGTCAGCGGCATGCTTGCCTTGCGCGGCTTGGCCAGCCTGCGTTGGCTGCGCCCCCACGGCAGCCGTTTTCAGCAAGAGCAAGCCGACATCGACCAGTGGCTGGGCGCGGTGCGTCAAGGCCTGCAAGAAGACTGGGCGCTGGGCCAGGCGGTGGCGGCCTGCGGGCAACTCATCAAAGGCTATGGCAGCACCAACGAGCGCGCCAAATCCAACCTGCAGCACATCCTCACCCACCTCGCCCCGGCCAGCGTGAACCCCTCGCCTGCCTGGCGTGCCCAAGCCATCGCGCAAGCCCGCGCTGCCGCCTTGCAAGACGAGGCGGGTGTGGCGCTGGACCAGCAGTTGCGCCGCGCAGGCGTGCCTGCCAGACCGGTGCCGGTGCAACCGATCCGTTTTGTGCGCAACGCCGCACGCCGCCCTTGAAAGCCCTGCCCATGAAAACACCTGTCAACACCTTCAAACAAGCGCTGCACCAAGGCCAGGCGCAAATCGGTTTTTGGATGAGCATGGCCAGCGCAGAAGCAACCGAGATATGTGCGCTGGCGGGGTTTGACTGGCTGGTGGTCGATGGCGAACACGCCACCAACGATTTGCGCAGCATCCAAACCCAGTTGCAAATCCTCAACGCCTACCCCCAAAGCCACCCGGTGGTGCGACCCCCCGTGGGCGAGACCGCGCTGATCAAGCAATACCTCGACCTGGGTGCCACCACCCTGCTGGTGCCGATGGTCGACACCCCCGCGCAAGCCGCGCAACTGGTGCAGGCCTGCCGCTACCCGCAAGCCGATGGCCAAGGCGGTGTGCGTGGCATGGCCGGCGCGCGGGCCTCGCGCTGGGGCCATGTCGAAGACTATTTCACCGCTGCCAATGCGCAAGTGTGTTTGCTGGTGCAGGTGGAGACTTTGCAAGGCATGGCCCACCTGGACGCGATCGCCGCGACGCCTGGTGTCGACGGTGTGTTCTTGGGGCCAGCCGATTTGTCCGCCGCCATGGGGCATGTGGGGCAACCCAGCCACCCCCTTGTCAAAGCCGCGATCGAGGACGGCATCCAACGCATCTTGCATGCGGGCAAAGCGCCTGGCGTGCTGGCGACCGAGCCTGCTTTGGCCCAACACTACCTGGAGTGCGGCGCCGTGTTTGTGACGGTCGGCATCGATACGCAGGTCTTGATGCGCCAAAGCCGCGATCTCGCGGGACTGTTCAGGGGCCAAGCCCCAGCCACCCACGGCAAGGGCGGGGCGTATTGAGCCCCTGACCAAGGGCAGATCCCGAGGCGGTCTGGGCCATGACTCGGTTATCCTGTGCAATGGATTGTTGACAACGCTGTCGTGCCCAGCCTTTGACCATGAAAAACACCACCACTTTGTTGCAACGCGGCCTGCTCGCTGCTTTCTTGGCCTGTTCAAGCCTGGCCTGGGCCCAAGACAAGACCCAGCAGGTCAGGGTCTCCACCTGGGTTCCCGCTCAACACGCCTTGAACCCCGCGATCCAAGCCTGGGCGCAGAGCCTGAAAAAAGCCTCTGGTGGCAGCATCAACCCGACCTTGTTCCCGTCCGAACAACTCGGCAAAGCGTTTGACCACTACGACATGGCGCGCGACGGCCTGACCGACTTCGCCTTTGTGAACCCTGGCTACCAACCGGGCCGCTTCCCGGTGTTTGCCGCGGCGTCCTTGCCGTTTGAGATCAGCAACGCCAAAGCCGGCTCTGCCGCGATCGATGCTTGGTACCGCGCTTACGCCAGCAAGGAGATGAAAGAGGTGAAGTTTTGCTTTGCCTTTGCCCACGACCCCGGCGCTTTGCATTCCCGCAAAAAAGTCGTGCTGCCCACCGACATGAAAGGCCTCAAAGTGCGCCCCGCCACCTCCACCGTGGGCCAGATGATCACTTTGCTGGGCGGCACCAATGTGCAAGCCTCGGCGCCTGAGGCGCGCGACGCGATCGAGCGCGGCGTGGCCGATGCCCTGACCTTCCCCTGGGGCTCTTTGTCCTTGTTTGGCATCGACAAGGTGGTCAAGTACCACATGGACGTGCCTTTGTATGTCACGCCTTTCGTGATGGTCTTGAACCAAGACAAGTACAAGGCCATGTCCGCCACCCAACAACAAGCGGTGGACAGCCATTGCAGCAGCGAATGGGCTGAAAAGGTGGGGACGGCTTGGGCCGATTTTGAAATCGCCGGTCGCACCAAGCTGTTGGCCGACAAAGCCAACCGCGAGATCTACAGCCTCACACCTGCGCAAATCGCCGCCTGGAAAACCGCGGTGGCACCCGTGCACAAGCAATGGGCGGACGAGGTGAAAAAGCGCGGCGGCGACCCCGAACCGATCTTGAAGGCCTTGCAGCAAAGCCTGGCCAAGCACAAGTCCGCGATGTAAACCGCCATGGCTGAGCCTTCGACCAAAAGCCCGTTCGACAAAATCATCGACACCATCGAGTGGATGGCGGCCCTGTTTGTCGGCTTGGTCGCGCTCAACATTTTCCTGGCGGTGGTGCTGCGCAAGTTCTTTGACGCCTCGATCCCCGACAGCTATGACTTTGGCCGGATGCTCTTGGGCATATTGATTTTTTGGGGCATCGCTGCCACCAGTTACCGCGGGGGGCACATCACGGTCGACCTGCTGTGGACCTATGCCAATCCGCGCTGGCGACGCTACATCGACGTGTTTGCCACCCTGGTGGTGTTGTTGGTGGTGACCGTGCAGACCATCATGTTGTTTGACAAAGTGGCCAGCACCTACCGCGACCATGTGCTCACCTACGACCTGAACCTGCCCACCTGGCCTTTTTTCGCGGTGGCTTGGATGGGCGATGTGTGTGCCGTCTTGCTGATCGCGATTCGCACCTGGCGCCTGCTGCGCGATCCCGAGGCTTTGCAAACGCCAACCGCCGGAACCGGACACTGAGATGGACCTCATGAACCTCAGCCCGGATGCCGTGGCCTTGATCGGCTTTGTGGCTTTGTTTGCCCTGATGTTGTTGCGCGTGCCGGTGGGCATGGCCATGGGTCTGGTGGGTGTCTGCGGCTACAGCTACATCGCGGGCAGTGGCCCGGCCTTGAAACTGATCGGCCAAACCTCGATGCGCACTGTCACTGACTACACCTTTGGCGTGATCCCGATGTTCATGCTGATGGGCGCTTTCGTGTCGGTGTCGGGTGTCAGCCGCGAGTTGTTCCGCGCCGCCAACGCCTTCATTGGCCATTTGCGCGGCGGTTTGGGTGTGGCCACGGTCGTGGCCTGCGGGGGCTTTGCAGCGATTTGCGGCTCGTCGGTGGCGACCGCGGCCACCTTCTCCTCGGTGGCTTACCCCGAAATGCGCCGCTTTGGTTACCCGCAGTCGTTCTCGACCGGGGTGATCGCCGCTGGGGGCACGCTGGGCGCGATGCTGCCGCCGTCGACTGTGCTGGCGGTCTACGCGATCTTGACCCAGCAGGACATTGGCAAGTTGTTCATGGCGGGGATCATCCCCGGCCTGCTGGCCATGCTGATGTATGTGTTGACGATTGTCATCATCGTGCAGGTGCGCCCCGACTGGTTGCCGCGCGGCACCCCCACCAGCTGGGGCCAACGCTTTGCCGGACTCAAAGATGTCTGGGCCCCTGTGCTGTTGTTTGTGTTTGTCATCGGCGGTTTGTATGGCGGCTTTTTCACGCCCACCGAAGCCGGCGGTGTGGGTGCCACGGGTGCGTTTTTGCTGGGTGTGCTGCGCGGCAAACTCGACCGGGCCGGCATCTTGAGTGCTTTGCTGTCGGCCACACGCACAGCGGCCTCGGTGTTCACCGTGCTGATCGGTGCGCTGATTTTTGGCTATTTCCTCACCATCACCCAGGTACCGCAAAACCTCACCAACCATGTGACCAGTCTGGGGCTCAATCGCTACGAGGTGCTGGCCCTGATCATGGTGATGTACCTGATCTTGGGTTGCCTGATGGACGCCATGGCCATGATCATCTTGACCGTGCCCATCATCTTTCCAGTGATCGTGCAGCTCGGTTTTGACCCGATTTGGTTTGGCATCATCATCGTCATGACGGTCGAGCTGGGCCTGATTCACCCCCCCGTGGGCATGAATGTGTTTGTCATCAAAAGCGTGGTGCCCGATGTGTCATTCACCACCATCTTCAAGGGCGTGATTCCCTTTGTGCTCACCGACTTGGTGCGCCTGGTTATCTTGATCGCCTTTCCGGTGATCGCGCTGTGGCTGCCGGCCCAAATGGGCTAGCGCTCAAGCCGTGCTGTGCCCGACAGGGCTGTGACCGGCTGGCCAGCCTCGCGGGCTTGGCTGCGTCACAAACCGATCACACCGCCGTTTTTCTTTCGGATCGCCACTGCCCCTGAGCGTGGCCGGGTTTCATCCACATAGTCCGGCCAGTTGGAATACTTGGCCGGCTCTTTGGGGTCGCTGCGGTCGCTGGGTGACTCACCCGGGTGCTGAATGCTGATGAACATCGTGGTGCCATCTGGGGTGAAACTCACCCCGGTCACCTCGCAGTTGGCAGGGCCGGTGAAAAACCGCCGCACTTCGCCGCTGGCCAAGTCACAGGCCAGCATTTGGTTATTGCCTATGCGCTCGAACTCACCGCGCTGGAGTTGGCTGCTGTGCACATCGGTTTGAATCCACAGCAAGCCGCCGGGTCCAAAGCTGATGCCGTCGGGGCAACCAAAGATGTCGCCTCGGATGTTGCCTCTGGCCTCGGCCCGTTGGTTGGCCGGGTCCCCGGCAAGCAGCAAATGGTTCCAGGTCATGCGCAGGCCATCGAAGTCACCCTGGTCTTTCCAGCGGATGATCTGCCCCATGGTGTTTTTGGCGCGGGGGTTGGCTGCGTCCACGCCTGGTTTGCCAGGTTCGCCGCGTTGGCTGTTGTTGGTCAAGGTGCAATACACCCAGCCGTTGGCCGGGTCGATGGTCAGCCACTCGGGGCGGTCCATCTTGGTGGCGCCTAAGGCATCACTGGCTTGGCGCGCCTTGATCAACACCTCGGCCTGGTCGGCAAAACCGTTGGCCGCCGTGAGTGGCCCCTGGCCATGCACCAGTGGCAGCCATTGGCCTGTGCCATCGGCATCAAAGCGTGCGACATGCAAGGTGCCATGGTCCAAGAGTTCGCGGTTGGCTTGGGCGCCACCGGCTTGGATTTTGTCGCGGCTGACAAATTTGTAGATGTATTCAAAGCGGGCATCCTCTCCCGAATACACCACGGCGCGGCCGTCCTTGGTTTGTCCCACCCATGCGCCTTCGTGCGCAGCGCGCCCCAAAGCCGTGCGTTTGATCGGTGTGCTGGTCGGGTCCATCGGGTCGACTTCGACCACCCAGCCAAATCGGTTGGGCTCGTTCGGGTGCAGTTGGGCGTTGAAACGCGGGTCGTGCGCCTCCCATTGGGTGTGGCTTTTGGCGCGCAAGCCCCAGCGTTTGTGATGCGCCGAGGGCTGGTCGCCTGCCGCGAAATAATAGGCCCAATTTTCCTCCCCGGATAAAAACGTGCCCCACGGGGTCATGCTGCCCGCGCAGTTGTTGAGCGTGCCCAACACACGCTGGCCCAAGGGGTCAGCGGTGGTGCGCATCAAGGCGTGGCCGGCGGCCGGGCCACCAATGGCAAAAGGCGTGCTGGCGGTGATCCGCCGTGCATAGCGAGACGGGCGCACCATGTCCCAGCCCTTGGGCCCGAGTTTGACCTCGATGACGGAGATGCCATGCGCGTTTTGCGCCTTGTGTACTTTGGCTGCGGTCAGGGGGGCAAAACCATCGGGGAACAACAAACCCTCGTCGATGTACTCGTGGTTGATGGCGAGCAAGCCATGTGTCGAGCTGCCTTGCAAGGGAAAAAACACCAAACCATCGTGGTGCATGCCCATTTGCACCGCTTGGTCTTCGGCACTGTTGCTCGCGTCAGGACGGTAGGCGGGCATCTGCCCTTCAATGCCCACCGGTTCACCCCAAGGCGCCAACACCTTGGCGACATAGTCGGCTGGCAATTCAATGTAGTCACCCAACCCGGGCGGCATGGCTTTGAAGCCGATCTTGCTGCTGGCTGCGGCTTGACCCACCAAGGGAGACAAGCCAGCAAGCATGCCCAGCCAAGCAGCGGCTTGCAAGGTTTGGCGCTTGGCCGGGTCGGAGACTTGGTGGATGCTGGGGTTGGCGGAGGGGTTGCTGTCCTCCATCTGAGCAAAATCTTTGGCCATGGCGGTTCCGTTTCAGTCAAGCCTGGTATTTTGGCGGTTTTCAATGACCTTGGTGTGTCCGTTGCCAGCAAAGAAAAACCCCTGCGCTGTGGGCACAGGGGTTGCGGTCGGACCAAAGCTGGGGGCTTGCGCGCACCCCTTTGGCCGGGGCTTCAGCTGCCGTTGAGGGTCACCAAGCGGATAAGCACCACCAAGGAAGTGATCATGAGGCTGAACACCACGATCCCGCCAAAGTAGACCTTGGCCATTTTTTGTTTGGTTTGCAATGCAAGACTGTCTTTCATGGTCAACCTTTCTTGACAAGCGTCTGTGTAAACAGAAATTGACGCTCAGTCTAGCAGATGCCCCCGGCCTTGTCACACAAGGGTTTCCACGGGGGTCTGACTTCGGCGAGGGGCTTGCCTGGTCAAAGCGACTCTAAAAACGCCAGCAGGTCGTTGCGCTGGGCTTTGGGCAACGCTGTGAATTTGTCGCGCGCGGCTTTGGCCTCGCCGCCGTGCCACACGATGGCTTCTTGCAGATTGCGTGCCCGCCCGTCATGCAAGAACGAGGTGCTGGCATTGACTTGCTTGGACAAACCAATGCCCCACAAAGGCGGGGTGCGCCAATCTGCGCCGCCGGCCTTGAAGTCGGGGCGTCCATCTGCCAGCTCTGGGCCCATGTCATGCAACAACAAATCGGTGAACGGGCGGATGGTCCGGTTCCCCAGTTGTGGCACCGGCGGGAAAGGGCTGGTTTTCAACTCAGGCACATGGCAGGCGGCACAGCCACTGTCTGTGAACAACTGCTCGCCTCGCTTGACCTCGGGTTTGTCTCGGTGGCGTTGCGCCGGCGCGTCCAAGGACAGCGCCCACAGGGTGATCGCGTCCAGCAGCTCGGGGCGCAATTCCGGTTTGTCATGGCGAATGGCTTGCAAGCACTCTTTTTGAACCGCGGTGCAGTTGGGCTCGGGATACACAGCGGAATTGATGCCGATGTCACTGCTGAAGGCGGCAGCGATTTGTTGGCGCACACTGGGCTGGTTGGCCTTCCAGCCAAAGCGCCCCAAAGTGGTTTGTCGCCCGATGTCGTCACGCACCTGGTTGGGCCGCCCATTCAAACCCATGGCCTTTTGTGCTTGCGCCAGCTTCAAAATATCTTTTTCACTGACCGCTTCGAGCAAGCCCACACCCATCATGGCTTGTGAATTGCGCAGCGAGAACATCGCGTTGTCAGCCAGTGGGCCGAAGTTGGTTTTCTCCAGCCGCAGCTTGGGCTGACGCAAAGCCAATTGCTCGCCATCGGGGAAGGTGAATGCATGGCTGACCCAATCGATGTAGATTTCTGCCTCGCCAGGGCGGACGTTGGGGTCGGTGCGGGTGACGATGTCGAACATCTGAATGTCGGTGCCGTAATGCGGCTCCGGCTTGGGGCCTCCGTGCGGGTCTTCGCCAGGCACGGACACCCGCAACACATGCTGCACCGCCAAGCCGCCGCTGGCATCCATCGCACGACCTCGGCCAGCATTGACATGGCAAGCCGCGCAGTTGGTGGCCATGAACATCGGGCCCAAGCCCCACTCGCCACCGGACGGCCCGGGCAAAGACAGGTCCCAGGTCAAAGGGATGATCGGGTTGTTGACCGCGATCCAAAAATTGTTGAATACCTTCTCGCCTTGTTCAAACTGCTTGCGTTGTTTGGCACTCAAACCAGGTACCGGCTGTTTGTAAACATCTTGCGGCAAAACCACTTTTGCGGTTTTGTTGGTTTTGGTGGTTTGGGACGTGACCATGGCAGGTCCCAAAGCCAAAGAGATGGCCAACAAGCAGGACAAGGTTTTTTTCACAGCGATTCTCCGAAGTCGACCAGCGTTTGCAGGCCATGGCCTTGCATTTTGACAGCCAATGCGGGCGGGCGACGGGCGGCGGCGTCAATTCCCTGGGGCGGGCTGTCTGGGCCACCCCGGCAGCGAGGCTTTGATGAAGCCCAACCGCTAGCTGTCCGAGTTGCGCCAGGGCGCGGCCTGTCGCCAAACCGCGGAATTGATCGTCTTGGAGGAGATGTCCTCGCCCTTCAAGCGCCGCCACAACCACACCAAACCCGATGCCACGTCCATGGTACGCCGCTCTTGGATGGCCACCGGCGGCTTTTGGCCAGAGGTCAGGGCAGGACCGATGTTGAAGGTGAAGATGAAATTCGGGTGTTGACCCATGCGCCAGTCGCTCAGCCACAAGTTGCCATTGACGTCTTGGCTCAAGCTGACAAAACCATCGGTGAAGCGCTGCAAACGCTGCACTTGCGGATG
>CAMDCZ010000052.1 GCA_945890735.1 Bordetella parapertussis | reverse complement strand
CAGCAGTTGCTCGCGTCCCTGCAAACCTGGGGTCAGCAATTGGGATTCTCCCAAATTGGCGTAGCCCCGGTCGACCTGACTGGCGCAGAGCCCGGGCTGCTGGCATGGTTAGACAAAGGTTTTCATGGGGACATGGCTTACATGGCCTCCCACGGCCTGCGCCGAGCCAGGCCCGCGGCCTTGCTGCCAGGAACCTTGAGTGTGATCACCGTGCGGATGGATTACCTGCCGCAACAGGCTGGCCTGCAGGCAGCCAACACCCAGGACTGGCTGGCTCATGAGTTGTCTCGCTTGCAAGATCCCCAGGCCGCTGTGGTGTCTGTCTACGCTCGTGGCCGCGACTACCACAAGGTGATGCGCCAACGCTTGCAACAACTGGCGGACTTGCTGCAGCAGCACCTGGGGCCCATCGGGCACAGGGTGTTTTGCGATTCGGCACCGGTGATGGAAGCGGAGTTAGCGGTGCGCAGTGGGCTGGGATGGCGTGGCAAACACACCTTGGTGTTGCAACGCGATTCGGGCTCGTTTTTCTTCCTCGGTGAACTTTTCGTGGACATGCCACTGGAGTCCACCCCCGTGGTCAGTGACCACTGTGGCAGTTGCTCATCATGCATGGATGCCTGTCCCACCCAAGCGATCGTCGCGCCTTACCAGTTGGATGCCAGGCGTTGTATTTCTTACCTGACCATCGAGCATGCTGGCCCTGTGCCGCTGGAACTCAGACCTTTGATTGGCAACCGCATTTACGGCTGTGATGACTGCCAGTTGGTATGTCCCTGGAACAAGTTTGCCAAACGCAGTGCTTTGCCCGATTTTGATGAGCGCCATGGATTGGGGGCCGCACAACTGGTGCAGTTGTTTGCTTGGACAGCGCAGGACTTTGACCGTTACACCCAGGGCAGCGCGATCAGGCGCATAGGCCATGAACGATGGCTTCGCAACATTGCCGTGGCCCTGGGCAACGCTTGCCGGGCCGACTTGCCCGCTCGCCAAGCCAGCGAGGTTCGCCAGGCATTGGCCTCGCGACTGACAGATGAAAGCCCATTGGTCAGGGAGCATGTGCAATGGGCGCTGTCAGTCAACAGTCAGATAACAGACTTGGATGGAATGCACTTGACATAGATCAAGCTTTGGGTCGTGCTGGATGACTAAGCTGGCAGGCATGAATGCAGCCTATGCCTTGCTCGATGACCCTCAGCGCTGGGCCGCTTTCAGCCTGCCTGCCCGCCATCATCTGGCTACCGACACAAAGCCTGGCGCCCATGCTTGGCAATCACAAGTGGTGGTGCAGGGCATGCATTGCGCCGCATGTGCATTGAATGTGGAAGCCGCTTTGAGCGCTGTGCCTGGCGTCAAGCAAGTCACTGTCAATGGCGCCACACACCGAGCCCAAATCACCTGGTCTGCCGATGAAGTCCGGCCATCTGCATGGATGCAGGCTTTGGTCAATGCCGGATACCAAGCCTTGCCAGCCCAGGATTTCATGGCCCGTGATGCGGGTCAAACCGACATGCGTCAGCAACTGTGGCGATGGTTGGTGGCGGGTTTTTGCATGATGCAGGTGATGATGTACGCCTGGCCTGCTTATGTGTCTGCGCCCGGTGAGATTGCACCCAACATGCTTGATTTGCTGCGTTGGGCCTCTTGGGTGTTGAGCTTGCCAGTCATGTTTTTTTCTGCAGATGTGTTCACTGCTGCTGCATGGCGAGACCTCAAACAGGGACGCATCAGCATGGATTTACCGGTTGCCCTGGGGATTTGGGTGACTTTCATCGTCAGTTCAGCCGCTGTCTTTGAGCCCAACGGGTTGCTGGGTGACCAGGTGTATTTCGACTCGCTCACCATGTTTGTTTTTTTCTTGCTCACGGGGCGGTGGCTGCAATCGCGTCTGCGAGAGCGCACAGCAGGGGCTTTAGAGGCGTTGATCAATCAATTACCGCAAACCGTTCAACGGTTTCACCACAACGGCCGTTTGGAAACCGTGGGCGTGCACCAGTTGAAACCAGGTGATGTCCTGCAAATTTGCCCTGGAGAGGTGATCGCAGCAGACGGTGAAGTGGTGAAAGGGCACACCTGGGTGGAAGAGGCCTTGCTGACCGGCGAGTCTGCGCCTTTGCTGCGCAAACCGGGAGACAACTTATTGGCGGGCTCGCATAACCTGCGCGAGACCATTGAGATGCGTGTGGACAAGATCGGTGAGTCCACCCGCTATGCAGCCATTGTCAGCTTGATGCAAAGTGCGTCGCTGCACAAACCCCGCCTGGCATGGTTGGCCGATCGATTGGCCAAACCCTTTTTAGGGACGGTGTTGTTGGCGGCAGGTTTGAGTGCCTTGCTTGCATGGCCGACTTCCCCGGGACAAGCATTGATGGTGGCTGTGGCCGTGTTGATCGTCACCTGTCCGTGTGCATTGTCCTTGGCAACCCCAGCTGCCATGTTGGCCGCCGCCGGGCGTTTGGCTCGGCAAGGCGTGTTGTTGCGAGATGTGCAGTCTTTGGAAACCATGTCTCAGGTCAAAGCGGTGGTCTTTGATAAGACAGGCACATTGACCAAAGACAAAATGCAATTGCAAGCCATGTTCACACCGGAAGGCTCTTGGTTTGCGCACCAGCAATCAGACATTCAGGCAAACACCTCTTTCCTGTTGGCTGCGCAGTTGGCCAAACATTCATCCCATCCCTATGCACGCGCCGTGCTTGGCTTGTTGGATGAATCACTGCCTGCTCTTCCCCTGGAGGATGTGCAAGAGCATGTCGGGCAAGGCTTGTCCGCACGCTTGAGAAGCCCAGATGGTTTGCAGACCAAAGGCTTGCGACTGGGCTCATTGGCGTTTTGCCAAAGCTGGCCTGAGTGTGGGTCGGTGCCGCACCAGGCCATGGGTGCGCAAGTACACCTGTGCGACGAAAGTGGTTGGCTGGCTTCATTTGCTTTCGAGGAGACGGTTCGAGATGATGCCGTGTCAAGCGTTGACAGGCTGCGTGCACTGGGGATGGCGGTCTATGTGATGTCAGGTGACAAGCCGGATGCAGTCGAGAGGGTTCGTGCCGTTTTGCGGTTGCCCGCCGACCAAGTGTTTGCTGCATGCTCGCCTCAAGACAAGTTGTTCCACCTCAAGGCCTTGCAAGCCAAAGGCTTGCAGGTGGCCATGGTGGGCGACGGTTTCAATGACATGCCCGTGTTGGCTGGCGCCCACGTGTCATTGGCCTTTGGTCAGGCCGTGCCTTTGGCGCAAGCCAAGGCCGATGTGGTGGTGCAAGGACAGCAATTGCAAGCCGTTGCAGACACCTTTGCATTGGCACAGCGAACCCAGACCGTGGTTCATCAAAACCTGATGTGGGCCGCGCTTTACAACGCGGTTTGTGTGCCTTTGGCCTTCTTTGGCTACTTGCCACCTTGGTTGGCTGGTTTGGGCATGGCCGCGAGCTCCCTGTGGGTGGTGCTCAATGCCATGCGACTGACTTTACCGCCCAAGCCCCAGGCATTGGCCGCAACGCAAGCGTGACATGGATATTTTGTACCTGCTGATTCCCTTGTCGGTGGTGCTGGTGTTGCTTGTCCTGCTGGCTCTTTACTGGGCGATCAATCAAGGGCAATTTGAAGCATTGGAGGCAGAAGGTGAACGCATTCTTCGCAGTGATTGACATAGATCAAACCGCACTGACATGGTTGAAACGAAACTGAATGAAAGCATGTGAAAGGCAGCCCATGAGTTTTTCTGATCAACACAACTACAGCGACACGGTGGTGAGGCAGTTTGCCATCATGACGGTTGTTTGGGGTGTGGTGGGCATGTTGGTCGGTTTGATCATCGCAGCCCAATTGGCATGGCCTGAACTCAATGTCGGGATTCCGTGGCTGAGTTATGGTCGCCTGCGGCCTCTGCACACCAATGCAGTTATTTTTGCGTTTGGCGGTTCGGCTTTGTTTGCTTCCACCTATTACGTGGTTCAGCGCACGGGACAAACCCGTTTGTTCGCACCTGGGTTGGCGGCATTCACTTTTTGGGGGTGGACCTTGGTTATCTTGGCTGCTGCGATCAGCTTGCCGATGGGATACACCACAGGCAAGGAATATGCTGAGCTGGAATGGCCGATTGACATCCTGATCACCCTGGTGTGGGTGTCTTTTGCGATCGTGTTCTTTGGAACCATCGCCAAGCGCAAGGTCAAACACATCTATGTGGCCAATTGGTTTTTTGGCGCGTTCATCTTGACCGTTGCTGTCTTGCACCTGGTCAACAGTGCCGCCATTCCAGCGGGTTGGATGAAGTCCTACTCTGCCTATGCAGGCGTTCAAGATGCAATGGTGCAATGGTGGTATGGACACAATGCGGTGGGTTTTTTCCTAACCGCTGGCTTCTTGGGCATGATGTATTACTTTGTGCCCAAGCAAGCCGAGCGACCCGTCTACTCATACCGTTTGTCAATCGTGCACTTTTGGGCTTTGATCTTCACTTACATGTGGGCAGGCCCACACCATTTGCACTACACCGCACTGCCTGACTGGACCCAGTCATTGGGCATGGTGTTTTCATTGATATTGTTGGCACCCAGCTGGGGGGGCATGATCAATGGTGTCATGACCTTGTCGGGCGCTTGGCACAAGTTGCGCGATGACCCGGTGTTGCGCTTCATGATTGTGTCTTTGTCCTTTTATGGCATGAGTACATTTGAAGGCCCAATGATGGCCATCAAGACTGTCAATGCGTTGAGTCACTACACCGACTGGACCATTGGCCATGTGCACTCAGGCGCATTGGGTTGGGTTGGGTTGATTTCCATGGGTGCGATGTATTTCTTGATTCCTCGCTTATTTGGCACCAAAACCATGTACAGCGTCCCAGCCATTGAGCTGCACTTTTGGACGGCCACGATCGGCATCGTTCTCTACATTGCTGCCATGTGGATTGCAGGCGTCATGCAGGGCTTGATGTGGCGCTCCATCAACGAGGACGGAACCCTGACCTACACCTTTGTGGAAAGTGTGAAAGCCACATACCCCTATTACGTGGTCCGTGTCGTGGGCGGTGCGTTGTACCTGTTTGGCATGTTGGTGATGCTTTGGAATGTGCTCATGACGGCATTCAAAGGTCGGGCAGCGCTTGTTGCCATTCCGGTCGTCACTGCTGCACACGCTTGAGGAAGTCACCATGTCAGACAAACAACCGCAAGGCTTCAACCACGAAAAAATCGAAACCAACAGTTTGTTGATGGTGGTGCTGATCGTTTTGGTCATTGCAGTGGGTGGTTTGATCGAAATCGTCCCGCTGTTCTTCCAAAAATCCACCACGCAACCGATTGAAGGCGTGAAGCCATACACCGCTTTGCAATTGGCTGGCCGAGATGTGTATTTGCGTGAGGGTTGCTACAACTGCCACTCACAGATGATTCGTCCATTTCGTTCGGAAACCCTGCGTTACGGGCATTACTCGGTCGCAGGCGAGTTCGTTTATGACCACCCGTTCCAGTGGGGCAGCAAACGCACTGGGCCCGATTTGCACCGTGTCGGCGGCAAATACAGCGACGATTGGCACAGGGTGCACTTGGTCAACCCGCGCGACTTGGTGCCAGAGTCCAACATGCCTGCCTACCCTTGGCTCGAAAAAGACCTGGTGGACGCGAATGCACTGCCAGCGCACATGCGGGCATTGCGAATCGTCGGGGTGCCCTATACCGATGAAGAAATAGCCCAATCAGCAGATGCAGTGCGGGGCAAGTCGGAGCTGGATGCCTTGGTCGCCTATCTCCAAAACATGGGCCTCGCGCTCAAGTAAGGAGGCCACATGGACAGCATCACCACCCTGCGTGTCATCGCAACTGTTTTGAGTTTTTTGTGCTTTGTGGGTATTTTGATTTGGGTGTCTGACCGGAGAAAAAACCAACGCTTTGACGAAGCCTCCCAATTGCCTTTTTTGGATGAGTAAGGATAGCCATGAGTGACTTCACTGGTTCGTTTTGGTCCAGCTACGTGGCCATTGCATCTCTGGTTGGCATCTTTGCCTGCTTGGTGTTGCTGTGGGTGACTGCCCGCAAAAAATCGGTTGGCAACGCGGACAACACCACTGGTCATGTCTGGGACGAGGACTTGCGTGAAATGAACAACCCGCTTCCTTTATGGTGGGTCGGACTGTTCGTGATCACCGTTGTGTTCGGCTTGGCTTATTTGTATTTGTATCCTGGCTTGGGTTCATTTGCGGGCAGCCAAGATTGGTCTTCCACAGCCGAGTACGACGCTGAAATCAAAGAGGCAAACACTGCTTTGGCACCTTTGTACGCCAAATTTGACGCCATGCCTGTCGAGCAAGTTGCACACAACCTGCAAGCCCAGGCGATTGGCGAGCGCTTGTTCATGAACAACTGTGCGCAATGCCATGGCTCGGATGCCAGGGGCTCCAAGGGTTACCCTAACCTCACCGATGGCGATTGGTTGTATGGCGGCTCGCCTGCAAAGATCAAAGAGAGCATCACTATGGGGCGGGTGGGCAATATGCCGCCGATGGCACAAGCGGTAGGTACGCCAGAAGAAGTCAAACTTTTGGCGCAGTACGTACTGAGCTTGTCTGGCAGTCCGCACGACTCGCTCAAGGCTGCCTTTGGCAGACCCAAATTTGGCGCTTGCGCAGCATGTCATGGCATGGATGGCAAGGGCAATCAAGCTTTGGGCGCCCCCAATTTGGCTGACCAAGTTTGGTTGCATGGTTGGGGTGAGGCGGCCATTGTGGCCATGGTCAATGCTGGCAAGCAAAACATCATGCCCGCGCAAAAAGACCGCTTGAGCGAGTCTCAAATCCACGTTTTGACCAGCTATGTCTTGTCAATGTCCAACGGTCAAAAAGCAGCCCAACCTTGACCTCACCTGATCTGGCAAAGAAGCACATTCCCATTGCCCTGGCAGATGGGCATGATTCGTCTGCCTTTTTGTACGCGGCCACGCCCAAAATCTACCCGCGGACCGTTCAAGGCATTTTTGCTTATTGGCGCTGGCTGGGTGTGTTCATCACCCAGTTGGTTTTTTATGGCTTGCCTTGGCTGGAGTGGGGTCAGCGACAAGCGGTGTTGTTTGACCTGGGCGCAAGACGTTTTTACGTGTTTGGCCTGGTGTTGTACCCCCAGGATTTCATTTATCTCACCGGCTTGCTGGTGATCAGTGCCTTGTCACTGTTTTTGTTCACAGCAGTGGCTGGGCGATTGTGGTGCGGCTACGCCTGCCCGCAAACCGTGTACAGCGAAATTTTCATGTACATCGAACAAAAGATAGAAGGTGACCGAACATCGCGCATGCGTTTGGATGCGGGTGGGTTCAGCTTGGAAAAGCTCGTCAAAAAAACCTATAAGCACATCGTCTGGTTGGGTTTTTCCGTCTGGACGGGATTTACGTTTGTGGGTTATTTCACGCCAATCCAAGAACTGGGCATGGCGTTTTTGCAAACCCACATGGGCTCATGGGAAGTGTTTTGGGTGTTTTTCTATGGCTTTGCAACCTACGGAAACGCCGGCTTCATGCGAGAGCAGGTGTGTAAATACATGTGTCCCTATGCACGCTTTCAAAGCGCCATGTTTGACCATGACACTTTGACCGTGACTTACGATGAAAAGCGTGGCGAACCCAGGGGACACCGATCGCACTCGGCTGCATTGGCTGAAACGGGTCTGGGCGCCTGCATCGATTGCAATCTGTGTGTCCAAGTGTGTCCCACCGGCATCGACATACGCAATGGCTTGCAATACGAATGCATTGGGTGCGCGGCCTGCGCCGATGTGTGCGATGGCGTGATGGACAAAATGGGCTATCCACGCGGGTTGGTTCGCTACTCTACCCAAAATGCCATGAAAAATGGTTGGTCAGCTTCGACCATGTTGAAAAGTGTGTTTCGACCACGTGTATTGGTTTACACCGCGATTTTGTGGTCACTGATTTTTGCGCTGGGCATCAGTCTGTACCTTCGCACCCCTTTGAAAGTGGATGTGGTCAAGGACCGTGGCATGCCTCGCTACAGTCAAACCGGTGAAATTGAAAATGTGTATCGACTGCAGTTGATGAACGCCACTGAACACCGACTTCAATTGAACATCCAAGTCAAAGGGGCGCCCGGTATCGCGATGGAGACCGCAGACGCCATCTTTGTTGAGGCTGCGCAGTCACGTTGGGTGCCAGTGCGAGTGCAATTGCCGCATGATGCATTGAAACCTGGCTCGCATCCCATTTGGTTTGAGATCAGAAATCAAGAAGGCAGCATGCATGTGACCGAGGCCTCGGTCTTTGTGGTGCCGCGCTAGGGGTGCAGGAATGGAAAGCTTATGAATGCAATCAAATCCACGGGTATCGCTTGGTGGCGTTTCGGCTATGTTTGGCTGGTGATCGCCGGCCCTTTGCTGGTGGTGGTGGCCAGTTTGATTTCAGCCTTGTTTGCTTTTCAAGGCAATGACACGGCTTTACAAGACGACCCTGCGGCCATTCGGGCAACACGCGCCATGCAATTGGCCAAAGACCGTGGCATGGCGCCTGCGGTGCAAGCGCGTAACCATGTGGTCACGCCAACAGGACAGGCTTGGGCCCCAAAGCCTTGAGGGCTGGTGCGTTCAGCAGTTGGCTGGTGCATGGACCAGTTGTTGCAAGGCATCGGGTTTGAGGATGCGCAGGTTTTTTTGCTTGACGTCGAGCACGCCATCTTCCACGAACTTTGAAAAAGTACGGCTGACGGTTTCGATTTTCAAACCCAAGTAGCTGCCGATTTCTTCGCGGGTCATGCGCAACACCAACTCGGAGCGTGAAAAGCCCCGTGCATGCAAGCGGTGCGTGAGGTTCAGCAGAAAAGCCGCCAAGCGTTCTTCAGCCCGCATGCTGCCCAGCATCATCATCACGCTGTGCTCGCGCACGATCTCGCGGCTCATGACTTTGTGCACATGGTGTTGCAAGGCACTCACCTCGCGGGACAACTCTTCAATCTTGTCAAAAGGCATGACACAGACCTCGGCGTTTTCCAAGGCCACAGCGTCGCAGGTGTGCAAGTCGCTGACGATGCCATCCAAACCCATGATTTCACCCGCCATTTGAAAGCCCGTGACCTGTTCGCGGCCGTCTTCCAAGGTGACGCTGGTTTTGAAAAAGCCGGAGCGAATGGCATACAGCGAGGTGAAGCCAGCGCCGAGGTGGTAGAGGGAATCGCCGCGTTTGACTTTGCGCCGTGTGCCCACCAGGTCATCGATGCGGTCCAGGTCGGCGGCGCTCAAATCGACTGGCATGCACAACTCGCGCAAATTGCAATTGGAGCAAGCGACTTTGAAACTTTCTGGATTCATGGCGGTCTGCGGACCTTGTTTGACTTGGAGGAACAACAAAAGTTTGATTTAGCTCAAACACGCATGCCTGTCAAAAGAGCACAGTAGGGACTCTAACACTGACAACCATGAATATCTCTACAGAACTCTTACAGCGCTTTGATGTTCCGGGACCCAGGTACACCTCGTACCCCACAGCAGATCGTTTTGTCGATGCATACGGCGAGGCCCAATACATCCAAGCCTTGGACCAACGCCGATTAGGCGCGCGGGCCCACGCCGTACCGCTTTCAATCTACTTACACATCCCCTTTTGTGCATCTTTGTGCTATTACTGTGCTTGCAACAAAGTCATCACCGGCAACTACGGCAAGGCTGTGTCGTATCTGCACCATCTCAAGCAAGAAATCAGTTTGCTGCTGCCGCACCTGGGCCAAGGGCAAAGCGTGTCACAGCTGCACTTTGGTGGCGGCACGCCCACCTATTTCAAAGACACCGACATCATCGACTTGATGCAGACGCTGAAAAGCGCCTTTCAGTTTCAACCAGGCGGCGAGTACGCCATCGAAGTCGATCCGCGCACGGTGAACGCTGCACGTTTGCAAACCTTGTTTGATGTGGGCTTCAACCGCCTGAGTTTGGGTGTGCAAGACTTTGACCCCCACGTGCAAAAGGCTGTGCACCGCGAGCAATCGGTTGAACAGGTGAAAGCCTTGTTGCATAAAGCGCGAGCACTGGGTTTTGAATCGATCAACTTGGATTTGATCTACGGTTTGCCTTTGCAAACCGAAACATCCTGGGCCCATACCTTGGCCACCGTGGTAGGACTGAAGCCCGATCGCGTGGCTTTGTATGGTTATGCGCATTTGCCTGCGCGTTTCAAACCGCAGCGCCACATTGATGCCAGCACCTTGCCCAATGCCACCCAAAAAACGGCCATGCTCGCCATGGCCTTGGAGGTCATGCAAGCCGCGGGGTATGTGTACATCGGCATGGACCACTTTGCCTTGCCCCAGGACGCATTGAGCATCGCCAAACGACAAGGACGCTTGCACCGCAACTTTCAGGGCTACAGCACCCAACCCGATTGCGACCTGGTGTCCCTGGGCGTGTCCGCCATTGGCAACATTGGGGCCAACTATGTGCAAAACGCCAACAACCTTGATGATTACGAAGACCTGCTCAACCAAGGTCGATTGCCAGTGGTGCGCGGCATCGCATTGTCGCGGGACGATTTGACCCGGCGCAGCATCATCATGGCCTTGATGTGCCAAGGGCAGGTGCATTTCGAATCGATTGAATCGGCGCACTTGTTGAATTTCAAAAAATGCTTTGCCAATGAATTGGCGCAGTTGCAGCCCATGACCGAGCAAGGCTTGGTGCGGCTTACGGATCAAGCGATTGAAGTGACGGAGTTGGGTTGGTACTTTGTGCGAGCCATTGCCATGGTGTTCGATCGTTATGTGCAATCGGACCAACAACGTTCTCACTTTTCTAGAATCCTTTGATGCTGTCATCCTTGCTGATCACCGCTGGCTTGATGGGGTTGGTGGGCGGCCCCCATTGCTTGGCCATGTGCGGCGCGGCTTGCTTGGGCATTTCACGTTGGCCTGCACGCAGCGCCTTGCACAACTTGCTGTTGTTTCAATTCGGACGTGTCCTTGGCTACGCCAGCTTGGGTGCGGTGGCTGCCATCTCCATGGACGCCCTCGGTTGGCTCACGCTGCAAAGCGCAGGCTTTCGCCCCATCTGGAGCATGGTGCATGTGGCGGCGGTGTTGTTTGGTCTGTTGTTGCTGTGGCGGGGGGAGCAACCCGTGTGGCTGACGCGAAGCGCACAACAACTTTGGCAGCGTGTCGCCAGTCCAGCAAAACGTGAAGCCATGCAAGCACGCGCCTATGGGCCGCTCTTGTTGGGCATGGCCTGGGCTTTGTTGCCCTGTGGCTTGCTGTATTCAGCCTTGATGGTGGCCTTGTTCAGCGGTGGCCCAGGGCAAGGGGCCTTGGTGATGCTGATGTTCGCGCTAGGTGGTGGCGTCATGCTGACGGTGCTGCCGCTGCTGTGGGACAAGCTTCAAGCCTCCCGCACCGTTTCTTCGCGCTGGTCTTCTTGGGGCACCCGCTTGGCTGGTTTGACGCTGAGTGGCACGGCCGCATGGGGCTTGTGGATGGGTCTGGTGCACGAGCAAGCACCTTGGTGTGTGCAACCCCCAACCCGTGCCAGCAACCTTGGTTTTCTTGATGTTGGTCAATACTTTTTGGTGGCACTGACCTAAGCTGTTCTTCACGCTGAATGCATTTGCGATGTTCAGCGATTTTGAAGGAGAAGCATCATGTACAAACGTATTTTGTTGGCCACCGATGGCTCTGAATTGTCTGACAAAGCTGTGCAAACAGCCATGGAATTGACGCAAATTTTCAGCGCTGATTTGGTGGTGGTGAAAGTGGTGCCGCACTACATTCAAACGTATTTCGAAGGCACATTTGCCATCAACGATGTGGATGTGAAAAACATCGAATCACAGTGGGAAACAGCTGCCCAGAAAACCCTGGATGAGGTGCAAGCCTTGGCACTGGCCAAGGGTTTGCATATTCACACCCGGGTCGTTAAGTCGGATGACATTGCCCAAGGCTTGATTGATACCGCCAAGCAACTCAATTCAGAGCTGATCGTCATGGCCTCTCATGGCCGCAAAGGCATCAAACGTTTGTTGCTGGGCAGTGAGACCTCGGCTGTGCTGACGCATGCCAACATCCCTGTGCTGGTGTTGCGCTGAGGGGCTTGGCTGGGGCAGCGTTGTCTCAAGCCGTGAGGCCGCGGTAGAGCATGGAACTGGCCAAGGCATAGAGCAGCAGGGCAAAGACGCGCTTGAGTTTGCTCACTGGCCACCGGTGGGCCATGCGTGCCCCCATCGGTGCAGTGAACACGGTGCTGACACAAATCACCAGCAATGCTGGCAGCCAAATGTAGCCATAAGACATGGCAGGTGTACCGGTGACCGACCAACCGCTGATCACATAGCCGATGGCATTGAACACGGCAAT
>CAMDCZ010000051.1 GCA_945890735.1 Bordetella parapertussis | reverse complement strand
TTCGGCGGGCTTTTTTTTTGCCTGCTGTCATCTGGTCATGCGCCAGCCCAAAGCCACCCAGGCGGTGCGACGCTGGCGTAAGGGTTTGTCTTGCATGCCATGGATAGGGCCAGTCAGACAGGGCACAATGGTGGGATGTCTGAACGTGTGATTCCCCTGCTCGACCAACGCAACCGCCCGGCGATCATCCCGGCGCAAGCCATCCCCGCCACCGGCCTGCTGGGTGACCAACTTGGCCGACCGCTGCGCGACCTGCGCATCAGCGTGACCGACCGCTGCAACTTCCGCTGTAACTACTGCATGCCCAAGGAAGTGTTCAACAGCGATTACAAATACCTGCCGCAGTCTTCCTTGTTGAGCTTTGAGGAAATCACCCGCGTCGCCCGATTGTTCGTGTCGCACGGCGTGCAAAAGCTGCGTTTGACCGGCGGCGAGCCGTTGCTGCGCAAAAATCTGGAAGTGCTGATCGAGCAACTCGCTGGCCTGCGCACGCCCGAGGGCAAGCCCTTGGACCTGACATTGACCACCAATGGCTCGCTGCTGCGCCGCAAGGCGGCTGGTTTGAAGGCCGCTGGTCTGCAGCGAGTGACCGTGAGTTTGGACGGTCTGGACGACACCATTTTTCGCGCCATGAACGACGTGGATTTCCCCGTGGCCGATGTGCTCGACGGCATCGAAGCCGCCAAAGAAGTGGGCCTGGGGCGAGACGCCAAAGGCGGTTTCAGCGGCCTCAAAATCAACATGGTGGTCAAGAAAAGCACCAACCTGGGGGAGATCATCCCGATGGCGCGTCATTTCCGCGGCAGCGGCCTGACGCTTCGCTTCATCGAGTACATGGACGTGGGCGAAACCAACGGCTGGCAAATGGACGAGGTGCTGCCTTCAGCAGAACTCATCAAGCTGCTGCAAACCGAGTTCCCCTTGGTGCCGCTGGAAGCCAGCGCCCCGGGCGAGACCGCCCAACGCTGGGGTTACGCCAACGCCCAAGGTGTGTTCGAGCCGAGCTTGGGCGAAGTTGGCGTGATCAGCAGCGTGACGCAAGCCTTTTGCGGCGACTGCAACCGCGCTCGCTTGTCGACCGAAGGCCAGCTTTACCTGTGTTTGTTTGCGGCCCAAGGCCATGATTTGCGCAGCCTGCTGCGCAACGGCGCTTCAGACAGTGACATTGCCTCTGCGATTGGCCTGATCTGGCATGAACGCGACGACCGCTACTCCGAGCTGCGCGGCCTGAACCTGCAACCCCCGCCCAACCCAGGTCAAAAACGGGTGGAAATGAGCTACATCGGCGGGTGAGGGCATCAAGCCGGTGAAGGTGTGGTGTCTTTGAATGGTTTGGTGTTGGGTCCAGGCGTGGACTGTCGGGCAAACAGCGAATACATCGTTGGCACCACGAAGATGGTCAGCAAGGTGCCCAGGGTCATTCCCCCCACAATCACCCAACCAATTTGACGACGGCTTTCGGAGCCAGCACCGGTGGCCAAGGCCAAGGGAATGGCACCCAAGACCATCGCGCCGGTGGTCATCAAAATCGGGCGCAATCGCAGGGTGGCTGAGCGTTGCACCGCCTCGATCGCGGTCAGGCCGGTGGCACGCAGTTGGTTGGCAAACTCGACAATCAAAATGCCGTGTTTGGTGATCAGCCCCACCAAAGTGATCAAACCAATCTGGCTGTAAACATTCAAGGTACTGCCGGTCCATTGAAGCGCCAGCAAAGCACCCACCATCGACAGCGGCACCGACAGCAAGATCACAAACGGGTCAACAAAACTTTCAAACTGTGCGGCCAGGACCAAAAAGATGAACACGAGTGCCAGCAAAAACACGCCGGTGAGCGAACCAGCCGACTGCACAAACTCGCGGGAATTGCCATTGACATCGGTGCTGTAGCCGGATTTGAGGTGTTTTTGGGACACCCCTTTCATGAATTCCAATGCCTGTCCCAAGGAGTAATTGGGGGCCAAGTTAGCAGTGAAGGTGACGCTGCGGCGTTGCGAGAAATGGTTGAGCTCGCGCGGCACCACCACTTCTTTCAGATGCACCAGTGCCGACAAGGGCACCATGGTGTCACCCTTGCCGCGCACAAAGATTTTTTCTATGTCCAGTGGGCTGTCCCGGTTGGCCGCCGCGGTCTGCACCACCACATCGTACTGTTCGCCTTGGCGTTTGAACTGGGTCACGGTGCGACCACCCATGGCGGTTTCCACCGCACGGGCAATGGTTTCCACCGGTACGCCCACATCCGCGGCCCGCTCGCGGTCGACTTCCAGGCTGATCTCGGGTTTGTTCAAGCGCAGATCCACATCCAAGCCCAATATCCCTGGATTGGTGGCGATTTCATCTTGCAATGTTTTGGTGACCTTGGCCAGGTTTTCATAGCTGTCATTGGTCAACACCACGAAGTTGAATGGCCTCTCGCGAAAGGCTTGCCCCAGCGAAGGGGGCGTGATCGGAAAGGCCATGACACCCGGCAACCCTGCCACGCTGGGCATCATCTCGCGGGCCAGGTCCAGGGTGCTTTTCTTGCGCTGGTCCCAGGGCAAAGCGCCCAAAAACACCGCCCCTTGTGCCACCGTGGGGTTGCCAACGACTGCAAAGAATTTGTCAAACTCGTTGTACTTGCGGCCAATTTTTTCCAGCATGTTGACGTACTTGGCGGTGTATTCCAGTGTGGAGCCGTCAGGACCATTGATCACGATCAAAATCACGCCCCGGTCTTCCATCGGTGAGAGCTCGCTTTTGGCGGCTTTGAGCAGCTGCCATGAGCCACCGGCGGCGGCCATCATGACGGCCACGACCAACCAGCGACGTGAGAATTGGAAACCGCCAAAACGCCAAGCGGTCAAGGTCCAGTTGAGCAACCTGCCGTACCCGTGGGTCATGGCATCCAAACCGCGGCCGATGACGCGGTCAAACCAGCTGGGATTGGGATTGTGTTTGAGCAGCAAAGAGCACATCATGGGCGACAAGGACAGTGCCACCACGCCGGAGACCATCACGGATCCGGCCAAGGCCAACGCGAATTCGGCAAACAAACGCCCGGTGCGGCCAGGGGTGAAAGCCAAAGGCGCAAAAACCGCAACCAGCGTCAAGGTCATGGCAACCACCGCAAACCCGATTTCACGGGAACCCTTGATGGCAGCGGCAAAAGGCTCCATGCCCTCCTCGATATAGCGATAGATGTTCTCCAACACCACGATGGAGTCATCCACCACCAGGCCAATGGCCAACACCAGGGCCAGCAGGGTCAGCGAGTTGATGGAAAAACCAAACAACGCCATCAATGCAAAGGTGCCAATCAGCGAAACCGGTATGGTGATCAGCGGTATCAAAGAGGCGCGCAGGGTCCGCAGAAAAAGGAAGATCACCAAGGCGACCAGGGCAGCAGCCTCAAAAATCGTTTGAAACACTGCCTCGATGGACTTTTCGATGAACACCGAGGAGTCGTTGGCGACTTCGATGGTGACCCCTGGGGGCAGGTTGTCTTGGATGCGCGGCAGCATGGTGCGAATGGCTTTGCTCAGCTCCAAGGGATTGGCGGTGGCGTTGCGCAACACACCCAGGGCAATCGCCTCGTTGTTGTTGTAGCGCACCGAGAAGCGCTCTGCCAGTGGGCCTTGCTCGATCCGGGCCACATCACCCAGGCGCACAGGCATGCCGTTGACCGTGCGAACCACGATGTCTTGGAATTCTTCGACGCGGCTCAAATCGGTGGAGGTGGTCACGTTGAATTCACGAGCCTGACTCTCCACCCGGCCAGCAGGCACCTCGACATTGGCTCGCCGCATTGCCTCTTCCACATCCTGGGAAGTCAGTCGGTAAGAGGCCAAGCGATCGCTGTCGAGCCAGACCCGCATGGCATATTTGCGCTCACCAAACACCCGCACATCGGCCACGCCTGGCGCGGTTTGCATCATGGGCTTGGCAATCCGGTTGGCCAAATCGCTCAACTGCAGGGTGTTCATGGTGTCAGAGCTGAAAGCAATCCAGATGACTGGGAAAGCATCGGCCTCGACTTTCGAGATCACCGGCTCCTCAATGCCCACGGGCAGGCGTTGACGAACCCTCGATACTTTGTCGCGCACATCGGCGGCAGCGGCATCGGGGTCGCGGGTCAGCAAAAACTTGACCGTGATTTGGCTTTGCTCCTGGCGACTGATGGAGGAGATGACATCCAAGCCTTCCACGCCAGACAGGGAATCTTCCAGCACCTTGGTCACCTGCGCCTCCATGACCGCGCTGGAAGCACCGATGTAACGGGTCTCCACCGTGACCGTGGGGTTGTCGATCTTGGGGTACTCCCGGATGACCAGCCCATTGAAAGACACCACGCCGACCAAGACGATCAGCAAAGACAAGACGGTCGCAAAGACCGGGCGGCGGATCGACAGCTCGGGCAGTTGCATGTCAGTTCCTGGTTTCGACCACGCGCAATGCCGTGCCGTCTTTTTGCAAACGGTGCTGGCCCGCCACCACCACCGTGTCGGTGGGACTCAAACCGGCAAGGATTTCAACCTTGCCTGGGCGGCGCGCACCCAACTGAACCTCGGTGCGCAGCGACACCAGCTTGGTATTGGGTGGCAAGGGGCCGGCACTCGGAACCGCCTCGGGCGGCACAGCGCGGATCACAAACTGCTTGCCAGCCATGGGCACGATGGCTTCCTCGGGGACTGACAAGGCAGCCTGCTTGATCGCGAACAAGGCGTTGACACGGGCAAACATCCCGGGGCGCAGGGGGCCATGGGGCAAGGCCCTGTCATTGGACATGGTCGGGCCCGGGGGGCAGACGGCTTCAGCAGAGCCGGCAACCGCCACAGAAGGGGACGGCACGGGTGTGGCGGTGTCTTTGGCGGCTGCGTTGGCCTTGGCTTGGTTAGGGATCACTGCACGGACACTGATCGAGCGGCCATTGGCATCAATCAATGGGTCGATGGCCTCGATACGGGCATAAAAAGTACGACCGGGCAACGCATCCACCACCACTTCAACGGTTTGCTTCAAGCCCACCTTGCCTTGGTAACGCTCGGGCAGGCGGAAATCGACATACAAAGCGGTGAGGTCTTCCAAGTTGACCAAGTCAGCCCCATCGCGGACATAGTCGCCTAAGTTGACGGTGCGAATGCCCACGGTTCCGGCGTAGGGGGCGACGATGCGCATGCGTTGCCAGCGGGCACAGTTGAGTGTCAGCTGGGCTTGGGCCACCGACAGACTGGCCTGGCTCTCGTCCAAGGCGCGTTGGGCAATGAAGTTTTTCGCCACCAACTCTTGGTTGCGCTTGTGGTTGGCCTGAGCGATACCGACTTGGGCCTGGGCTTGTTGCACCTCAGCACGTTGAAGGCTGTCATCGAGTTGCACCAGGGTTTGCCCGGCGCGCACACGGCTGCCATCGGTGAATCCCAAGGCGGTGACTCGACCTGCCACCTCGGGGCGCACCACGGTGTTTTGCTTGGATTTCAAGGTGCCAACCGTTTGGGCATCGTCACGCAAAGGCGAGGTTTCTACCAGCGCAACTTCAACCCCCATGGCGCGGGGCGGCCCGGAGGGGGCGCCAGGTGCACTTGGCGCGCCAGCAGCAGGCGGCCCACCCGCAGGGGCTGCACCTGTCGCTGGGCCAACGCCGGGGGTGGCGGTGGCGACAGGTTTGTTCTGGTAGTACCAGCCAGCCACAGCCACCACAGCCATGGCAACAATGATGAGTGCGGTTTTGGTGTTCTTTGAAGACATGAGGCGGGTGGGATGAGTTGACCGAGTGGAATCATTATCAACTTGTTTGAACCATGCGAACCCCCTCGTTGGCCAACGCATCTGCACGCTCATTGCCTGGGTCACCCGAATGGCCTTTGACCCAATGCCAGTTGAACGCGTGTCCGCTGTGCGACAGCAATTCATCGAGAATGCGCCACAAATCTTCGTTTTTCACTGGTTGTTTCGCTGCGGTGCGCCAGCCACGCGCTTTCCATCCAGCCATCCACTCGGTGATGCCTTTGCGGACATATTCGCTGTCCATGTAGAAATCCACCTGACAGGGGCGATTCAAGGCGCGCAAGGCTTCGATGACCGCGGTCAGCTCCATGCGGTTATTGGTGGTTTGTGCTTCACCCCCAAACAAATCTTTCTCGACCGTGCCGTAGCGCAGAAACACGCCCCAGCCGCCCGGGCCCGGGTTGCCTTTGCAAGCGCCATCGGTGTAGATGACCACGCGGCTCATGACCGCCCTTTGGGGTTGCTGGCAACCCTGTCAGAGGCACTGGCGTTGGCCGATGAATTGGCGGTGGGCACCGGCTTGCCAGCGCGGGCCTTGGCTTGCTTCCAAACGGGACTCATGAGGCGCATGCCGCGCACCCGCTTGATGGCCACCAGAAAATACACCGACCCCAAAATGGGCCACCAACGCTCGCCCGCTTTGTCCATCCAAGCAAATCGCTTGAGCCAAGTGGGGTTTTGCACCGAGGGACGGTAGCAGCCAAACTCCGCGGACTCGACCTCAAAACTCAGCAGCCTTAGCCAGTCGCGCAGCCGCCAATAGCCAATGAAGTCCTGGGTGGGCGGCAAAAACGGACGTTCCCAGCCGAAGCGGGCATACCAGCGGGCTCGCTGCGTGCGCAGCCCCCACAAGCTGACCGGGTTGAAGCCGCTGATCACCACCCTGCCCTCTGGCACCAGCACCCGCTCGACTTCTCGCAAAGCGGCATGCGCATCAAGGCTGAACTCCAGCGTGTGTGGCAACACCAGCAGGTCTAAGCTTTGGTCGGCAAAAGGCAAGGCCACGCCATCGGCCATCAATCCGGGTGGGTTTGGCAAGATCTGCGCATCGGCCGGCCCGTCTGGCCAACATTCGTTATCGGCGACCCAGCGATGGCGAATTCGGCTGTTGCGCAAAGCCGGCAAAACAGGCACACCCAATTGCAAGGCGTGGAAGCCAAACACATCGGCCACAGCCCGGTCGAATTGGCTGCATTCCCATGCAGACAGGTACAGGCCAGCGGGTGAACGCAGCCAATCCGTCAAGCTGGCGGGACTTCCTATAATTTGCGGTTGCATGAATGTGTTTTTCCCTGCTTGCATGTCGTTCATGCCAGTCGTCATGCCGGTATGTTGGCTGGCCATTCTATTCACCCACAGAGGGTTTCTGCCTGCGCTTTTCAGGCCCTCATGACCAAAGTCCCGATGACCGCCTTGCCCAGACAACGTCGTATTTGTTTTTTTGCCCTGCTGCTCTTGATTCCCTGTTTGTCTTGGGCGCAAGACCCTGAAGTGGCGGCAGATGCGCCAGCCGAGGCCATGTCTGTCATTGAATCCTCCCCCTTGACCGGTTCAGTGATCGCTCAAGTGGAAGTGCCCACCGATCTGTGGGAACGCATTCGCCGCGGTTTTGCCATGCCTGACCTCGAGGTGGAACTGGTGCAAGACCGGGAACGGTGGTATTCCCAGCGTCCAGACTACATCGAGCGCATGACCGCTCGCTCTAGCAAGTACCTCTATCACATCGTTGAGGAGCTTGAGGCACGCAACATGCCCACCGAGCTCGCCTTGTTGCCATTCATTGAAAGCGCATTCAACCCGCAAGCCGTTTCATCGGCCAAAGCCAGCGGCATGTGGCAGTTCATGCCTCGCACCGGCAAACACTTTGACCTGAAACAAAACGCCTTCCGCGATGACCGCCGAGATGTGTTGGCCTCGACCCGCGCCGCGTTGGACTACCTACAGCGTTTGCACGGCATGTTTGGCGACTGGCATTTGGCGCTGGCGGCTTACAACTGGGGCGAAGGCAATGTGGGCAAGGCATTGGCGCGAAACAAGCGTTCAGGCGCGCCCCTGGTCTATACAGAATTACGGATGCCTGCGGAAACGAGGCTGTATGTTCCCAAGCTCCAAGCCATGAAAAACATGGTGGCCAACCCGCAAGCCATGGGCGTGCAACTGCCCGTCATTCCGAACCACCCTTATTTTCAAACTGTGCCTTTGCCGCGGGATATGGATGTGGCCTTGATCGCCAGTCTTGCCGAGGTGCCGCTGGATGATTTCAAGGCACTCAACCCGTCTGCCCACCGTCCCGTATTGCTCGCCGGGGGCACCCCAGACATTTTGCTGCCATGGGATAACGCGGAAATATTCGTTCGCAACATGCAAGACCACAGTGGCAAATTGGCCAGTTGGACCGCTTGGGTAGCCCCTAAAACCATGAAAGTGGCCGAGGCCGCCAAACGCTTCGGCATGAGTGAAGAAGAACTGCGCGCGGTGAACAAAATACCGCCGCGCATGCTGATCAAAGCAGGCTCAGCCTTGCTGGTTCCCCGCTCCGAAAACCATGACAAAGATGTCTCTGCCAAGGTGGCTGACAACGGCCAACTGAACCTGACGCCAGAGATGCGTTTGCGCAAAAAAGTGGTCAAGGCACGCAAAGGCGAGTCCCTGGCGGCACTGGCCAGACGTTACAAGGTCAGTGCTGAACAGGTGGCCGACTGGAACAACATGGCGGTCAATGCCACTCTCAAGCCTGGCCAAAGAATGACCCTGATGCTGCCGGCCAAAGCCAAGAAGAGCAAGGCCACTCCCCAAAAACGGCGCAAAAAACCCGCGCGCTGACGTCTGGGTTTTCAAAGGGAAAACCGTTTTCTCGCCCTCATCGCAAATTCATTGGTGTAAGGGGGTGCCAGTTCACGGCGGGCTGACTTGAATTGCGGTTCCAGCACATTGCGCAAACGCAGTGCTGTTTGTGCAGCATCGTTGCTCATCACCCCGTCGGTGGCAAAACTCTCGCGCATGTTGTCAACGGCATTGAGGTAGATCGCCCGGTCAACGAACATGGGGTTGTCAAGCATATGGCGCAATAAATCGGTCGGACCGGCCGTGCGCAACCATTTGATGGCCCGTGCCACGCCGAAGACCAGGGCCTGGCAGATCTTGGGGTGCTGGGTCAGCATGGCTTGCGACACGATCAGGCAGTTGCCGGGCATGGCCCCGGCAAACAAGCGCTGGCTGTCTTTGATGGCCCGCCAATTGCGCACCACCTCGATATCCGCTTTTTTTTCCAGCAGCGTCATCAAGGGGTCAGGGGCACACAAGGCATCGACGCTGCCGTTGCGCAGTGCCAACGCAGCTGCAGGGGCACCGCCCAAGGCAACGAAATTGACCGAGGCTGGGCGCCCGCCAGCGAGCACCATCGCGTAATCGACACAGCGGCGGGCATGCGAATCCAGTTCCAAGACGCCAACCAATCGCCCAGCCAGATCGGGCATGCGTTTGAAAAAAGCCGGGGTTTTGCGGTTAACGCCCAAGGCCAGCTGGGGGGTGCGCCCGGTTTGCATGATGGACACCCATGAACCCGGATGGCGTGGCATGGCCAGCACATGGTCAAACGGCGCAGACCAGGCCAACAGACCGCCGCCACTGAGGGACTCCACGGACATCGCACTGCTGGCTTGGTCCAGGATATCCACGCTCAAGCCTTCGGCTTTGAAAAACCCCAGGTGCTCTGCCAGCAGCACCGGCAAATGGGTGAGCGCCGAACTGTCGTTGGTCAAGAGCGTGAGTTTGGGCAAATCGCCGGGCGATTGGGCCATCACGACCGATGCGCCAAGGGCGCCACCCAGCAAGACTTGGGTGAAGTGGCGGCGGTGGATGCCGCTGGCACGAACCAATGGAGACGGGGACAACATCATCCAGACAGCTTATCTGTCTGACAACGAAACCGCATCCGTAGCTTCCCGCTTGGTAAAACCCCCTGCCTCAGGTGCTGCGGCGGTCCACCAAAGCATGGGCAATCGTGCCCAAGTCCACATATTCCAGTTCGCTGCCCACCGGCACACCGCGAGCCAAACGGGTGACCACCAGGCCTTTGCGCTTGAAGACATCGCTCAACACATGGGCCGTGGCCTCGCCTTCGGCCGTGAAGTTCGTGGCCAAAATCACCTCTTGCACCACACCGTCACTCACCCGTTCGATCAGTTTGGCCATGCCAATGTCTTTGGGGCCAATCCCTTCGATCGGGTTGAGTTTGCCCATGAGGACGAAGTACATGCCTTTGTAAGCCTGGGTGCGCTCCATGGCGGATTGGTCGCTTGGGGTTTCCACCACGCATAAACGTGTGAGGTCGCGGGTGCTGTCTTGGCAGGTACCACAGACCTCGAATTCGGTGAGGGTATGGCAGTGGGCGCAGTGGCGCACCGCGTCCACCGCGTGCGACAAAGCATGGGAGAGCAACTGCGCGCCTTCGCGGTCGTGTTGCAACAGGTGAAAAGCCATGCGCGAGGCAGAGCGTTGGCCCACCCCAGGCAAGCGCTTGAGGGCCTGGACCAAGGCTTCCAGCGCGATCTGGTCGCGCATCAGAAAGGCAGTTTCAAACCGCCAGGCAAGCCGGGCATGCCGCCGGTCAATTTGCCCATTTTGGCTTCAGTGGTTTCCTCCGCTTTGCGGGATGCATCGTTGTAAGCCGCCGCGATCAGGTCCTCCAACATGTCTTTGTCATCGGTCATGAGACTGGGATCAATCGTCACCCGCTTGACCTGGTGCTTGCATGTCATGAGGATTTGAACCATGCCTGAGCCTGCTTCTCCCGTGACTTCGAGGAAGGCCAGCTCTTCCTGGGCTTTTTTCAGGTTGTCTTGCATGGCCTGGGCTTGTTTCATCAAGCCGGCGAGTTGTCCTTTGTTGAACATGTGTGTCTTTCAGTGAGCTAAGGGTTTGATGGAACCAGGAACGATTTTGGCATCGTAATCTTGGATCAGCTTTTGAATCGCGGGGTCGTTCATGACAGCGGCTTCAGCTGCCTGCTGTTGCTCGATTTTGTGGGCACTGATCCGTTTGCCTGGGGTGTCGTGGACCGGGCCAATTTGCACCTCGATCTCAACCGCATGACCCAAGGACTGCAAGGCCAGTTGCAATCGCTCTTGGTTGCTGGGGGTGTTGAGGGATTCACGCTCGACTTGCAGCAACCACCGAGAAGGGTCTTTTTGGACCAGCTGCGATTGCATCGCCAGTTCGCGTGCCATGGCCTGAATCAGCTGGGCTTTCACCAAGTCTTGCACCACGCCCTGCCAGTCTTCACCCAAGGCTGTGGCTTGCCAGGTGTCGGCTGCAGGGGCTGCTACGGGCGGCTCAGTGAATTTCAGTGTTTTTTTTTCAGCCTCGCCCGCGGGCTTGAAGGCCAAGAGCCGCAACAGCACCATGCTGAGCGCGGCGTATTCATCGGGCGCGAGGCCAAGCTCTGCGCGGCCATGCAAACACAGGCTGTAGAGCAGTTGGGTTTCATCGGCTGGCATTTGCTGGGCCAAAGCGGCGATGCGCAAAGCGTCCGGGTCGGGGTCGGTTTGCGCCGAGCTCAGGTCCGGCACGGCTTGGCAGACCGCCATGCGCTGCAACACCATGCTCATTTCTTCCAGCAGCGAACTGGCTGACAAACCGAGTTGGCGCAGCGACTCACAGGTATTGACCACGGTCAGGCCATCGCCCCGGGCCAAAGCCTCAATGAAGGTAAACACATGGCTGCGGTCCACGCTGCCGAGCATGTCGCGCACGGTCGGCTCTTGCAAGGCACCGTTGCCAAAGGCAATGGCTTGGTCGGTGAGGGACAAGGCGTCGCGCATCGAGCCACGCGCCGCACGGGCGATCAGGCGCAGGGCTTGCACGTCGGCCTGGATGTGTTCGTCCCCCAGCACCTGCCCCAAATGTTCAACGATGGTTTCAGGGGCCATGGGACGCAAATTGAACTGCAAGCAGCGGGACAACACGGTCACCGGTACCTTGTGCGGGTCGGTGGTGGCCAGCACAAATTTCAAATACGCAGGCGGTTCTTCCAAGGTTTTGAGCATGGCGTTGAACGCGGTGTTGCTGAGCATGTGCACCTCGTCGATCATGAACACCTTGAAGCGGCCTTGCACCGGTTTGTAAACCGCTTGCTCGAGCAACTGCTGGACTTCATCCACCCCCCGGTTGGAGGCGGCATCGAGCTCGGTGTAATCCACGAAACGGCCCGCATCAATGTCGGTGCAAGCCGCGCAAACGCCGCAGGGTTGGTCGGTGATGCCGGTTTCGCAATTGAGGGATTTGGCCAAAATGCGCGACACCGTTGTTTTGCCCACACCGCGGGTGCCGGTAAACAAGTAGGCGTGGTGCAGGCGCTGCGAGCGCAGGGCATTGGTGAGCGCCTGCACGACGTGCGATTGCCCCACCAACTGTTCGAAAGTTTTGGGACGGTATTTGCGGGCCAGCACCAGATAAGACATCCGGTCATTCTACGGGGCGTACAATTTCCGCTGACGGGCCTTCCCACATGGTGAAGCGGCCAACCGGGTCAGGTGGGGAACCAAGCAGCCCTAACTGTGGAGCCAGTGCTGGGGTCAAGGCTCGTCAACT
>CAMDCZ010000050.1 GCA_945890735.1 Bordetella parapertussis | reverse complement strand
CGGGCCGACACAGCCCAGCGGTGTTTGTCACCCAGCGCGGCGGGGCCATGAGCCGTGTCATGTTTTGGATGTTGATCAAGAAATACGCCTTGCTGGCCGATATCCATGTGCCGCTGTCACCCCACACCCTGCGTCACGCCTTCGCCACGCATTTGCTCAACCACGGGGCCGATCTCAGGGCGGTGCAAATGCTCTTGGGACATGCCGATATTTCCACCACCACGATTTACACCCATGTGGCGCGGGAGCGCTTGAAGTCGCTGCATGCGCAGCACCATCCCAGGGGTTGAGCACTGCGCAACGGGGGATGTTGCGATCAAGCCGTGTCCAAGCGCTGTGCCATCAACCAATCGATTTCATCCGCCGTGAACCCCGCCTTCAACCTGGCTTCGTGGTTGAAAGGCGGCTTCAAACGCGGTGCGGCATGGTGTTTCACCAAGGCTGGGTAATGCACCAAGGGGTCCAGGCCTTGCTGGCTGCAGAGCCAACGGAACCAGTGGTTGCCGACCGCCACATGACCGACCTCGTCATGCAAGATGGTGTCCAAGATGGGTTGCAAAGCCCGGGCATGCGGTGACTGGGACAAATGCAGCTTGGACTGGATCAAGGGAGTGGCGTCCAATCCGCGTGCCTCCAAGGTGCGCGGCACCAAGGCCATGCGGGCCAGCACATCGTCTGCGGTTTTCTCGCACATCGCCCACAAACCGTCGTGCGCCTCGAAGTCGCCATAGTGGTGACCCATTGGCGTTAGCAAGCCCGACAGCAGCGCAAAGTGGGTGGACTCCTCATAGGCCACCTTGAACCAATCGAGGTAATAGGCCTCAGGCATGCGAGGGTAGCGCCAGATGGCGTCCAAGGCGAGGTTGATGGCGTTGAACTCGATGTGGCAAATCGCGTGCACCATCGCGGCCAGCCCCGCCTCGGTATGCACCGAACGGTTAGGTACTTCCTGCGGTGGGCACAGCACCGGGCGGGCCGGACGACCGGGAATCACCAGGCCTGCGGTGCTGAAAACCGTTTGGGTGTCCAGCGTCAATGCGCCTGGGTGCATCTTCCACAGCGATTGCAGCGCCTGCACCTTCGAGGGCGGATCGCTGAGGCACAAGACCTCCAAAGCAGCTGAACGCAGTTCCATCCCTACAATTGTAGAAAGCCCCTTTGAAAGCAAACCCCATGGCGATTTACCAACTCGACGAACACATCCCGCAGATCGATGACAGCACCTGGATCGCGGACAGCGCACAGGTGATGGGCGCGGTCAGCTTGGCAGCCAACACCAGTGTCTGGTTTGGTGCGGTGATCCGTGGCGACACCGAAACCATCACGATCGGCGAGGGCAGCAACATCCAAGATCTGTCGGTGATCCATGCCGACAACGGCATGCCGGTCGTGGTCGGCAAGCATGTCACCGTGGGTCACCAGGTCATGTTGCACGGCTGCACGATTGGCGACGAAAGCCTGATTGGTATCGGTGCGGTGGTGCTCAATGGTGTGCGTATCGGCAAAAACTGTTTGGTCGGCGCGGGCGCTTTGGTCACCGAGGGCAAAGCATTCCCCGATGGCTCCATGATCCTCGGCAGCCCGGCCAAGGTGGTGCGTCAACTCACCCCCGAGCAAATCGAAGGCTTGCGCATGAGCGCCAAGCATTACATCCACAACGCCAAACGCTACCGCGCGGGATTGAAAACCATCGCATGAGTTCCCTGCACCCATTTTTATTCGAAGGCCTGCCGGTGCGCGGCCTGCTGGTTCGCTTGACAGACACCTGGCAAGACATCTTGCGCCGCCGCGCCAACAACCTCGAAACCGGTCCTTACCCTGAGCCGGTTCGGCATCTCTTGGGTGAGATGACTGCTGCAGCGGTATTGATGCAGGCCAACATCAAGTTTGAAGGTGCGTTGGTGCTGCAACTGCATGGCGAAGGCCCGCTCAAGCTCGCCGTGGTCGAGGTGCAGTCCGACCTGGCCCTGCGCGCCACCGCCAAAACCATTGGCGAGGTCACCCCCCAGATGCCTTTTGAAGACATGGCCAACCAAAACAACCTGGGACGCTGTGCGATCACGCTGGACCCGGTCGGGCGTCGCCCAGGTCAGCAACCTTACCAAGGCGTGGTGTCCTTGTACGACGATCAGCGCCAACCCCTCAAGCGTTTCAGCGATGTGCTGTCGCACTACATGCTCCAAAGCGAGCAGCTCGACACCACCTTGGTGCTCGCTGCCAATGACCAGGTGGCCGCAGGCCTGCTGATCCAGCGCTTGCCCATGGGCGGCATTGGCAACCTGGGTGGTCGCAAAACCATGGCCGACGAGGACGCGATTGGGCGTAGCGAGGACTACAACCGCATCGCCATCTTGGCCAACAGCTTGACCTCGGCCGAGCTTTTAGAGCTCTCCCCCGAGAAGGTCTTGCACCGTTTGTTTTGGCAAGAGCATGTCCGCCATTTCACGCCTCAGCCGGGGGACGCTGCCCCACGGTTTGTCTGCAGTTGCAGCCGCGAGCGGGTGAGCCAAATGATCCGCGGCCTGGGCCAAGCCGAGGCCGAGAGCATTTTGTCTGAGCGGGAAAACATCGAGGTCGGCTGTGACTTTTGTGGTCAGCAATACCACTACGACGCGGTTGACGCGGCCCAGCTGTTTGCCCAGGCCGCACCGCCGCCGCCCACGCCCTCAGGTCTGCACTGAGGTTTCGAGCAAGCGTCCAAAGAGACGCTGCTCGCAGGCTGCATCCCCACAAGCTTCACACACACCTGTCCAACGCGGCTGCACAGGCTGTCTGGCCCAGCCGTGGGCTTGCTCGGGGGGCAGCAGTGCATAGACCGCTTGTTTCAAGGCTTGTGGCCCATCTCCATGAATCACCTGGTAGGGCGTGCCCCAGGCGTGCAAGGCTTGCCGCCAGGGGACATGCTCAGCTCCGAGGGTTTGCCACAGCAAACACTGGCTTGGTGGCGCGAGGCTGCTGGGCCATGCCTCGGGTGCGTCTGGGCTGGTCACCGCAACACGGTGCCCCAAGGATTGCAAGACTTGTTGAAGGGTTTGCGCCAGATGGACACGTTCGCGGTGGGCGCCACCCATCAACACCACTTGAGACAGGTGGGCAGGCACGGCTTACTTGGCGATTTGCACAAAGATTTCGTTGGGCTTGACCATGCCGATTTCCAGTCGCGCACGCTCTTCCACCATCTCCAGTCCATCACGCAGATCGTGGATCTCAGCGCGCAAGCGCTCCACGTCTTGCTCGGCGGCTGTGTTGAGGGCCAATTGCGACTGGTACTGCTGGCGCAAACGCCACACATCTGGAATGCTGCCCCGACCAAACCACAGCTGCAGCTGAAGCACGAGCAGCATGCCTAGCAAGATGGTGGGAACGGGGCGACGCATGGGTACAACGGGGTCGGTGGTTATTTGCGCAGATTGTAGAAGGCGGCGCGACCGGCATAACTGGCCACCTGTCCCAGGTCTTCTTCGATGCGCAACAACTGGTTGTATTTGGCCAGGCGGTCAGAGCGACTCAAGGAACCGGTTTTGATTTGGCCGGCGTTGGTGCCCACGGCGATGTCGGCGATCGTGGTGTCTTCGGTTTCGCCAGAACGGTGGCTGATGACCGCGGTGTACCCCGCACGCTTGGCCATTTCGATGGCAGCAAAGGTTTCGGTCAAAGTGCCGATTTGGTTGATCTTGATCAGGATCGAGTTGGCCACGCCCTTGTCAATGCCTTCTTGCAAGATCTTGGTGTTGGTCACGAACAAATCGTCACCGACCAATTGCACTTTTTTGCCCAAGCGGTCGGTGAGTGTTTTCCAGCCGTCCCAGTCGCCCTCGGCCATGCCGTCTTCAATGCTGATGATGGGGTATTTGTCAGCCCAGGTCGCCAGCATGTCGGTCCATTGACCCGCGTCGAGTTGCAAGCCTTCGCCATCCAAGTGGTAGAGCCCGTTTTTGTAAAACTCGCTGGCTGCACAGTCCAGGCCCAACACGATTTGCTCGCCTGCGGTGAAGCCGGCTTTGTCGATCGCGTCCAAGATCATTTGGATGGCCGCTTCGTGGCTGGGCACGTTGGGCGCGAAGCCCCCTTCGTCACCCACAGCGATGCTCATGCCTTTGTCGCTCATGATTTTTTTCAGGGCATGAAAAACCTCCGCGCCATAGCGCACCGCTTCGCGGAAAGTGGGGGCGCCGACCGGGATGATCATCAGCTCTTGCAAGTCAAGGTTGTTGTTGGCGTGAGCACCACCGTTGATCACATTCATCATGGGCACCGGCATTTGCATGCGGCCCATTCCCCCGAAATAACGGTACAGCGGCAGCCCAGATTCTTCGGCGGCAGCACGCGCCACCGCCATGGACACCGCCAAAATCGCATTGGCGCCCAAACGGGCTTTGCTGTCGGTGCGGTCCAGATCGATCAGGGTGTGGTCCAAAAAGGCCTGCTCACTCGCGTCCAGGCCAATCACCGCGCTGGTGATGTCGTGGTTGATGTGTTCAACGGCTTGCATCACGCCTTTGCCCAAATACCGGTTGGGGTCACCGTCTCGCAGTTCGATGGCCTCGCGGGAACCAGTCGAGGCGCCAGAGGGCACAGCCGCACGGCCCATCACACCGCTTTCCAGCAGCACATCACATTCCACCGTGGGGTTGCCACGGCTGTCCAAAATTTCACGACCGACCAGGTCGACAATTGCGCTCATGATTCGCTCTCTCGTTGGTAATTCGCTCAGGCCGCAAGGCTTGGCAGGTTGATACAAAAAAAATCAGGCGGAAAAACCGTTCTCCAACCAAGGCTTGGCCTTGACCACGCGGTCCAGGGCTTGCAAGGTTTCCAGCAAGGCTTTCATGTGTTTCAAGGGCACCGCGTTCGGGCCATCCGACCAAGCGTCTTGGGGCCGAGGGTGTGTTTCCATGAACAAACCCGCCACCCCAGCGGCCACGCCTGCGCGGGCCAACACCGGCACCATGTCGCGTGCACCACCACTGCTGGTGCCTTGACCACCGGGCTTTTGCACCGAGTGGGTGACGTCGAACACCACGGGAGCGCCCGTGTGGCGCATCTCGGCCAAGCTGGTCATGTCGGCCACCAAATTGTTGTAGCCAAAACTGACACCACGCTCACAGGCCAAAAAGTTGTCTTCTGGCAGGCCAGCCTCGCGGGCTGCCGCGCGCGCCTTGTCGATCACGTTTTTCATGTCCCAGGGCGCCAAAAACTGCCCTTTTTTGATGTTCACCGGTTTGCCTGAGCGTGCCACGGCATGGATGAAATCGGTTTGGCGACACAAAAAAGCGGGGGTTTGCAACACATCGACCACGCTGGCGACGGTGCTCACCTGAGACTCGTCATGCACATCGGTCAACACGGGAAGCTTGAGTTGGCGGCGCACTTCATCCAGGATCTTCAGACCAGCGTCCATGCCGACGCCGCGCTGGGTGCTGCCGGAAGAGCGGTTGGCTTTGTCGAAAGAGCCTTTGTAAATCAGGGGGATGCCCAAGCCAAGGCAGGTCTCTTGGAGTTGGCCTGCGACATCCAAGGACATCTCCAGGCCTTCGATGGAGCAGGTGCCCGCGATCAAAAAGAACGGTTGGTCCAGCCCGACATCAAAGCCGCAGAGTTTCACGCCACCACCTTGAGTTTTTTACGCTCAACTTGGTAGGTCAGGGCGGCATGCACATAGGCGTTGAACAGCGGATGGCCGTCCCAGGGGGTGGACTTGAACTCGGGGTGGAACTGCACACCCATGTACCAGGGGTGAACGGTTTGGGGCAACTCGACGATTTCCGTCAGTTGCTCTTGCTGGGTGAGGGCGGAGATGACCAAACCGGCTTTGCGCAAGGTGTCAAGGTAGTTGACATTGGCTTCATAGCGGTGGCGGTGCCGCTCGGTGACCATGTCGCCATAAATCAGATGGGCCAGCGTGCCCTTGGACACGTTGGAGGTTTGCGCGCCCAGGCGCATGGTGCCACCCAGGTCGGAGTTGGCATGGCGTTGTTTGGTGCTGCCGTCGGCGTCCTGCCACTCGGTGATCAAGGCAATGACCGGGTTGGGGCTGTCGGGCTCGAACTCGGTGCTGTTGGCGCCTGGCAAGCCAGCCACGTGGCGTGCGTATTCGATGGTGGCGATTTGCATGCCTAAGCAAATGCCCAGGTAAGGCACTTTGTGCTCACGGGCATAGCGGGCCGCACAAATCTTGCCTTCAATACCGCGTTTGCCAAAACCACCGGGCACCAAAATCGCGTCAAAGCGCGACAGTTGCTGGGTGTTGTCGGGCGTGAGGGTTTCCGAGTCGATGTATTCGATGTGCACCCTGGCGTGGTTGTGGATACCCGCGTGACGCAGCGCTTCGTTGAGGGATTTGTAGCTGTCGGACAGGTCAACGTATTTGCCAACCATCGCGATGGTGAGTTCGCTTTGGGGATGCGCCAAGGCGTCTACCAGGTCGTCCCAGCGTTTCAAGCTGGCCGGGGGGGTATTGAGCTTGAGCTTTTCGCAAATCAAAGCGTCCAGGCCTTGCTCGTGCAGCATGCGCGGCACCTTGTAAATCGTGTCCACATCCCACATGGAGATGACACCCCACTCGGGCACATTGGAGAACAGGGAAATCTTGTCGCGTTCTTCCTGGGGGATCGGACGGTCGGCGCGGCACAGCAAGGCGTCAGCTTGGATACCGATTTCGCGCAACTTTTGTGCGGTGTGCTGTGTGGGTTTGGTTTTGAGCTCACCGGCTGCCGCGATCCACGGCACGTAGCTCAGGTGCACGAAAGCGGTGTTGTGTGGCCCCATGCGCAGGCTCATCTGGCGAGCGGCTTCCAAAAACGGCAGGGATTCGATGTCTCCAACGGTGCCACCGACTTCAACGATCGCGACGTCCACCGCGTCAGGCGTGTCAAAGCCCGCGCCGCGTTTGACAAAGTCTTGGATCTCGTTGGTGATGTGCGGAATCACCTGTACCGTGGTGCCCAGGTAGTCGCCGCGGCGTTCTTTTTCCAGCACGCTTTTGTAAATCTGGCCGGTGGTGAAATTGTTCGAGCGGCGCATCCGGGTGTTGATGAAGCGTTCGTAGTGACCGAGGTCCAGGTCGGTTTCTGCGCCGTCTTCGGTCACAAACACCTCACCATGCTCGAAAGGGGACATGGTGCCGGGGTCGACGTTGATATAGGGGTCAAGCTTGATCAGGGTGACTTTGAGGCCCCGCGATTCAAGAATCGCTGCAAGAGAGGCGGCGGCGATTCCCTTGCCCAGGGAAGACACCACACCGCCTGTGACGAAGACAAATTTGGTCATGTCGTGTTGGGAGGGCCGTCTCCCCAGAGGTGGTAATGCGAAATTATAGGCTCTGCTACATTGCGCCCCATGACTGACTTGTCCAACAAACATCTGGTGCTGGGTTTGAGCGGGGGCGTGGCTTGCTACAAAGCCGCCGAATTCTGCCGTGCGCTCGTCAAGAACGGCGCCACGGTGCAGGTGGTGATGACCGAGGCGGCAGCTCAGTTCATCACCCCGGTGACCATGCAGGCCTTGTCCAACCGCACGGTGTATGTTTCCCAGTGGGACGCCCGCGAGCCCAACAACATGGCGCACATCAACCTGAGCCGCGAAGCCGACGCCATCATCGTGGCACCCGCCAGCGCTGACTTCATGGCCAAGCTGTTGCACGGTCGGGCTGACGACTTGCTCAGCCTGATGTGCCTGGCCCGGCCTTTGGACACCGTGCCGCTGGTGCTGGCGCCGGCGATGAACCGCGAGATGTGGGCTCACCCCGCGACCCAACGCAACATGGCGCAGCTGCGCGCCGACGGTGCCCATGTGCTGGGGGTCGGCCAGGGCGAGCAGGCCTGTGGCGAAACCGGCGACGGACGCATGCTCGAGCCAGATGAATTGCTGCAAGAAGTGGTGGCGGTGTTTCAGCCCAAGCTGCTGCGAGGCAAACAGGTGCTGATCAGCGCGGGTCCGACCTTTGAAGCTGTGGACCCGGTGCGCGGCATCACCAACTTGTCCAGCGGCAAGATGGGTTTTGCGCTGGCGCGGGCCGCGCACGAAGCCGGTGCCCAAGTGAGGCTGGTGGCTGGGCCGGTCGCCTTGCCAACGCCCCATGGCGTGCAGCGCACCGATGTGCGCTCGGCCTTGGACATGCAGGCAGCTGTGCAGTCGCTGGTCACCCAGGCGGACGTGTTCATCGCCACGGCGGCGGTGGCTGATTGGCGGCCAGCTCAGATCGCCACCGAAAAAATCAAAAAGGACAGCAGTGGCCAGATGCCCACGATCGCTTGGCAAGAAAACCCAGACATCTTGGCCGAGGTGGCTGCCAGCCCGCGCGCCCAAAGCGGGGCCTTGTTTTGTGTGGGCTTCGCCGCTGAAAGCCAAGACCTCAAAGCACACGCCCAAGCCAAGCGATTGCGCAAAGGCGTGCCATTGATGGTCGGCAACATCGGTCCTGCCACCTTTGGCGCAGATGACAATGCCTTGCTGCTGATCGACGAACAGGGCAGCACCGAGTGGCCGCGTGCCTCGAAAATCGCCTTGGCCAGACAACTTGTGGCCGAGATTGCGCGCCGCCTCACCTGACCCCTAGGAGCCGACATGAAGTTGGATGTGAAAGTCTTGGACACCCGCTTGGCCGATCAACTGCCCAGCTACGCCACGCCTGGCTCGGCCGGTCTGGATTTGCGTGCGTGTTTGGATGCGCCACTGACCCTGCAGCCCAATGCCTGGCAACTCGTGCCAACCGGCATGGCGATCCATTTGAAAGACCCGGCTTATGCCGCGCTCATCTTGCCGCGCTCAGGCTTGGGCCACAAACACGGTATCGTGCTGGGCAATTTGGTGGGCTTGATCGACAGCGACTACCAGGGGCAGTTGATGGTGAGTGCCTGGAACCGCAGCGATGTGGCTTTCACCATCGAACCGATGGAGCGCATTGCCCAACTGGTCATCGTGCCCGTGGTGCAAGCGCAGTTCAACCTGGTCCATGAATTCACCGCGCCCAGCGAACGCGGCGAAGGCGGCTACGGCTCGACCGGCAAAAAATAAAGCGCCGCTGCGTGCTGGTGCAGGTCACAAGCCGGGTAAGCCCGCAAGGGCCAAGCCGGTCAATGCAGCGTGTCTGTCCCGGGCGCAGGGGGCAGTGTGAAAAAGCCAGAGCCGCAACTGCCATGCGCTTTTTCTTGGCTGGTGGCGTGGCGCACACCTGTGACTTTCAAGGATATGCGCAGCGCCATGCCCGACAGCGGGTGGTTGCCATCGATCACCACATGCTCTGGATAGATGTCGGTGATGGTGTAGATCACATCCTTGGGGATCTCCAAGCTGCAATCTTTCGGCAGTGCATGGCCCTCGATGGTCATGCCTTCTTCGATGTCGGTGGGAAACAGGCTGCGGGGCTCTAGAAAGATGAGTTCTTCATCAAAATCGCCAAAAGCGTCTTCCGGTTCGAGGTGCAGGTCAAGTTGGTCGCCTGCTTGGTGGTCCAGCAAGGCTTGTTGGATTTTGTCGAGCAGGTCGTGACCGCCCAAATAAAACTCCACTGGATCGTCCAACTCGTCTAAGAGTTCGCCTTGGGTGTCTTTCAGGACCCAGGTCAGGGCCACAACGCAATCAGGTGTGATGTTCATGGGGCAGAATTGTCGCAGTTTGGAGAAACGCATGAAAAAACAAGCCTTGCCCGGCGTTTTGGGCACCCTGTCGCCTGAGGTGTTCATGCGCACCTATTGGCAGAAAAAGCCTTTGCTGATTCGCCAAGCGGTTGCGCAACCGCAACCCTTGCTCAGCCGACAAACTTTGTGGGCACTGGCTGGCCAAGAAGGGGTGGAATCTCGCCTGATCACTGGCGACATCCGCCGCAAACAATGGACTTTTGCCCACGGCCCGTTCAAGCCACGCGATTTGCCATCCCGCCAGCAGCCCCACTGGACCTTGCTGGTGCAAGGTGTGGATTTGCTCGACGAGGCTGTGGCGCAGCTGCGTGACCGGTTCCGGTTTGTGCCCGATGCCCGTTTGGACGATGTGATGATCAGCTATGCCACTGATGGCGGCGGAGTGGGGCCGCACTTTGACAGCTACGACGTGTTTTTGCTGCAGACCCAAGGGCAACGCCGCTGGCGCATCAGCCCGCAAAGCGATTTACGGTTGCGCGAGGATGTGCCTTTGAAAATACTCAAAGCATTCAAGCCCACCGAGACTTGGGTCCTCGAGCCGGGCGACATGCTTTATTTGCCGCCGCATTACGCCCACGAAGGCGTGGCTGTGGGGGAATGCATGACCTGTTCGATCGGTTTCAAGGCCTCGTCCCCCGAGGGATTGGCTGCCGATTTGTTACCGCGCTTGGCTGACATGGGCCCCGAAAAGCATGCGCCTTTGTACCAAGACCCGTCACAAAAAGCGACACAGCACCCAGCACAGATACCGCCCGCCTTGCAGCGGTTTGCCCGCCAAGCGTTGCTGGCAGCTGTCAAGCGGTCCACCGACTTGCATTGCGTCTTGGGTGAGTCCTTGACCGAGCCCAAGCCACAGGTCTGGTTTGATGCACAGCCCGCGCCTCAGACCTTGAAGGCGGTGCAACTCGACCGCAAAAGCAAGATGCTCTATGACGATGAACATGTCTACCTCAATGGCGAGAGCTGGCGTTGCGCTGGCGCGGATGCGGATTGTTTGCGCCTGCTGGCCAACCAGCGGAAGTTGACAGCGGCACAAATTGCCAAGGCTTCCAAAGCAGTCAAAGCGGTTCTGAAGGACTGGATGGCAGCGGGTTGGCTTCACCCCATATGACCTGTTTTGGTGCCTGGTTTTTGCCTTACGGGAAATCACCTATAATTTAGAGCTGAGTTGAAGGCACTTGAGTCCAACGGCTCAGTTGCAATGGGTGACCTGTGTCTAACATTGTGACAACCCTTGAAAACGTTTTCGCATCTTTAAAAGGAAATTCCCCATGAAAAAATCACTCCTGTTGGCAGCATTGTTGGCCTCCGCTTTGGTCGCTTGCGGTAAAAAAGAAGAAGCCCCAGCACCTGCTGCTGAAGCACCTGCTGCTGCTCCCGCACCTGCTGCTGAAGCACCTGCTGCTGCTCCCGCACCTGCTGCTGAAGCGCCTGCTGCTGCGCCTGCTGAAGAAAAGAAGTAATTTTTTTCTGCTGTCAGAAAATGCCACCTTCGGGTGGCTTTTTTTTGGCCTGATCAGTGCACCTGATACCAGTCGGTGCCGGTGAGGGGGTCAGCGACCTCGATGTCATGCGCCTGGCACCCAGCTGCCTGCGCCAACACTTCTTGCGCCAGTGCCGGCCGGTTATTGCGCTCGCTCAGGTGGGCGGCCACGATCAGGTTGAGCCTGGGATGCAGCAGGGCGCGGGCCAGGTCAGCCGATTCGAGGTTGGACAAATGGCCTTGCGGTCCGGCAATGCGTTTTTTGAGAAAACCCGGGTAGCTCGAATGGGCCAACAGTTCCGGGTCGTGGTTGCATTCCAGCAGCAATGCGTTGCAGTGTTGCAGTGCCTGGACAACATGGGCGCTGCCGTGGCCTAAATCGGTCAATACCCCCAAATGCACATCTCCGTCGGTGCAGCGCAATTGCAACGGTTCACGTGCATCGTGTGGCACCGTGAACGGGTTCAATTGCAAGGCGCCGATCGAAAGCGCTTGCCCATCGCGAGCCAGTTGGCATTGCTCACTGGGCAAGCCCCACTGGGCGACCTCGCAAGCCAAAGCCGTGCCTTGACTCATCCATACCCGTGCACCGGTGCGCAGGGCAAAGGCGCGGGCGTGACCGACATGGTCGGCATGCTCGTGGGTGATGAAAACCGCATCGATGTCCTCGATGCCCAAGTCAGTTTGGGACAGGCGTTTGCCCAGCTCCCGCACACTCAGCCCGCAGTCGATCAACAGGCGTGAGACTTGGTTGCCGCAGTGGGCTTCAACCAAGGTGGCGTTGCCCGCGCTGCCGCTGCCCAGGTTTTTAAACCGCAGCACAGTGCTTTATTGCAGTTCGGTCACAAGCAACTGGGCAATCTTTTTGGCGTTTGGCGAATCATCCGCCTGACCAGCGGAATTGAGGATTTGGATGGTTGAACTGGTGTTGTTCGCGCTGTCAATCTTCAATCGGTATTGCTGCGGCCCCAGCGCAGCTTCTTTGGAGCTGCCAAAAAGTTTGCTGAAAAAGCCTTCTTCTTCACCGTTGCCCACGTCCACAAATCGGACGTAGTAGATGCCTTGCTTGCGGTCACGGTCTTCGACCGTGAAGCCATTGCGGTCCAGGGCCACACCCACACGGCGCCAAGTGATGTCGAAACCCTGGTTGAAAGTGACAGCGGGTTTACCGGCGACTTCGATGAGCTTGCTGGCACTGTTGACTGAGGCTTGATCCAAGGCGTTGACTGCGTTCGGGTTGGCCGGGCCGAGTTTGACCATGATGCGGCGCAAAAACTCCTTTTCCAACTCCGGGTCGTTCGGGCGCGGCTGCCACTTGGTTGAGCGAGACAAGGTGTCGGCGTAGACCTCGATCATGCCGCGATGGCTGACAAACAACTCGGTGTGGTTGTTGGTGGTGCGCTCCAAGCGGATGCGGAATTTGTCGCGCTCGCCGGTGGAGTAAAGGCTGTCGAGCACCTTGCCCAAATTGCGGCGGATGAAGTCTTGCGGGAGCTTGGCGCGGTTTTCAGCCCAGTCTGTTTCCATCAACCCGAGTTTTTGTTCTTCGCGAACAAACACAAAGCCCGACTCTTTCCAAAAGTCGCGCACCAAAGGCCAGA
>CAMDCZ010000049.1 GCA_945890735.1 Bordetella parapertussis | reverse complement strand
GTGACATACAGGGGCAGGCAACCCAACACATGCACAAACTGGGGGTGCAACCCCACTTCTTCATGGGCTTCGCGCAAAGCTGCGGCGATCTCGTCGCTGTCTTGCGGGTCCTGCCGCCCGCCTGGGAAGGCTATTTGCCCTGAGTGGTTGGACAGGTGGGCGGTACGCTGGGTCAGCAACACCATGGGCTCGGCCCGCATGACGATGCCCAACAACACCGACGCAGGTGCAGGCACGCGCTGGGTCATGGGCGGTTCGTGGATCGGTGTGGCCCAGGCTGGTGGATCAGCGAAATACGCGCGCAAGGATGGCGCTTGCAAACGCTCGACCGGTATCTGCGGCAAATGGTCATCCACACCCAAGACTTCGGCCAATTCAGGGGAAAAGTCGGGAATTTGCGTCAGGGAGACAAAGGGTGTGGGCGGGTTGGTCATGAAAAAGCCGCCGCAGCGTGAACTGGGGCGGCCTGTGGCTGGGTCAAACCCTGCTTACTTGGCTGCAGCGGGTGTGGCTTTGGCCGTGAGCTTTTCTTTGATACGCGCAGACTTGCCGCTGCGATCGCGCAAATAGTAAAGCTTGGCACGACGCACATCACCTCGGCGCTTGACTTCGATACCAGCGATCAAGGGGCTGTAGGTTTGGAACGTGCGCTCCACGCCTTCGCCACTGGACATTTTGCGAACGATGAAGTTGCTGTTGATGCCGCGGTTGCGCTTGGCAATCACCACGCCTTCGAAGGCCTGAACCCGCTTGCGGGTACCTTCAACCACGTTGACGCTGACCACGACGGTGTCGCCAGGCGCGAAAACGGGGATTTTTTTGCCCATGCGGGCGATTTCTTCCTGTTCCAGGATTTGGATGAGATTCATGATTTCCTCACAACGATCATGGATGCGCTACACAAAAGGCCTGTGATGACTTGTCATTCACGGGCGGCCATCCAGAGGATCAGAGCCCAACATTATAACCAGCCTGAGCCAGCCACCCCCGACAGCCCCCATCCAGGCTTGCAGACCTACTCAGCGGACTTGAGGGTTTTTTCGTCCAGGGCATCGAGCAAGCCCTGAGCCCGGGCCTGCTCGATCAGCGCAGGACGCAGGCTGGCCGTGAGCAAGAGACTTTGAGCGCGTCGCCACTGGGCGATCTGGGCATGGTGCCCCGACACCAAGGGTGCTGGCACGCCCTGCCCCTGCCAGGTATCGGGCCGGGTGTAATGGGGGCAGTCCAGCAAGCCGCTCAAGGCTGGCGTGAAACTGTCTTGCAAATGGCTTTCCTCGTCGTGCAACACCCCAGGCTGCAAGCGGGCCACCGCGTCCAGCCAGGCCAGGGCCGCCAATTCGCCGCCGGAGAGCACGAAGTCGCCCAGGCTGATTTGCAAGTCGACATGGGTGTCAATGAAGCGCTGGTCCACGCCCTCGTAGCGCCCACACAGCAAGACAGCCCCGGCAGATGCCGCGGCTTGGGTAACCACCGCTTGCGACAAAGCCTGACCCACTGGCGAGAAATACACCAGGGGCGCGGTCTGGCGGTCTTGCCCACGCTCGTTTCGAATGGCTTGCAGGCATGCCGCCAAGGGCTCAGCCATCATGACCATGCCCGGGCCGCCACCAAACGGGCGGTCGTCGACGCGGCGGTAAGGGCCGTCTGTGAAGTCACGCGGGTTCCAGCAATGCACTTGCACCAAACCACCGTCGTAGGCACGGCGGGTGACGCCGACGGTCAAGAAGGCTTGTATCAGCTCGGGAAACAAAGTGATGATGTCAACCCGCATGGCCTGCTGTTCAGTAATCGGCTTGCCAATCGACCAGGATGAGCTTGGCTGGCAAATCCACTTGGTCGATGAATGCGTTGACAAAAGGGATCATGTGTTCCAGGGGCTTGCCAGCCGGATCGGGGTTGTCTTGGGTCAGGACCAACACGGTTTGTGGGCCGGTGGAGAGCAGCTCTTTGACCATGCCCAGTGTGACGCCTTCTCGGTTGCGCACGGTCAAGCCGATCAGGTCAACCCAGTAGTACTCATCGGTGGCGGTGGAAGGAAACGACGAACGCTGCACAAAAACGCGCGCACCCTTGAGGCTCTCGGCCACATCTCGGTCGTTCAGGTCGTGGGCCGAAGCGACCACGCTGTCGGAATGCTCTTTGGCTTCGCGGATGCGCAGCAACACCGTGCCTGCGAAAGGCGAAGCGCCGCGCTCGTTGGGCTGCAAAAACCAGCGTTTGGAAGAAAACAGCGCTTCAGGCGAAGCGCTGTGGGGGAGGACCTTGACCCAGCCCTTGAGCCCCCAAGCATCCAAAATGCGCCCGACTTCGATGGCGTCCGCTGGTAATTCAGCAGGCTCCCAAGCGGGCTGCATTTGGCGTTCAGGCGGCTGCTTTGCCGGCCTGTTTGATCAAACGGTCAACAGTGGAGGAGGTTTGTGCACCCACGCCCACCCAGTAGCTCAGGCGGTCTTGGGCAATGCGCAAACGCTCTTCGCCACCGGCAGCGATCGGGTTGTAAAAACCCACGCGCTCGATGAAGCGACCATCGCGACGAACGCGTTTGTCGGCGACGACGATGTTGAAAAACGGGCGGGCTTTAGAACCGCCGCGAGAAAGTCGGATGACGACCATGGTTTATCCTTGGGTGCAGACTTTGATTCAGCGATGAGACACGCGACTTGACCACCCGGCCAGCGCTCGCTGAAAAGCCTGAGATTATAGACCGCCAAGCAGCTACCGCCACCGGGCCGGCGCCCTGCCCCCTTTCAAGCAGATAATCACACCCATGAAAAACAAAACAGTGGCCACTTGGCTGAGCTTGGTCTTGGGGCCTTTGGGCCTGAATCGGTTTTACATGTTTGGCCTGAAAGACACCGGGGGATGGATCATGGTGATCCTGACTTTTCTGGGCCTTTACGGGTTTGAGCGGGCGGAGACCATGGGCTTGGACGACCCTCTGAGTTGGTGGTTGTTGCCGATTTTGGGGTTGACCATCGCGGCCAGCGCCATGCATGCGCTTATCTGGGGGCTGATGTCTGCGGAAAATTGGAACCAGCGTTACAACCCAGAGGCTGAGCCGCAGTCCTCTGCAGGCTCAACCAATTGGTTCACCATCATCGCCTTGGTGCTGTCCATGGTGGTGGGCACCACAGCCATGTTGTCGGGTTTGGCTTATGGTTTTCAGCGCTATTTCGAGTCGCAAATCACCGAAGCTGAGCGGCCAATCGACTGATCAGCCACCCGCGCCAGCATCTGGGCGTCCACGCGCTCTGGCGCGATCTCCTGCAAAGGCCACAACACAAATGCCCGTGACCGCCAGCGGGGGTGAGGCACGGTCAACCAAGCAGAGTCGATGCGGGCTTCCCCGTAAAACAGCACATCCAAGTCCAAGGTGCGTGGCGCGTTTTGCACACTGCGTTGCCGGCCTGCTTGGTGCTCCATGGCCTGCAGGGCTTGCAACAGTTCATGCGCATTCAATGCGGTGCTCAGTGCGGCAACCGCGTTGACATACCTCGGACCCTCGGCCTCAAGCGGCGCGCTCTCGTAGAGTGAGGATGCGGCCAACAAGCGGGTCTGCGGAAGTTGCGCCAAGCCTGACAAAGCATGGGTCACGGCTTGAGCCGGGTCACCCAAGTTGGCCCCCAGCGCCACGAAGGCGCTGACTGGCTCACGAGGCTGGGCTGCCATCGGCTGCGCCGCCTGCAGGTTTGCGCCTGCGGCGGGTGCGCTTGCGGGGCGCTTCACCAGCGTCGGCGCGGACCGCGCGGGGCGCGGCGCGAACTGCTTGAATCAAACTGAGGCGGGCATCGTCATTGGCATGTTGAAACTCTTCCCACCAGTCGGCCAATTCCATGTCGATTTCACCCACCTCAGCACGCAGGCACAAAAAGTCAAATCCCGCCCGAAAGCGCGCTTGATCGACCAGACCAAACGGGGCACTGCCGGTGCGCTTCTCGAAACGCGGTTGCAGGGTCCAAATCTCGCGCATGTCACCTGCCAACTTGCCTCGGCCAGACACATCGCCAATGCGCGCATTGAACACGTCTTCAATGGCTTCTTGCAGCGCGGGGTATATCGGCATTTGACCAGCGCGGGCTTGCCAGCCTTCACGCACATCCGCCCACAGCACGCAGGCCAGCAAAAAGCTGGGCGCCACGGGTTTGCCTTCGCCAACACGACGGTCGGTGTCTTGCAACGCGGCACGCACAAATGGGGTGTCCGCGCGCTCGACCACCACATCCAGCAGGGGATAAATGCCTTGAGCCAAACCAAGCGCTTTTAACTGCTGGATGCTGGCCAAGGCATGCCCGGTTTGCAGCAGCTTGAGCATTTCATCGAACAGACGGCTTTGCGGCACATCGGCCAGCAGCTGCAACATGGCTTTCAAGGGCTTGGCGGTGCGGGCTTCGAGTTTGAAACCCAATTGGTTGAGCTTGGCGGAGAAGCGAACCGCGCGGATGATGCGCACTGGGTCTTCGCGGTAACGCGCTGCCGGGTCGCCGATCATGCGGATCACGCGTTTTTGGGCGTCTTCAAAGCCATGGTGGTAATCAATCACGTCACCGGTGTGCGGGTCGTAATACATGGCGTTGACCGTGAAATCCCGGCGGGCTGCATCTTCGTCTTGGGGACCCCAGACGTTGTCGCGCAGCACCCGCCCGCTGGCGTCCACCGCGTGGGTCATGTTGGAGAGGGCTTTTTTGCTGGTGCGTTCGTTGCCACTGACTTGCGCCGCATCCTGGCTGTCGAGGTAGGCGCGGAAAGTGGACACCTCGATCACCTCATGGTCGCGGCCTCGGCCATGCACCACGTGCACGATGCGAAACCGCCGCCCAATGATGAAGGCGCGGCGAAAACAGGCCTTGACCTCTTCAGGCGTGGCATTGGTAGCCACATCAAAGTCTTTGGGCTTCAAACCCACCAACAAGTCACGCACCGCGCCGCCCACGATGTAGGCCTCAAAACCCCGCTCTTGCAGGGTACGCACCACATGCAATGCACGTTCGTCCACCAGTTCATGGTCGATGCGGTGTTCTTTTTCGCTGATGACGCGGCGTTTGCCAAAGCCGGCCTTGCCAGCGGTGCTGGGTTTGCCCAACAAGCGGTCGATAATTTTTTTAATCATGGGTTCTCGAAAAGGTCGAGGATACGCCAATCACGTGCCACCGCGATTTGTCGAAGAGCCGGACTGCCATTGGTCACCACCGGGGTTTGCACCTTCTCCAGCAAGGGCAAATCGTTCATAGAGTCGCTGTAGAACGTAGCGTGCACATCGGCCAGGGTCAAACCTTGTGTGGCCAACCACTGTGCCACCCGAATCACCTTGCCCTCGCGCAATGTGGGCTCACCCAAGATTTCTCCGGTGAACAATCCTTGCGCATCGCGTTCGAGCTCAACCGCCAACAAGACCTCCATGCCAAAGGCCTGGGCAATCGGCCGGGTGACGAACTCGTTGGTGGCGGTGACCATCACCAAGGTGTCGCCACGGCGGCGATGCTCGTCCACCAGCGCCAGCGCAGCCGGCAAGATGGCTGGTCGAATCACCTGGTCCATGAATAGCGCGTGTGCGGCGTTGGCCGCGGCATGGCCTTTTTGGCGAACGGCGGCGGTTGAAAACCGCACGTAGGCGTGGATGTCCAAGCAACCCGCTTGGTAGTCGGCGTAAAACCCGTCGTTTTTCGCTTTGAAAGTCACAGGGTCTACCCAACCCAAGGACAAGGTGAACTCTCCCCATGACTGGTCGGAGTCCAGGGGCAGCAGGGTGTGGTCCAGGTCAAACAGCGCCAGTTTCATGGTTCACAGCTCATCCAACATGGCCCGTAACAGGGGGATGGTCAGGGGACGCTGGGTTTGCAATGCAAACGTGTCCAGGCGTTGCAACAAGTCCATCAAATGACCCAGGTCGCGGCTGAAGCGCGACAGCAGGTAATCCAATAAATCGCTGTTGAGCGTCATGCCCAAAGCCTGTGCATGGCGCAAAAGCACTTCGCGGCGTTCGTTGTCGTCAAGCAGTTGCAGGTGAAACACATGCCCCCAGCCCAAACGGGTTCGCAGGTCTTCGCGCAAATGCAGGTCTTGCGGTGGCACGGTACCCGCCGCCAACACCCAGGGCTGGCGGGAGGCGCCCGGCGTGGCCGCGTTCACAAACCAGTTGAAGGCGGCGTGTTGTTGCACAGCCGAGAAGTGGTGCACATCATCGAACACCAAGACCTCCCAGGCGGGATTGAAAGCCGGCGGTTGATCGGCACTGGTGTCGAGCCAACCCACGGCCGCGCCGCTGGCCCTGATGTGTTCGGCAACCGCTCTGAGCAAATGGGTCTTGCCGCACCCGTGCTCGCCCCATAAATAGGTGGGGACCGGCGAACGCGTGCTGCCCGCCATCCACAGTTGAATGTGCGCCAAAGCGGCTTCGTTGTGGCCGGGGAAGAAATTGACCAAACTGGGACCCACCGACACACCAATGTCGAGCGCAATTTGCTTCATGGCGTATCAGCCTGCATACAGACGGCTGCTGAAATACCGGGTGCGCAAACGGCGCAAGGCCACCAACAACACCGCGCTGGCAGGCAAGGCGATCAAAACGCCCACGAAGCCCAGTAACTGACCAAAAGCCAACAAAGCAAAAATCACGGCCAGTGGGTGCAGACCGATGCGCTCGCCAATCAAGCGCGGGGTCAAGATGAAGCTCTCGATGAATTGCCCCAGGCCAAACACCACCGCCAGCATGATGCCCGCTTGCATGGGCGGCAACTCCAGCAAGCCAGCCAATGCTGCCAACAACAAGCCCACACCAAAACCCAAATAAGGCACAAACACCGCCAAGCCAGTGAAGATGCCGATCGGCCAGGCCACCGACAGACCAAACCAGGACAAGCCCAGCGAGTAATAGACTGACATGATCAACATGACCATCAGCTGACCGCGCACGTATTCGCTCAGCACGGCATCGGCCTCTTTCACAAAATCCGCCACGCTGTCCTTGGCCTTCAGAGGCAACCAATCACGCAGATGAGACAACACACGGTCTCCGTCGAGCAGAAGGTAGAACAAAGCCACGGGAATCAGCACCAGGTTGCCAATCAAAGCCAGCGCCACACTGCCACCGATTTGCAAAGAGCTCAGCAAGGATGAAAGCCCGTTTTCCCAAAGAGAAGCCACGTGGACACTCAAAAAAGACTTGAGCGTCTGAGGGTCCATGCTGATGTCAATGCCCAGACTGGCCAAGGCAGGTCCAAGGTGGTTTTGCAATTGCGTCAACAAGGTGGGCAGTTGGGCTTGGATGCGCGCGGCTTCTTTGACAAACACCGGCAAGACCATGGCCACCACCGCCAGCAGCACCAGCAAGAAAACCAACTCCACCAAAACCACCAACAGCACCTTGGGCAACTTGCCACCCAGCCACTTGTCGAATTGCGAGACAAAAGGCGACAGGATGTAGGCCATCACCGCAGCGATCAAAAACGGGGCCAAGACCGGGGCGAGCCACCACAGCAGCCAAAGCATGGCAGCCAGGATGAACAGCCAGGCGGCGTACCAACGGTTGTCAGGGGATGTGAGCATCAGGCAGCGGGAGACCCGGCAATTAGAATCCCCCGATTCTATCGACCGACCCTTTGGCGCATCCGCGCCCTGCGCATATGAACACTCCCCTTTCCTACAAAGACGCCGGCGTTGACATCGACGCTGGTGATGCCCTGGTTGAACGCATCAAACCCCTGGCCAAAAAAACCATGCGCGAAGGCGTCTTGGCGGGCATTGGTGGGTTTGGTGCCTTGTTCGAGGTGCCTAAAAACTACAAAGAGCCTGTGCTGGTCAGCGGCACCGATGGCGTGGGCACCAAGCTGAAACTGGCTTTTGAATGGCAAATGCACGACACCGTGGGCATCGATTTGGTGGCCATGAGCGTCAACGATGTGCTGGTGCAAGGCGCAGAGCCCCTGTTTTTCCTCGACTACTTCGCCTGCGGCAAGCTCGATGTTGACACGGCCGCTGCTGTGGTGGGCGGGATTGCCAAGGGCTGCGAGCTGTCTGGTTGTGCCCTGATTGGTGGCGAAACCGCAGAAATGCCGGGGATGTACCCCGCTGGCGAATACGACCTGGCAGGGTTTGCCGTGGGTGTGGTGGAAAAGTCGCTGATATTGACCGGCAAAGACGTCAAGCCCGGCGACGTGGTGCTGGGCTTGGCGTCCAGCGGTGTGCACTCCAACGGCTTCAGCCTGGTGCGCAAATGCATCGAGCGAGCCGGTGCGCATTTACCCGCCAGCCTGGACGGTCAGCCTTTCAAACAAGCCTTGATGGCCCCGACCCGCTTGTATGTGAAATCGGTACTGGCCGCCTTGAAGGCACACCCGGTCAAAGCCTTGGCCCACATCACGGGCGGCGGCTTGACCGAGAACATCCCACGCGTGCTGCCTGACAACTGCTCGGCGCATTTGGCGCGCAGCAGTTGGCCGCGCACCGAGCTGTTTGGCTGGCTGCAAGCCACCGCAGGCATTGACGAAGCCGAGATGTGCCGCACTTTCAACAACGGCATTGGCATGGTGCTGGTGCTGGCTGCCGAACAGGCGGATGCGTGTGCCCAAACCTTGACTGGTCTGGGCGAAGAGGTTTATCGGGTGGGTGTGATCACCGAACGCGGCAGCGGCCCGGCGGTCGTGCTGTCAGCAAGCCACTGAAACCCGCCTGTGCGTCAGGCTGCAACACCCAAGACCTGTGCCATCACAGCCTGCAAACTTTGCACAGACACAGGTTTGGACAAGTAGCCATCAGCGCCCGCCAAGAGGTATTTTTCTTTGTCCCCGGTCATGGCATGGGCGGTCACCATGATCACCGGGCAGTGACCGCCCTCTTTGGCTTCTTTGTCTCTCAACGCGGTCAGCATTTCAAGCCCATCCATGACGGGCATCATGGCATCCAACAAGATGAAGTCAAATGGTCTGAGGGCCAAATGCGCCAGCGCCTCTTTGCCATTTTCAGCCACCGTCACTTGATGTCCCAGCTTGGTCAGCATGAGCACCATGAGTTTTTGATTCACCGGGTGGTCTTCCGCCAAAAGAACAGTCAATCGGGTTGCCGCAGACGGCGGGGTTGGTGGCGCTTTATCGGGCGGGTCTTGAATCAACGGATCAGCCAACGAACAAGGCAATGTGACCGTGAAAATCGAGCCCGCACCCGGTGCACTCTGACAGCTGATTTCGCCACCCATCTTGTGAACAAGGCTTCGGGTAATGGAGAGACCCAACCCGGTTCCGCCATACCCACGGCTCAAGGTACTGTCTGCTTGGATAAAGGGTGAAAACAAGGATTCGGTCAATGCCGGATCGAAACCGATGCCCGAATCTTCAATCTGAATGCGCAAAATCACGGGTGACGTTGGATGGCACGCTGGCGTTTGCATGCTCACTTTGACAAACCCCTGGTGGGTGAATTTGATGGCGTTGCCAATCAGGTTGGTGAGTATTTGGCGCAACAAAACGGCATCGAGCAACAGGTCTTGGGCCTGGACACCCTCGAAATCTGTGCATAAATCCAGTCCTTTTTCACGCGCAGAAGGCTCGAAAAAGAGCCGGACAGTGCCCAACAAATCCACCACATCCGTTGGCGTGCTGGTGATGTCCAGTGCGCCAGATTCGATTTTGGAATAATCCAAGATGTTGTTGATGACGCTCAATAAATATTCAGATGAGTGCTTGGCTGTCTCAAGCAGTTCTCTTTGATGTTTGTTTAAATCAGAGTCCAAAGCCAGTTGGATCATGCCGCCTACGCCATTGAGCGGCGTTCTGATTTCATGGCTCATGTTGGCCAATATTTCACTTTTGACGCGGTTTGCCACCTCGGCCTTGTCCATCATTTCGCGCAATGCCAGCTCGCGTTGATGGCTTTCATGGATGATGCGGTTCTGTTCAAAACCCTCTCTTCTCAACCAAACAGACAAATAACCCATCATGGCAACGAATGGCAAAAAATAAGCCACATGCAGTGCAAAAACAGACCAAAAGTCAGCCGTGTCAAAAACATAGATGGGCAATCCCAGCGTTTGTCCAAACCCCACCACCAAATGTTGCAGATAAATAAATACCGTTGCCACCAGGATCGTTCGCCAATCGCGGTAATACAGCAATATGCCAATCAAACCAAAAGCCGAAAAATGCGCTTCAATGTCCCCGCCGCTTTGATGAATGATGATGCTGGTGTACATCATGAAAGCACAGGCCATGTAAAGGCGTGTGATCAACGCCCCCGGGCGCTTTTTGGCCAGTTGGTCAGACAGCCAAAGGGTTGGCAAGCAGAGCAGCAAAGCGGCATCCCAGGTGTCTCGATGCGGGGCAATGACAAAACAGACGCAGGTCAAAAAAACATTCATCTTGACCATGATCTGGTCAGCGTTTATTCGGTATTGGCGCAGCGAATCGTCGTAAATGGATTCGGTTTTGAATAAGCCCATGCTGAGCATCACCCCCCCCTGCACAGCGACAACAACCAAGGGGAGTCTCTGTAAGCCATCCACATCATCAACAGGGATGTATAAATCAGCCACCCTGCAAACCATGCCCATGCTTTGGCGCTTAAGTGGCTTTTGACATCAAGCATTTGGTTTTTCTTTATACAAAGGGCTTCTCAATCCCATGCCGAAATGGGGGGCAATTTAACCCATTTCATTGACCAAGCTGTTGAATGCTGGGTTTTATTGTGAGTAGTAAATGCCGATATTTTGAGAGCGGCAATCGCATGCCGCCCAGCAGAACGAACCCGCTCAGTCCGGCAACAACACCGCCAAGCGCGCCTGCACCTTGCCCAACCGCGCTTGGTCACCCAAGCGACGGTAGATTTCTTGCAAATTGCGCAGCATGCGCGCGATGATGTCGCGCGGTGTGGCGGGTTCGAGGTGAAACGCCAGCGCATCGTCAGACACCGCATTGGGCCTGCCGGGTTTGGCGCCGTGCAGCCAAGGAATCAAACGCTCCGCCAAGTCATCGCGGCTCAATGATTCACCGCTGAACGGGTCGAGCACCACATGCCCTTCTTGCGGGTAAGTCAAGTCCAGCTTGACCAAAAAATGGCCAGGAAAGCCCACCCCGTGCACCTTCAAACCCACGCTCTGCCCCAATTCCAGCCACAACACCGCCAAACTGATCGGGATGCCCAAACGCCGCTCCAACACCCGGTTGAGGTAGCTGTTGTTGGGGTCGTCGTAGTGGTTGATATTGCCCGCAAAACGCAGTTCCTCGTAGAACAACTGGTTCAAAGCGCGCAGCTTGTCCAAAGGGTCAGCCTCTGGCATCAAACGACGTTTGAGCTTGGCGCTGAGTTGGTCAACCTCTCCCAGCACCTGCTGGATGTCCAGACTGGGGTATTCATCTTGGGCCAGGCTGACGGCGGTCTCTAGCAAAGGAAACTCGTCATCGCTTTGCACCAAAGTGGTGAAATAGTCCAAGGCGCTGGGCAACTGTAATTTGTAGTTCATGACCGGATCATGCCTTCAGCGCCGCCAAAGCGCACGCAAGTCCACACCAAGACCCCTCAAAACAGCGAAATAAACCACACCTGCGCCGGCCAGCACTGCGGTCATCAAACCGACTCGCCAAAGCGCTTGGGACTGCAATCCTGTCCAGTCCCAGTGCTGAGCTGCCGCGAACAACAGCCCCCCAAACACCGCCGAAGCCAATGCCACTTGCAGGATCAATTTGAACCAACCCTGCGATGGCTGGTATTTGCCCTGACGCCGCAAACCTATCAGCAGACTCAGGGCGTTGAGCAAAGCCCCAAGCCCAATCGACAAGGTGAGCGCGGCATGCGCCAAATGCGGCACCAGCAGCCAGTTCAGGATTTGGGTGAACACCAACACCATCACCGCGATTTGCACCGGGGTGCGGGTGTCTTGGTTCGCAAAAAAACCAGGTGCCAACACCTTGATCGCCACCAAACCCAAGATGCCCACCCCATAGCCGGTCAAAGCCGCCGTGGTTTGAAGCACATCCTGTGCAGTGAACGCGCCATAGTGGTAGATCACAGACACCAAGGGCTTGGCAAACACCAACAGGGCCACCGCACAAGGCCAAGCCAACAGCAGCACCAGCCGCAAACCCCAGTCCAGCATGGCGCTGTAATGCGCACTGTCGCCACTGGCTTTGGCGGCTGACAGCTGCGGCATCAACACCACCCCCAAGGCCACACCCAGCAAAGCAATCGGAAACTCCATCAAGCGGTCGGCGTAATTGACCCAACTCACACTGCCGGGGGTCATGTAAGAGGCGATCTGGGTGTTGATCAGCAAAGACAGTTGCGCCACGCCCACGCCCAGCAACGCCGGGCCCATCAAACCCAAGATGCGCCGGGTACCGCCATCGGTCCAAGCGTCACGCAAGCCGCGCGGCGAGACAGCGATGCGTGGCAGCAATCCGAGGCGCTTGAGCGCGGGGATTTGCACCGCCAACTGCAACACGCCGCCCAGCATGACCCCGGCCGCCAAAGCAAAGATGGGTTCCACCCCCTTCGAGCCCAGCCAGGGCGCGCCCAGCCAGGCCGCCAAAATCATGCAGACATTGAGCAAAACGGGCGTGGCCGCAGGCACCGCAAAACGCCGCCAGGTGTTCAGGATGCCCGCCGACAAGGCCACCATGGACATGAAAGCGATGTAGGGAAACATGTACCGCGTGAGGCTGATCGCAGTGGTCATGCCCGTGGGCGATTGCTGCAAGCCACTGGCCATCAGCCAAACCAAGCCGGGTGCGGCCAGCACGCCCAGCAAGCTGGTCAACAGCACGGCCCAAGCCAGCACCGAGGCCACTTTGTCAATCAAGGCTTGGGTGGCAGCGTCACCCTGCTCGGCCCGGGTGGCGGCCAATACCGGCACAAACGCTTGGCTGAATGCGCCTTCGGCGAACAGGCGGCGAAACAAATTGGGGATCAGGAAAGCCACGCGAAAGGCGTCGGTGACAGCGTTGGCCCCGAAAGCACTGGCGATCAGGGTCTCACGCACGAAACCGGTGACGCGCGACAACAGGGTCAGCAGGGAGACGGTGGAGGCGGACTTGAACAGGCTCACCGCTGGAGTGTAGCGTCCTGCCAATGGCCGTGGCTGTTGGGTTTGCTACAATCAACGGCTTTGCCAGCATCATCCTCAAACCCTCAAAGGAAATTCCATGGCCTCAGCCAAACCCAAGAAAAAGAACCCACGCCTGGCGTCGGGCCGCAAACGCGCCCGCCAAGACGTCAAACTGAACGAAGCCAACAGCTCGTTGCGCTCCAAATACCGCACCGCGGTGAAAAACGTTGAAAAAGCCGTTCA
>CAMDCZ010000048.1 GCA_945890735.1 Bordetella parapertussis | reverse complement strand
GCGGCCCCCGCCCAGGCGGGATAAAGCGGCAGACATCAACCCCGGGCGTGGTGTTGTCAGCCATTTGCTTTTTCTGACAACTGGGTGCATAGTGGACTCACCTGTCTTTGTTCAGGCGTGTGGTCTGCATGAGGGCACAGGTGCTTATCTGGAGGGTTCGTATGAATTTAACCATCAGCGGTCACCACCTTGAAGTCACGCCAGCGCTGCGTGGCTATGTCACCCAAAAACTGGTTCGCATCACCCGACACTTCGATCAAGTCGTTGACGTGCGCGTGCTGTTGTCGGTGGAGAACCAAAAGGAAAAAGAGGGGCGGCAACGGGCCGAATGCAATATCCATGTCAAAGGCTCCGACCTGTTTGCCGAATGTGCCCACGAAGACCTGTATGCCGCTGTGGACCAGCTGGTTGATATCTTGGACCGCCAAGTGGTGCGACACAAAGACCGCTTACAAGACCACCACCATGTCAGCGCCAAACGTGAATTTCTCAATTGACCCTTGAAAACCAGCCCAGCCGCCTGCCAGTCAGGCGGTTTTTTGTTTCTTTCCATAGCGCTTTATAACTACATATCAGCCCTGGCTGGACATGGCACCTCGGGTGCATAATCAGCCCCCAATCATGAACAGACTCGCTGCCATCCTGCCGACTGCGCAAGCCCTTGTGCAGGTAGACGCCACCAGTAAAAAACGGGCTTTTGAAGAGGCTGGTTTGCTGTTTGAAAACCTGCACGGCTTGAGCCGAGCCATGGTTGCCGACAGCTTGTTTGCCCGAGAGCGACTGGGCTCGACCGGATTGGGCTATGGCGTGGCCATCCCGCACGGCCGCATCAAAGGCATGAAGTCACCACTGGCCGCCGTTTTTCGTTTGCGCGAACCCATTGGTTTTGATTCGCCCGATGAAAAGCCGGTCAGCCTGATGATTTTCTTGTTGGTGCCCGAGGCCTCCACCCAAAAACATTTGGAAATCTTGTCTGAAATCGCTGAGATGTTGAGTGACGTCCAGTTGCGCGACAAGCTCAAAGCCTGTGACGATGCCCTGCAACTGCATGGTCTGATCAGCAACTGGCAATCCGTCCAAACCGCCTGACTGTTTCCCCTTGAAGCCCACCGCCATCAGTGCAGATGTCTTGTTTGAGGACTTCCGCCACAAGCTGGGTTTGCAATGGGCTGCTGGACAAGGCGCCTCTGAGCGTCACTTTGACGAGGTGGCGGTGCGCATGGCCCGCTCAGGCGCAGATTTGGTGGGTTACCTCAACTACATCCACCCCTACCGCCTGCAGGTGTTGGGCGAACGTGAAATCGCCTACCTGCAAGATTGTGAGCCGGCGGTCACGGAAAGGCGTGTCGACCGAATCGTGACCTTGGAGCCACCGGTCCTGGTGGTGGCCGATGGCCAAACCCCGCCGCCGTCCTTGTTGAAGTTGTGCGAGAAAGCACAAATCCCATTGTTCATGACGCAAGACTCGGCCGCGTTCGTGATTGATGTTTTCCGAGCTTACTTGTCCAAGCACTTTGCCGATCGACTGACCTTGCACGGGGTGTTTTTGGATATTTTGGGCATGGGGGTGTTGATCACCGGCGAATCCGGCTTGGGCAAAAGTGAGCTGGGCTTGGAATTGATTTCCCGTGGACACGGCTTGGTGGCAGATGACGCGGTGGATCTCTACCGCATCAACCAAACCACCATCGAAGCACGGTGCCCGGCCCTGCTGCAAAACCTGTTGGAAGTGCGCGGCATTGGCTTGCTCGACATCCAAGCCATCTTTGGCGAAACCGCGGTCCGCCGCAAAATGCGGCTGAAATTGATCGTGCATTTGGTGCGCAAAGAAACCCTGGAGCGCGAGTACGAGCGACTGCCCCATGAACCCTTGATGCAGGATGTATTGGGCATTGGGGTGCGCAAAGTGGTGATTCAGGTGGTGGCTGGACGCAACATCGCGGTGTTGGTGGAAGCCGCGGTGCGCAACACGATTTTGCAATTGCGTGGTATCAATACCTATGAAAAATTCGTGGAGCGTCATCGACAAGCGATGAACAACCAACCCACTGACAACTGAGTGGGTTCAGCCGGCTTCTTTGAAGGGGCAGGGCTTGCGGGTGCAGTGTCCATACAGGCTCAGGGCATGGTCGGCAATCGCAAAACCTTTGGCCAGCGCGATATCGTGCTGGCGCTGTTCGATCTCTGCGTCAAAAAATTCTTCGACCCGGCCGCAATCCAGGCACACCAGGTGGTCATGGTGCTGCCCTTCATTGAGTTCATACACCGCTTTGCCGCTTTCAAACTGGCTGCGCGTCAGCAAGCCAGCTTGCTCGAACTGCATGAGAACCCGGTAAATCGTGGCCAACCCGATGTCCACACGCTCTTGCAACACCAGTCGGTAAACATCCTCGGCGCTCATGTGGCGCTGCTGACTTTTTTGGAACAACTCCAAGATCGTCAAGCGAGGGACGGTGGCCTTGAGGCCCGTATTTTTCAAATCACCAATGGACTGCATAGTGGCCTTTCACACCCAAGGGCATGTTGAAAACCCGTCGTTACAATGGATTCATCATAGCCTGCTTGACCCCGATCATGAATCAAATGCGACTCTCTCTGGCCCGCGGCTGGACACTTGTGCTGGCAGGCTCTTTGGCTGCATGTTCCGCCTTGGATGACCCGCTGGCCAACGCTTTGCAGAAAGTCACCCCTTACCAGCTCGAGGTGGTTCAAGGTAACTTCGTCTCCAAGGAGCAGGTGCAAGCATTGCGGCCCGGCATGAACCGCAATCAGGTGAAAGACATTTTGGGCACGCCCTTGATCGCCAGCGTGTTCCACGCCCAGCGTTGGGACTATGCCTTCACCATCCGTCGCCAAGGTACCGCGCCCCAGCAACGCAAGCTGTCGGTGTTTTTCAACCAGGACGGGTTTGAACGGGTAGAAGCCGAAGACTTGCCCAGCGAGGCCGAGTTTGCCGAACGCATTGCTGTGCCGGAAGACCGCAAGGCTGTGCCCCGTTTGCAGGCCACACCAGCTGAATTGGACAAGTTTCGCCAATCATCCCCCGAGATCGCCCCTGAAGAAACCGTCAAGTCCGATGCCCCGCGCAAAAAATACCCGCCCCTGGAACCCATCACCCGCTGAAGCTGTATGAACCCACAAGCCCCCCACCCGATAGCCATAGCCGGTGCCAGCGGCCGCATGGGACGCATGCTGGCCCAGGCCATCGCCGAGGCGCCCGATTGCCAACTGGCAGGTGCGCTGGACATGGCTGGCTCTGCGCACCTGGGTGAGGATGCCACGGGCTTCACCGGTCGCCCCTGTGGCGTGTTGATCACCGCAGATGTCTCGCACGGCTTGCAGCCAGCCAAGGTGCTGATTGACTTCACCCGCCCCGAGGGCACCATGGCTTATCTCGCCGCCTGTCGCCACTTGGGTGTGCAAATGGTGATTGGCACCACCGGTTTCAGCCCGGCCCAGCTGGCGGAGATCGAAGCGGCCAGCCGAGACATCGGCATTGTGATGGCGCCCAACATGAGCGTGGGCGTGAATGTCACGTTGAAACTGCTGGAGATGGCGGCCAAAGCCTTGTCCAGTGGCTATGACATCGAAATCATGGAAGCGCACCACAAGCACAAGGTGGATGCGCCCTCCGGCACGGCTTTGAAAATGGGCGAAGTCATTGCCCAAGCCCAGGGGCGTGACTTGAAAGACTGCGCGGTGTACGAGCGCTATGGCCACACCGGTGCACGTGTCGCCAACAGCATTGGTTTCTCCACCATCCGCGGCGGCGACATCGTGGGTGACCACACCGTGATGTTTGCCACCGAAGGCGAGCGCATCGAAATCACCCACAAGTCGTCCAGTCGTGCGACCTATGCACACGGCAGCTTGCGTGCGGTGCGTTTCCTTGCAGGCAAGCAAAGCGGCCTGTTTGACATGTTCGATGTGCTGGGCTTGGAAGCGATCCGCCCCCTCGCATGAGCGCCCTCGGCCTGCTTACCCAAGGCGATGCGGTGACCCGCTTGGTGGCTTGGGTGTTGCTCGCCATGTCCGTCATGGCTTGGATGTTGATCCTCTATAAATCCGTCTTGTTGCATGTGGCCAAGCGCGATTTGTCAGCCTGCAAAACCAGCTTGATGCTGGCCCATGATTGGCCAGAGCTGCAGTCCCAATGGGCCGCGCTGGATGCTTGGCAACTCTTTGCCGGCTTGTTGCATGCCACCCGTGCCAAACCCACCGGCGCCTTGGCAGCCAGTGCGAGTGCCGAAGACCAGCTGACCCGGCAATTGCGCGATGCGCTCTCGCCGCTGCGTTATCGCTTGCAGTATGGACAAGACCTGTTGGCCACGATTGGTGCGACTGCGCCGTTCGTGGGTTTGCTCGGCACGGTCTGGGGTATTTTTCATGCCTTGACCAGTTTGGCGGGTGCCGGCCAGTACAGCTTGGACAAGGTATCTCAACCAGTGGGAGAAGCCTTGGTCATGACAGCTGCGGGCCTGGCTGTGGCGATACCTGCGGTCATGGCCTACAACCTCTTGGGTCGCCGCTTGACCCGATTGGAATCCGAGTTGCAGGCCCTGGTGTTTGACCTGCGCGCGATGGCGCAAGACTCGGCCAAGCCCTGACACCATGGCCTTTGGCGAATTCGACACCAGCCCCAGCAGCGCACCGATGAGCGACATCAATGTCACGCCTTTGGTCGACGTGATGCTGGTTTTGTTGGTGATCTTCATCATCACCGCGCCTTTGATGACAGGTGCTTTGCAAATGACCTTGCCGCAGGTCCAAGCCCCTGCAGCGACCGCCACGGCCGATGCCACCACCGTGTCGATCAACAGCCAAGGCCAGTTGTTGCTCGATGCCCGGCCAGTGCCTTTGGACCGTTTGGCGCCTGACTTGAACCTGCGCGCAGCCGACGGCTTGGCCACCCAGGTGCAGTTGCAGGTGGATGAAGCCGTGCCTTATGGCCGGGTGGCCGAGGTGATGGCTGAAATTCAGAAATCCGAGTTGCGCAGCGTCTCCCTGGTGGTGCAAACGCCTGCGCCTAAAATCCCGTCTTCATCCCCACCCCTGCGCAACTGAGCGCGGCAGGGGTATCTCACAAAGCCCCATGCAAGACACCTATATCCCCAAAGACGTTGAAACGTCTGTGCGCAACGAGTGGAACGCTGGCGATGTCTATCGCGTCACCGAAGACACCCGTCGCCCCAAGTACTACGCCTGCTCCATGCTGCCCTACCCCAGCGGCAAGCTGCACATGGGCCATGTGCGCAACTACACCATCAACGACATGCTCACGCGCCATTTGCGCATGAAGGGCTACAACGTCTTGATGCCCATGGGCTGGGACGCGTTTGGTCTGCCTGCTGAAAACGCTGCGCTCAAAAACGGTGTGCCGCCGGCCAAGTGGACCGACGAAAACATCGCGTACATGAAAAAGCAGATGCAGGCCATGGGCTTGGCCATCGACTGGTCGCGCGAAGTGGCCACCTGCGACCCGACCTATTACAAATGGAACCAGTGGCTGTTTTTGAAGATGTTGGAAAAGGGCGTGGCCTACCGCAAGACCCAAGTGGTCAATTGGGACCCGGTCGACCAGACCGTGTTGGCCAACGAGCAAGTCATCGACGGCAAAGGCTGGCGCACCGGCGCTTTGGTTGAAAAGCGCGAAATCCCTGGCTACTACCTCAAGATCACCGACTACGCGCAAGAACTGCTGGACCATGTGCAGGTGGGCAACCCCAAGGCGACCTTGAACGGTTGGCCCGACAAGGTGCGTTTGATGCAGGAAAACTGGATCGGCAAGAGCGAAGGCGTGCGCTTTGCTTTCCCGCACGACATTCGCGATGCCTCGGGTGCCTTGATCGGTGACGGCAAGATGTACGTTTTCACGACCCGTGCCGACACCATCATGGGGGTGACCTTTTGCGCGGTGGCGGCTGAACACCCGCTGGCGCTGCATGCTGCTGCGAGCAACCCTGCGTTGGCGGCGTTTTTGGACGAGTGCAAGGGTGGCGGCACGACAGAGGCCGAGCTGGCCACGCAAGAGAAAAAGGGCATGGCCACGGGCCTGTTCGTCACGCACCCCTTGACCGGTGCGAAGGTCGAGGTCTGGGTGGGTAATTACGTGCTGATGTCGTATGGCGATGGTGCGGTCATGGGTGTGCCGGCGCACGATGAGCGGGACTTTGCGTTTGCCCTCAAATACGAACTGCCGATCCGGCAGGTGGTGGCGGTGGCGGGTCAGACCTTTGACGAGCGCCAGTGGCAAGAGTGGTACGCCACCAAAGACGGCGCCTGTGTCAACTCCGGCGAACTCGACGGCCTGAACCCAAAAGCCGCCGCCAGCAAAGTCGCCGAACTGCTCGCGGCCAAAGGCTTGGGCGAGAAGAAAACCACTTGGCGTTTGCGCGATTGGGGCGTGAGCCGCCAGCGCTACTGGGGCACGCCGATCCCGATCATCCATTGCGACGAACACGGCGCGGTGCCGGTACCCGAAAAAGACCTGCCTGTGGTGCTGCCGCAAGACTGCATCCCCGACGGCTCGGGCAACCCATTGCACAAACACGAGGGTTTCCACGCCGGTGTGACATGCCCCGTGTGCGGCAAGCCCGCTCGGCGCGAGACCGACACCATGGACACCTTTGTGGATTCGTCCTGGTATTTCATGCGCTACTGCGACCCGACCAAAGCCGACGGCATGGTGGGCGAGGGCGCAGATTACTGGATGCGTGACCAACAGCTGGCCAAGGGCGGCAGCGGCATGGACCAGTACATCGGCGGCATCGAGCACGCCATCCTGCACCTGCTCTACGCCCGCTTTTGGACCAAGGTGATGCGTGACTTGGGGCTGGTCAAGGTCGATGAGCCCTTCAGCAAGCTGCTCACCCAAGGCATGGTGCTCAACCACATTTATTCGCGCCGCACCGCCAAAGGCGGCAAAGACTACTTCTGGCCGCACGATGTCGAGCATGTGCTCGATGAGACCGGCAAAGTGGTGGGTGCCAGGCTCAAGAACGAAGCCGACAGTGCCGATGGCCGCCTGCCAGTGGGCACGCCAATCGACTACGAGGGCGTGGGCACCATGTCCAAGTCCAAGAACAACGGCGTCGACCCGCAAGACCTGATCGAAAGATACGGTGCCGACACTGCGCGCCTCTACACCATGTTCACCGCGCCGCCGGAGGCCACGCTGGAGTGGAACGATTCGGCGGTGGAGGGCAGCTACCGTTTTTTGCGCCGGGTGTGGCATTTCGCGGTCAAACACCAAGCTGCTTTGAAAGCCGCGACAGCGGGCGATTTCAGCCAGGCCAGTTTGCGTGTGCAAGCCAAAGACCTGCGCCGTGAGGTGCATGTGGTGCTCAAACAAGTCAGCTTCGATTACGAGCGCATGCAATACAACACCGTGGTTTCCGGCTGCATGAAACTGCTCAACGCGCTGGAAGATTTCCAGACCGATGCCAGTGAAGGCGACCACGCGGTGCTGTGCGAGGGTGTGTCTGTGTTGCTGCGCTTGCTCTATCCAGTCTGTCCCCATATCAGCGCTGGCTTGTGGGCCCAATTGGGCTATGCGGCGCGCACAGGCGATCTGCTCGACGCCCACTGGCCAGCGGTGGACGAGACCGCTTTGCAACGCGACCACATCGAGCTGATGCTGCAAATCAACGGCAAGTTGCGCGGTTCCCTCCAGGTCAGTGCCAGCGCCAGCCAACAAGACATCGAGCAAGCGGCCTTGGTCAGCGAAGCCTTCACCAAGCAAGCACAGGGCGCGGTACCGAAAAAAATCATCGTCGTGCCTGGCCGCTTGGTCAATGTGGTGTTGTGATGCATCAGCCATTCAGCACATCGCCCACGTCGCTGGCCAAACGCCAAGCCCTGACACGACTGGGTTCGCTTGGGTTGGCGGGGCTGTTGAGCGCATGTGGTTTTCAGTTGCGCAAGGCACCAGCGTACCCATTCAAAACCTTGTTCACCGGTATCCCAGAAGCCTCGGTGTTTGGCCAAGAGCTCAAACGCAACATCGCCGGCTCTGGTCAAGTCGAAGTCATCACCGACCCGCGTCAAATCGAGCGTGCCGACGTGATTTTCGACCTGCTGGCCGAGCTGCCTGAAAAGCTGATTCTCAGCCGTACCTCCACGGGCGCGGTGCGTGAGTTTCAGCTGCGCTTGCGTGTGCGGTTTCGTTTGCGCACCCGAGATGGTTATGAATGGATACCGGACACCGAAATCGTGCAAGAGCGTGAAATCAGTTTCAATGAAACCTCCGCCCTGTCCAAAGAGACGGAAGAGCAGTTGCTCTACCGTGACATGCGTGCTGATTTGGTGCAGCAAATCCTGCGCCGCTTGGGCGCATTGCGTCAGCCCTAGCCATGCAAGTGGCTGGCAACCGTTTGCAAGAGCACCTGAGCAAAGGCCTGCGCAGCCTGTATTGCTTGCACGGGGACGAACCTCTGTTGCAGCAAGAAGCTGCTGACATGATCCGTGCGGCAGCCCGCGCCCAGGGCTATACCGAGCGGCATGTGTTCACGGTAGCCGGTGCGCATTTTGATTGGGGTGAGGTACAGGCCGCGGGCGCCGCCATGAGTTTGTTTGCCGACAAGCTGCTGTTGGATTTGCGCATCCCGTCCGGCAAGCCAGGCAAAGAAGGCAGCGTGGCTTTGCAACGCTTGGCCGAGGATGCGCCAGGCAACGACGCTGTGCTGACGCTGGTGCTGTTGCCGCGCTTGGACAAGGCCAGCAAAACCAGTGGCTGGTTCACCGCGCTCGACACCCATGGCGTGTCGGTGCAACTCGACCCGGTTGAACGCCGAGTCCTGCCTGAATGGATCGCCCACCGGCTGGCGCATCAGCAGCAGCGGGTTCGCGAAGGCGAAGAAGGCCAGCGCAGCCTGCAGTTTTTTGCCGACCGTGTCGAGGGAAATTTGCTCGCCGCCCACCAAGAAATTCAAAAGCTGGGCTTGCTGTATCCCGAGGGCGAGTTGTCCTTCGAGGACATTGAACGCGCTGTCTTGAACGTTGCGCGCTATGACGTGTTCAAACTGACCGAGTCGGTGTTGGCCGGTCAGCACCTGCGGGTGCAGCGCATGCTGGATGGTTTGCAAGCCGAGGGTGTGGCCGAGGTCTTGGTGCACTTCACCTTGGCCGAAGACATCCGGGCTTTGAAACGGGTCAAAGACGCGGTGTCTGCCGGCAGGCCACTGCCCCAGGTATTGCGCGAACAGCGTGTGTGGGGCAACAAGGAGCGTTTGTTCGAGCGCGTGTTGCCGCAGTTGAGCACCGCCACCTTGGACCGTTTGCTGCAAAGCGCGCACCAGGTGGACGGCATCGTCAAAGGCCTGAAACAACCGAACTGGCCCAGCGACAACTGGCAAGCTTTGTTGCGCTTGGCGCTGATGCTGTGCAAGGCTTGCCAAGCACGCTGAGGTTTGCGCTTGGCCAGCCACTGGTTGCTCAAAGCCACTGTTTCTGCCTGCAAGATTGGGCACAGGGCATCTCTGCCAAAATCATGGCATGAATGCGCACAACATCCCCGAACTGATGCAGGCCATGGGCCAGCACGCCAAAACCGCTTCGGCGGCCATGGCCAAAGCCAGCGCTGCCGCCAAAAGCACGGCCTTGCGTGCACTCGCGGCGCTGCTGCGCGAAAACACCGCAGCCTTGGTTCAGGCCAACCAACAAGACCTCGATCGTGCCAAAACCAATGGCTTGGACGGGCCCATGCTCGACCGCTTGAAACTCAGCGCCCCGATTTTGGAGACCTGCGCCATCGGCTGCGAGCAACTCGCCGTCATGCCCGACATCATCGGCAGCATCACCGGCATGACCCAGCAGCCCAGCGGCATTCGCGTGGGTCAAATGCGTGTGCCGATTGGCGTGTTTGGCATGATTTACGAGAGCCGCCCCAACGTCACCATCGAAGCGGCGTCACTCGCCATCAAGAGCGGTAACGCTTGTATCTTGCGTGGCGGCTCAGAGGCTTTGGCCTCCAACACCGCGCTGGCAAACATGGTGCAACAGGCTTTGCAAGCGGCGGGCTTACCCCCTGAAGCCGTGCAACTCGTGCCCACCACCGACCGCGCGGCCGTGGGTGAACTCATCGCCATGCCCGCCTATGTGGACGTCATCATCCCGCGTGGCGGCAAGGGCTTGATCGAGCGCATCAGCCAAGACGCCAAGGTGCCGGTGATCAAACACCTGGACGGCAATTGCCACAGCTATGTGGACGATCCGTGTGACCTCGACATGGCGCTCACCGTGGTGACCAACGCCAAAACCCAAAAGTACAGCCCTTGTAACGCGACCGAGAGCTTGTTGGTGGCGCGTGGTGTGGCGGCGAGGTTTTTGCCCCGCATCGGCCAAGTGTTTGCCGACAAGGGTGTGGAAATGCGTTGCTGCTCCGAGAGCAAAGCCTTGCTGAGCAGCGTCAAAGGCGCGTTGCTGACAGACGCCACCGAGCAAGACTGGTTCGAGGAGTATTTGGCCCCCATCATCAGCATCAAGGTGGTGAGTGGTGTCGATGAGGCGATTGCCCACATCAACCACTACAGCAGTCACCACACCGACGCCATCCTGACGCTCAACCATGTGCACGGCCAACGCTTTGTGCGCGAGGTCGATTCGGCCAGCGTGATGATCAATGCCAGCACCCGCTTTGCCGATGGTTTCGAGTATGGCTTGGGCGCCGAGATTGGCATATCCACTGACAAGTTCCATGCCCGTGGGCCGGTGGGCATGGAGGGCCTGACTTCACTGAAGTATGTGGTGCTGGGCGCGGGGGAAGTGCGGGGTTGATTCCGTACCAAGTCGTTGGTCTGCACAGATCAAACCAATCTTGCCTGACGACCTGTGTTGGAATGTCTGACTTTTTGTTGAACAAGTTGAGGGGATTCAAAGTCCCTTGTCTTTGTTTTCGGTTTTGCTTTTTTCTCTGGCCTCAAAGTACAAAACAGCGATGGCGATCGCCCATAAAAAAACCGATGGCGATCATGACTTGAAATTGAGCTTCAGTCATTTTGCGATCCTTTCGAAGTCGAAATATCTATCGATGTCAAAAGTGTAAGCGCCAGCCCTCCGATCATCAACACAACCAAGCTCACCCCATCTCTGTTTCCCAAAATCAAAAAAGCCACACTGAATCAGTATCAACTTCAGAGTACTTATTTTGTCAGCCTGTCTTAACCCCGTCGCTTGAAGCTGTCAGAATCGCCCCCAGATATCCACATCACACAGACAATCAACCCATGGTTCCTCACCTCATCACCGCACTGACTGGCCCGATCAACGAACTCGAGCAGCGCATCATCGATTCCATGCCTGCCATTGAGCGTTGGTTCCGCATGGAGTGGATGGAGCACACGCCGCCTTTTTACAGTTCGGTCGACATCCGCAATGCAGGCTTCAAGCTCGCCCCGGTTGACACCAACCTCTATCCAGGCGGCTGGAACAACCTCACGTCCGAGATGCTGCCGCTGGCTGTGCAGGCGGCGATGGCCGCCATCGAAAAAATCTGCCCTGAAGCGCGTAACTTGTTGCTCATTCCGGAAAACCACACCCGCAACTCCTTCTACCTCAGCAATGTGGCTCAACTCGCCCGCATCTTCAACATGGCCGGGCTGAATGTGCGCATCGGTTCGATCAACCCCGAGATCAAGGAAGACACGGTCATTGAGTTGCCCAATGGCGACACGGTCAAGCTCGAGCCGGTCATCCGCAGCAAAACCCGCCTGGGACTGAAAGACTTCGACCCTTGCACCATCTTGCTCAACAACGACTTGAGCGCGGGCATCCCCGGCATCTTGGAGGACCTGCACGAGCAATACCTGTTGCCGCCTTTGCATGCGGGTTGGTGTGTGCGGCGCAAAAGCGTGCACTTTGCCAATTACGAAGAGGCCTCCAAACGCTTTGGCAAGCTGCTGGGCATCGACCCTTGGCTGATCAACCCCATGTTTTCACACTGCGGCGAGGTCAATTTCGCCGAGGGCACGGGGATGGACTGTCTCCAAACCAATGTCGATGCGTTGCTCACCAAGATCCGCCGCAAGTACAAGGAATTTGGCATTTACGAAAAACCATTCGTGATTGTCAAGGCCGACAATGGCACCTACGGCATGGGCATCATGACGGTGCGCGATGTCAAAGACCTGGAGGTGCTCAACCGCAAGACCCGCAACAAAATGAGCGTGGTCAAAGACGGGCAAGAGGTCAACCAGGTCATCATCCAAGAGGGTGTTCAAACCAACGAGCGCATCAACGATGCCGTGGCCGAGCCTGTGGTCTACATGATGGACCGCTATGTGGTGGGTGGTTTTTACCGGGTGCATGCCGAGCGCGGCATCGATGAGAACCTGAATGCGCCGGGGGCCAGCTTTGTGCCTTTGGCCTTTGAGCAAAGTGCCCATACACCGCAACCTGGCATGAAACCAGGCGCGAGTGCCCCCAACCGGTTTTACATGTACGGCGTGATCGCCCGCTTGGCGATGCTGGCCGCCAGCTACGAGCTCGAGTCCACTGACCCCAACGCCGAGGTCTACGAGTAAGCCCCAGCCCTTTTGCTGCACTGCAAAATCGGTAAACTCTGGGCTTTCCCACCCATTGGTGATGGTGACGCCAGGTCGCCTGAAGTGCTTATGAGCCATGCAACCCAAGACAACCACAGATCCTCTTTGGCGGGCTTGACCCTTGGCGCGATCGGGGTGGTTTACGGGGACATCGGCACCAGCGTCCTCTACTCGATCAAAGAGGTTTTCGGTTCTGGGCATGTGGATTTCACGCCCGATAACGTGATGGGCATACTCTCCATCTTTTTTTGGACCTTGACCTTCATCATTTCCCTTAAGTACGTGACCTTGGTGCTGCGGGCAGACAACAACGGTGAAGGCGGCTTGGTGGCCATGTTGGCCTTGGCATCTTCTTCGGTGCGCGACAAACCCCGATTACGCCATGTGTTGCTGGTGGTGGGCATTTTTGGCACTTGTTTGTTTTACGGCGATGGGGTGATCACCCCGGCCATTTCGGTGCTCTCGGCGGTCGAAGGCTTGGAGGTGGTGTCACCTAATTTCAAGAAGGCAGTCATTCCACTCACCTTGGTCATCTTGCTGTGTTTGTTTGCCGTGCAAAAGCGCGGTACTGCTGGCATTGGCAAATTCTTTGGGCCCATCACCTTGGCCTGGTTTCTCACCATTGCTGTTTTGGGCGTTTACCACATTGCCAGCAATCCCGCGATTTTGTGGGCCATCAGCCCATATTACGCGCTGAAGTTCATGTGGGAACAACCCGGCACCACTTTCTTGATTTTGGGTGCGGTGGTCTTGTGTGTCACTGGCGGCGAGGCCTTGTATGCCGACATGGGTCATTTCGGCAAACGACCGATTCGTTTGGCTTGGTTTGGTGTCGTGATGCCTTGCTTGACCCTGAATTATTTTGGCCAAGGCGCTTTGCTGTTGACAGAGCCCGAGGCCGTGAAAAACCC